>NZ_JYGP01000002.1:603793-905689 GCF_000960005.1 Streptococcus mitis | reverse complement strand
GCAGCTGGAGGAAAAGCATAGATGGGGCTGGAACTACGAGCGATTCAGTCCCCAATCTTCTCTGAGCCGATTGATTTTACTTTTCATGCGCAAGCCTTTACCTTGTTAGTTGGGAGCAGTGGTTCAGGAAAATCGAGTCTCTTTCAAATGATTGCCCAAGTCAGTTCTCTTCCCTATAGCGGTCAAGTCCTGATAAATGGGAGCGAGGTCAGTCAGCTTTCTATCATCGAACGTGTCCAGACGGTTGGTATTCTCTTTCAAAATCCCAATCATCAATTTACCATGGAGAACTTGTTTGAGGAGCTGATTTTTACCTTGGAAAATATTGGGCATCCCGTTCAGGAAATTGATTCTAAAATAGCAGAGGTTGTCCAGCAATGTCGCTGCAAGGCGATTTTGCACCGTCCAATTCATCACTTATCAGGTGGGGAAAAGCAAAAGGCTGCTTTGGCTGTTCTCTTTGCTATGAATCCTAGGGTCTATCTCTTGGATGAGCCCTTCGCTTCCATTGATCGCAAGAGTAGGATAGAGATATTGGAGATTCTAAAAGAGTTGGTTTCTGATGGGAAGACAGTTATTTTGTGCGACCATGATTTATCTGATTATGAAGCCTATATTGACCATATGGTGGAGCTAAGAGACGGACAACTAAGGAAAATAAATCAAATCCCTGCCTCTGAAATGACACAGGCTGTTTCAAAGGAGGTTGCTTCTAGCCCAGAACTATTCCATATGGACCGAATCACTTGTGAGCTGGAACATCGCCCCCTCTTTTCAATTGCGGATTTTACATTCTACCAAGGAGTCTCCTGTATCTTGGGTGATAATGGTGTCGGGAAATCAACCCTCTTTCGGTCTATTCTTCAATTTCAAAAGTATAAAGGACGAATTACCTGGAAGGAGACAGTCCTGAAAAAGAAAAAGAGTTTGTATCGTGACCTGACGGGTGTTGTTCAGGAAGCTGAGAAGCAGTTTATCAGAGCCAGTCTGCGAGAAGAGCTGCAATTAGATGGACCTGATTCTGAAAGAAATCAGCGGATACTCCAAGCTTTACGATATTTTGATCTGGAGCAGGCTCTTGATAAGAGTCCCTATCAATTAAGTGGTGGCCAGCAAAAGATTCTTCAGCTCTTGACCATCTTGACCAGCAAGGCTTCTGTGATTTTACTAGATGAACCTTTTGCTGGTTTGGATGATAGAGCCTGCCATTATTTTTGTCAGTGGATTGTGGAGGAGAGAAATCAAGGAAGAAGTTTTTTGATCATTAGCCATCGTTTAGATCCTTTGATCTCTGTGGTTGATTATTGGATTGAGATGACTAGTCAGGGTCTCAGTCATGTGAAAGAAGTGACAATTACCAAACCACTCACATCTCAGAGTAGCAATACTCAAGGGGAGGTGAGATAGTATGGTCAAAGTAGCAACCCAGACACCGATTATCAGTCTCTTCTTGCTAATTTTATCGCTGGAAACATCTTTCATTCCTTCGATTGCTCTTAATCTCTCGGTAGTTGCATTTTGTATTCTCTTTATGCTCTATTACCGTCGATTTAAAGTATTGGCTTGGATGATTCTGCTCGCCATTTTGCCATCCTTGGCCAACTACTGGGCAGTTCAGTTACATGGAGATGCTTCGCAGGCAGTCATGCTTGGAACGAGGGCTTTTGTGACCGTTTGTATTGGTCTTGTCTTTGTTTCCTCTATTTCCCTAAAAGAGCTTCTCTTGTACTTGGCTCAAAAGGGGTTATCACGCTCTTGGTCCTATGCCTTGATTGTGGTATTCAATTCCTTCCCCCTCATTCAGCAAGAAATCAAGTCTCTCAAGGAAGCTTGCCTATTACGCGGTCAAGAACTGCATTTTTGGTCTCCCTTGATTTACAGCAAGGTTCTGATGACAGTCTTTAGATGGCGCCATCTTTACCTGAGAGCCCTATCGGCGCATGGATATGACGAACATGCACAGGTGGAGAATCGCTATCGGACTTTTTATATTCCTCAAAGGACAATATTCATCTACCTGCTTTTCTTTTTATTGCTTCAAACCAGTCTATTTTTATAAAGGAGTTATTATGGAATTTACAGATATTGCGATGGAATTATCCAAGGAAGCTTGGCAGGCCTCCTTTCATCATCCCTTTGTATTACAGTTACAAGAGGGAAATTTAGACCTGTCCATCTTTCGCTATTACTTGATTCAGGATGCCTACTATTTGAAGGCCTTCTCAGAAGCCTATCACCTCTTGGCTGATAAGACTTCAAACCAAGAGATGAAAAGACTCTTGAAACAAAATGCTCAGAGTCTAGTGGAAGGTGAGTTATTTATCCGCCAACAATTTTTCAAGGAATTGGAAATCAGCGATCAGGAAATGGAGCAACATCCAATCGCTCCAACTTGTTATCATTACATTTCGCACATTTATCGTCAATTTGCAGAGCCCAACCTAGCCATCGCTTTTGCAAGCTTGCTGCCTTGTCCTTGGTTATATCATGATATAGGCAAATCACTTAATCTTAAACCATCACCAAATCCTCTCTACCAACAATGGATTGAAACTTATATTACGGATGAGTTAGAGCAACAGATCAGAGAGGAGGGAGCGCTGGTTAATCAACTCTATCGAGAAAGTGATGAGACAGACAGGAAAAAAATGCTAGATGCCTTCCACATCAGTGTTCATATGGAAGCTAAGTTTTGGGAAATGGCCTACCAACACCAGACATGGAAGAGCGATTTACAGTCTTTAGAAACAGGAGAAGAATAGAAATATGAGAAACCACCAATTACAGGTTCACAAATTAACCATTTTATCCATGATGATTGCCCTTGATGTAGTTCTTACGCCTATCTTTCGGATTGAGGGAATGGCACCGATGTCCAGTGTAGTCAATATTCTAGCAGGAATCATGATGGGACCTGTTTATGCCTTGGCTATGGCTACAGTGACAGCCTTTATCCGTATGACGACTCAAGGGATTCCGCCTTTAGCTCTCACAGGAGCAACTTTTGGAGCCCTTCTAGCAGGTCTCTTTTATAAGTATGGTCGAAAATTTCATTATTCCGCTCTAGGAGAAATTTTGGGAACAGGTATTATTGGTTCTATTGTTTCCTATCCTGTTATGGTACTTTTTACAGGATCAGCTGCTAAGCTTAGCTGGTTTATCTACACGCCTCGATTTTTCGGAGCAACCTTGATTGGTACAGCGATTTCCTTTATTGCCTTTCGATTTTTAATCAAGCAGGAATTCTTTAAAAAAGTGCAAGGATATTTCTTTGCTGAAAGGATAGACTGATGCAAGCATTGACAAATCCTTTTCCTATAGGCTATAGTTCCCTAATTCACTGTATTACCAATGAGATTTCTTGTGAGATGCTAGCAAATGGGATTTTGGCTCTGGGATGTAAACCAGTTATGGCAGATGATCCCCGTGAGGTTCTTGATTTTACTAAGCAAAGCCAGGCACTCTTCATCAATTTGGGGCACTTCTCAGCTGAGAAGGAAAAAGCAATCCGTATAGCAGCTTCTTATGCAGCTCAAGTTTCTCTTCCAATGGTAGTAGATGCGGTTGGCGTAACAGCTTCAGTCATTCGGAAGACTTTAGTTAGAGACCTTTTAGACTATAGACCTACGGTCCTTAAAGGAAACATGTCAGAAATCCGAAGTCTTGTTGGCTTAAAACACCACGGGGTTGGGGTCGATGCGAGTGCTAAAGATCAAGAAACTGAGGATTTACTTCAAGTTTTGAAAGACTGGTGTCAGACCTATCCAGGTATGTCATTCTTAGTCACAGGCCCCAAGGACCTCATCGTTTCAGAAAATCAAGTTGCTATACTGGGAAATGGCTGTGCAGAATTAGACTGGATAACAGGGACAGGAGATTTGGTTGGAGCTTTAACAGCTGTTTTTCTCAGCCAAGGAATGACTGGCTTTGAAGCTTCCTGCTTAGCGGTCTCTTATCTCAATATCTCCGCTGAGAGAATTCTTGTTCAAGGAATGGGCTTGGAAGAATTTCGTTATCAAGTTCTCAATCAGCTTTCGCTCCTAAAAAGAGACGAAAATTGGCTAGATGCCATCAAAGGAGACATTTATGAATAGAGAGGCGCTTAGACTGTATCTAGTAACCAATCGCTACCAAGATTCCGTGGAAAGCTTTCTTAAAAAAGTTGAGACGGCTTGCCGTTCAGGGGTTACCATAGTCCAATTACGAGAAAAAAATCTCACAACCAATCAATATTATCAACTGGCAAAAGAAGTCAAGGAAATAACAGATGCCTATCAGGTACCCCTGATAATCGATGATCGTTTGGATGTTTGTCTTGCGGTTGATGCTGCTGGTCTGCATATCGGAGACGATGAACTACCAGTTTCGGTTGCCCGACAAGTCTTGGGCCCTGACAAAATCCTCGGTGTTACAGCTAAAACTGTAAAAAGAGCTCTCGAGGCAGAAGAAGGAGGGGCGAATTACTTGGGGACAGGAGCCATTTTCCCGACTACGACCAAGGAAAATGCGCCTATCACCCTGATTTCAACCTTGAAGACAATTTGCCAAAGGGTCGCTATTCCAGTAGTTGCTATCGGAGGCTTGACATCAGAGAATATTGACCAACTTATCGGCACTGGCATAGCTGGTGTAGCTGTAGTGCGTGATTTGATGCAGGCAGAAGATATAGAGGCAAAAACTCAAGCCTTTTTGACAAAGTTGGATGACATTATTTTCTAATTAATACTCAATGAAAATCAAAGAGCAAACTAGGAAGCTAGTCGCAGGTTGCTCAAAGCACTGCTTTGAGGTTGCAGATAAAGCTGACATAGTTTGAAGAGATTTTCTAAGAATATAAAAACTCTCTAATTCCCTAAAAGTGGGAACTAGAGAGTTTTTTAATCTTTAAAGCTTGTATGGTTGACTGGACCAGAACCATGACCGAGTTGAGGGGCGTCTTGGATGGCTTTCGTGATAAAGGCCTTGGCCTTATCGACTGCTTGATAGAGGGTTTTCCCCTTGGCTAGTTCAGCCGTAATCACTGCAGCAAAGGTACATCCTGTACCATGTGTATGACAGGTTTGAATTCGTGGACTTTCCCAGACAAATTGGTCATCCTTTGTAAAGAGGAAATCCTTGGCACCGCCTTCGAGATGGCCACCTTTGATTACCACAGACTGAGGACCAAATTCTTTTAAAATCAGGCGACCGGCACGTTGCATGTCTTCGGGGTCATGGATTGAGAAACCAACAATCTCTTCTGCCTCAGGAAGATTCGGAGTGATAATGGTTGCAAGGGGAAGCAGATTTGTTTTTAGGTAGTCTCTGGCACTGGAATCAATCAGAGTGTCTCCACTAGTAGCGACCATAACAGGGTCAAGGACATAGGGACAATCCAGCTTTTTAAGATAGGGCTGGATGATTTCCATGATTTCAGTAGTTGCCAACATTCCAGTTTTTACAGCCTGAGGTGGAATATCCGAAAAGACACTGTCCAATTGGGATTTCAACATTTGAGGAGAAACGTGCTCGATTAATTGAACGCCTCTGGTATTTTGAGCGACAAGGCTTGTCACAACGGCCATTCCATAGACATCTCTAGCTTGGAACGACTTTAAATCAGCCATAATGCCAGCACCACCACTAGGGTCAGTCCCTGCAATGGTCAAAGCAACGGGTAAATAAGTCATCTAAAACCTCCCAACCAACTGAAGTTTGTATTCTTAAGAACAAGCTAGTTTGTTTCAGGAAGGCAATAGAAGACTGCTAGTCCCCATTATCATTTCCACTTCCATCAGCTAGCATTACCTAGATTGAGTCAAAGGGTCTAACAGTTGTTAATCTCAGCTTTACGCACCCCTAGTGGTTGTTTTCTTTTTTCTTTAGTATAGCATATTTTTATAGTTTATATAGTAAGATTTGACTGAAAATCCTTTATCGTATGGTCAAAATTCAATTTTTCAAAGAAAAGATTAATTTCATAGTTGACAAATGTAGATTTTTGGAGTATACTAATAACTGTAATTGACAAATGTAGATTTAGGAGGTGTAATTATGCAGATTTCAGATGCAGAATGGCAGGTCATGAAGATTATTTGGATGCAAGGAGAGCAGACCAGTACGGATTTGATCAGGGTTCTGGCGGAGCGGTTCGACTGGTCCAAGTCGACCATTCAAACTCTTTTGGCTCGTTTGGTTGAGAAAGAGTGTCTGACAAGGAAAAAAGAAGGCAAGTTCTTTGTCTATTCAGCCCTTTTAACTTTGGACCAAAGTCGGGATTTACTTGTCCAAGATATCAAGGACAAGGTTTGTTCCCGTAGGATTAAGAACTTGTTGGCTGATTTGATTGCTGAATGTGATTTTACTCAGGCTGACTTGGAAGACTTGGAAGCTGTGATTTCTGAGAAGAAATCAAACGCTGTAACAGAAGTAAAATGTAATTGTATGTAAAGGAGACGTCATGTTAAATAGTATTGTAACCATTATTTGTATTGCCCTTATCGCGTTTATCTTGTTTTGGTTTTTCAAAAAGCCTGAAAAATCTGGACAAAAGGCCCAGCAAAAAAACGGCTACCAAGAGATTCGAGTGGAGGTCATGGGGGGCTATACGCCTGAGTTGATTATCCTCAAGAAATCAGTGCCAGCCCGCATTGTCTTTGACCGTAAGGATCCTTCACCCTGTCTGGACCAAATTGTTTTTCCAGATTTTGGTGTACATGCGGACCTGCCTATGGGAGAAGAGTATATAGTGGAAATCACGCCTGAGCAGGCTGGAGAATTTGGCTTTGCTTGTGGTATGAACATGATGCACGGCAAGATGATTGTAGAATAGGAGAATGATATGACTGAAATTGTAAAAGCAAGTCTTGAAAATGGTGTTCAAAAAATCCGTATCACGGCAGACAAAGGCTACCATCCAGCCCACATTCAACTGCAAAAAGGAGTTCCTGCTGAGATCACCTTTCATCGTGCTACTCCTTCAAACTGTTATAAGGAAATTCTTTTTGAAAAAGAAGGTATTCTAGAACCAATCGGTGTAGACGAGGAGAAAACAATTCGTTTTACCCCTAAAGAATTAGGCCAACATGAATTTTCTTGTGGCATGAAGATGCAAAAAGGAAGCTATACAGTCGTTGAGAAGACTCGAAAATCTCTATCACTTTTACAGCGTTTTTGGATTACTAGTATCTTTACTGTGCCTCTTGTGATCCTCATGATTGGGATGTCGACAGGAGGAATTAGTCACCAAGTCATGCGTTGGGGCACCTTTTTAGCCACAACACCGATTATGCTAGTAGCAGGTGGTCCTTATATCCAAAGTGCTTGGGCTAGTTTTAAAAAGCACAATGCCAACATGGATACCTTGGTTGCTCTGGGAACCCTAGTGGCCTATTTCTATAGCTTAGTTGCCCTCTTCGCTGGCCTCCCCGTTTACTTTGAAAGTGCTGCCTTTATCTTCTTCTTCGTTCTTATGGGAGCCGTTTTTGAGGAGAAAATGCGGAAAAATACTTCCCAAGCTGTGGAGAAATTACTTGACTTACAGGCTAAAACTGCAGAAGTCTTGCGTGATGAACGCTATGTTCAAGTCCCTTTGGAGCAAGTCAAGGTAGGTGACCTGATTCGAGTGCGTCCCGGTGAAAAGATTGCGGTTGATGGTGTCGTGGTAGAAGGTATCTCTAGTATTGATGAGTCTATGGTGACAGGTGAGAGTCTGCCTGTGGACAAGACAGTTGGAGATACTGTGATTGGCTCAACCATCAATAATAGTGGAACACTTGTTTTTAGAGCAGAAAAAGTTGGTTCAGAGACTGTTTTGGCTCAGATTGTAGATTTTGTGAAGAAAGCTCAGACAAGTCGTGCGCCGATTCAGGACTTGACGGATAAAATTTCAGGCATTTTTGTCCCAGCAGTTGTCATTTTAGGGATTGTGACCTTTTGGGTTTGGTTCGTCTTGCTCAGGGATAGTGTAGTCGTGCTTGGAGCGAGTTTTGTCTCTTCTCTTCTCTATGGGGTGGCTGTTTTGATTATTGCCTGCCCTTGTGCCTTGGGTCTTGCAACACCGACAGCCCTTATGGTGGGGACAGGTCGCAGTGCCAAGATGGGAGTTCTCCTCAAAAATGGAACGGTTCTACAGGAAATCCAGAAAGTCCAAACCATTGTCTTTGATAAAACAGGGACTTTGACGGAAGGGAAACCTGTGGTAACAGATATCATCGGCGACGAAGTAGAAGTGCTTGGATTGGCAGCTTCCTTGGAAGAAGCTTCTCAACACCCACTGGCTGAAGCCGTTGTGAAACGAGCGAGTGAAGCTGGACTTGAGTTTCAAACTGTTGAAAATTTCCAAGCCTTGCACGGAAAAGGTGTCTCAGGGCAAATAGCTGGAAAACAAGTCTTACTTGGAAATGCTAAAATGCTGGATGGCATGAACATTTCTAGCACTTATCAAGAAAAACTAGAAGAACTGGAAAAAGAAGCTAAGACAGTTGTGTTCTTGGCTGTTGAGAATGAAATCAAAGGCTTGCTTGCCCTGCAAGATATTCCTAAGGAAAATGCTAAGCTTGCCATCAGTCAGTTGAAAAAACGAGGTCTTAAAACAGTCATGCTGACAGGAGACAATGCAGGTGTGGCGCGTGCTATTGCCGATCAAATCGGAATCGAAGAGGTCATTGCAGGTGTCTTACCAGAAGAAAAAGCCCATGAAATCCATAAACTACAAGCGACTGGAAAAGTAGCCTTTGTTGGTGATGGTATCAATGACGCTCCTGCCCTCAGTGTAGCAGATGTGGGGATTGCTATGGGAGCTGGAACAGATATCGCTATCGAGTCAGCAGATTTAGTGTTGACAACTAATAACCTCCTAGGAGTGGTTCGTGCTTTTGACATGAGTAAGAAAACCTTTAATCGAATTCTGCTCAATCTTTTCTGGGCCTTTATCTACAATGTCGCCGGAATTCCGATTGCAGCAGGAGTCTTTTCAGGTGTTGGACTGGCTCTTAATCCAGAACTGGCAGGTCTAGCTATGGCCTTTAGTTCTGTATCTGTTCTGACCAGTTCCCTTCTGCTAAACTTTAGTAAAATAGACTAAAAGCGGGCTTGCTCGCTTTTTATACTCTTCGAAAATCTCTTCAAACCACGTCAGCTTTATCTGCAACCTCAAAGCTGTGCTTTGAGCAACCTTCGGCTAGCTTCCTAGTTTGCTCTTTGATTTTCATTGAGTATTATAAAACAGAAACTAAAAACGTTTCCAAACTGTACTGTGATAGAGAATAAAAACTTCTGAGCAGATTCTTAGTAAAGTCAAAATAAATGTGATAAATTAGTAGTGTAAAATTTACTGAAACGTTTTCAAAAATTATATGAAACTTTTTTAGTAGATTTAAAAATATTTGAAGGAGAGTTATCATTATGACTCAAGGGAAAATTACTGCATCTGCAGCAATGCTTAATGTATTGAAAACATGGGGCGTAGATACAATCTACGGTATCCCATCTGGAACACTCAGCTCATTGATGGATGCTTTGGCTGAAGACAAAGATATCCGCTTCTTGCAAGTTCGCCACGAAGAAACAGGTGCTCTTGCAGCGGTTATGCAAGCTAAATTCGGCGGCTCAATCGGGGTTGCAGTTGGTTCAGGTGGTCCAGGTGCGACTCACTTGATTAACGGTGTTTACGATGCAGCTATGGATAACACTCCATTCCTAGCAATCCTTGGATCACGTCCAGTTAACGAACTCAACATGGATGCTTTTCAAGAATTGAACCAAAACCCAATGTACAACGGTATCGCTGTCTACAACAAACGTGTAGCTTACGCTGAGCAATTGCCAAAAGTAATTGACGAAGCTTGCCGTGCTGCAGTTTCTAAAAAAGGTCCAGCTGTTGTTGAAATTCCAGTAAACTTCGGTTTCCAAGAAATCGACGAAAACTCATACTACGGTTCAGGTTCATACGAACGTTCATTCATCGCTCCTGCCTTGAACGAAGTTGAAATCGACAAAGCTGTTGAAATCTTGAACAATGCTGAACGTCCAGTTATCTATGCTGGTTACGGTGGTGTTAAAGCTGGTGAAGTGATTACTGAATTGTCACGTAAAATCAAAGCACCAATCATCACAACTGGTAAAAACTTTGAAGCTTTCGAATGGAACTATGAAGGTTTGACAGGTTCTGCTTACCGTGTTGGTTGGAAACCAGCCAACGAAGTGGTCTTTGAAGCAGACACAGTTCTTTTCCTTGGTTCAAACTTCCCATTTGCTGAAGTTTACGAAGCATTCAAGAATACTGAAAAATTCATCCAAGTCGATATCGATCCTTACAAACTTGGTAAACGTCATGCCCTAGACGCATCTATCCTTGGTGACGCAGGTCAAGCAGCGAAAGCAATCCTTGACAAAGTGAATCCAGTTGAATCTACTCCATGGTGGCGTGCAAACGTTAAGAATAACCAAAACTGGCGTGATTATATGAACAAACTCGAAGGTAAAACTGAGGGTGAATTGCAATTGTATCAAGTTTACAATGCAATCAACAAACATGCTGATCAAGACGCTATCTATTCAATCGACGTAGGTGACACTACTCAAACATCTACTCGTCACCTTCACATGACACCTAAGAACATGTGGCGTACATCTCCACTCTTTGCGACAATGGGTATTGCCCTTCCTGGTGGTATCGCTGCTAAGAAAGACAATCCAGATCGCCAAGTATGGAACATCATGGGTGACGGTGCATTCAACATGTGCTACCCAGACGTTATCACAAACGTTCAATACGACCTTCCAGTTATCAACGTTGTCTTCTCAAATGGTAAATATGCCTTCATCAAGGACAAATACGAAGACACAAACAAACACTTGTTTGGTTGTGACTTCCCTAATGCTGACTATGCGAAAATCGCTGAAGCTCAAGGAGCTGTTGGATTTACAGTTGACCGTATCGAAGACATCGATGCAGTTGTTGCAGAAGCTGTTAAATTGAGCAAAGAAGGTAAAACTGTTGTTATCGATGCTCGCATCACTGAACACCGTCCACTTCCAGTAGAAGTACTTGAATTGGATCCAAAACTTCACTCAGAAGAAGCAATCAAAGCCTTCAAGGAAAAATACGAAGCAGAAGAACTCGTACCATTCCGCCTCTTCTTGGAAGAAGAAGGGTTGCAATCACGCGCAATTAAATAATTTCTTCGTGGAACTTAAAAAGATCGGAGCAATCCGGTCTTTTTATGGAGGATAGTGAATGAATTTAAATCAATTAGATATTATCGTTTCAGATGTTCCCCAAGTCTGTGATGACTTGGAGCGTATTTTGGATAAAAAGTCCGATTATGTTGATGACAGTTTTGCTCAGTTTACGATTGGCAGTCACTGTCTGATGTTGTCCCAAAATCATTTGATTCCTTTGGAAGATTTTCAGTCAGGAATCATTCTTCATATCGAGGTTGAGGATGTAGACCAGAGCTACAAACGGTTGAAAGAGCTTGGTATAAAGGTTTTACACGGACCAGATGTAACCGATTGGGGAACAGAGTCCTTATTAGTTAAAGGGCCTGCTGGTCTAGTGATTGATTTTTATCGTATGAAATAAGTGGACGTTAACCTTAGCTATTTTTAAAACAGAAATTAAGAGTATGAATATTGAAAGATCGGAGCAATCCGGTCTTTTTAACATAAAGCAATTGCACATAAACAATTGACAGCGTTTTTCTAAAATCTTATAATAAAAATATAACAGTACAAAAATAAGATGCATATGAAAGGATGATTTCTATCTGTTAGAGAAGATTGTAAAATATGTCTCTTTGTTTTGATTTGTAAATTAGGCTTTTGTCCAATGGCCAAGCATATTACGGAATTAAGCTCTTCTTTGATTTGTAAGAATATGCAAGAGAAAATTCTTAAAAATCTAGCACTTTATGCTATTTCTGGATGCTATTAAGATATTTTAGATGTGGACTAGAGAAGGGTAAGCAAAAATATCTATCAAGAAAAACAAAAAGGTTGTAAAAAAACCTGAAGTTGTAAGCAATAATTGTAATATTTGTTAAGTTTATATAAAAATGGATAGGGTGGCTAGTCTCTCTATCTTTCTAGGAGGGCATTATGAATAAAATATTTCACTATCTGGATAAGAAAACGAAGTTTTATACAATCATTGGTGCACTGGCAAATGGAGGTTTGGCTCTTGCTCAACCCTTAGTCGTATCACAAGCCTTGTCCTTAAATCAAGGAGAACTGACTTATTCTAAAATCATACAGTTTGCTGTTTTTGGCTTTACAGTATACTTCGTCTTGTATAGCTTAATGCTCTTTTGTAATCATACACATAATGTTTTTAGACGTGAAATTCAAATGAATATGAGGGCAGATTTATTTGACAAGCTGATGATAAATAAAGATTTTAACGAAGATGAAAAAATCACCATGCTCACACAAGATATGGAGTATTTTGGGGATAATTACTTAGAAAAATACGTTAATATCATTTGCTGGAGCTTTGTAGCATTACTAACAGCGATTTATATTATTTCGCAAAATTTGTTACTAGGTAGTATTTTTGTCTTTTTCACTATTTTACGTCCTATTCCTCAGTTCTTGATGAATAAAAGACTCAAACATACTGGTGATGACATGGCTCAAGGCAGAGTAGAAGTGCATAATCAAGTATCTGATAGTATCCGAGGAGCATATACTCTACTCATGAACCAAGCAATTTCTGAAAATCAGAACAGATTTTGGAAGATTAATAGACATTATCAACTAGCCATTCAAAAATTTTGCTTTACCCATAATATAATTTTCTTTTGCAACGGTTTCATGGTCTTTTTAAGCCAAGTTTTACCACTTGTTTTAGGTTTTTACTTTGCTATGGCTGGGCAGAAAGTGTCAGTGGCAAGTCTTGTTGCTATGTATATCGCAGCAGGTCAGCTAGTGAGCCCTATTCAGACTATTATGTATGATGCTGTAGATATACAAGGGGCAAAAACGACAGCAGATAAGATTTTTGGAGTATTAGAAATTGGAGATGTAAAACAGATAGATAAAAAAGATGCGCAAGAATTGCATGCTCTGCACATTAAAAATTTAAGTAAATCCTATGGTGACAGACAACTTTTTACTCATCTAAATTTGGATGTTCAAGTAGGTCAGAAAGTTTTAATCAAAGGACCGAGTGGTTGTGGTAAGTCAACCTTGTTTCGACTCATTACTGGAGAAGAAATAGCAGATGAGGGAGAAATTATCGGTGTGACAACTGTTAATGAATGTACATCAAGTTTTGTATCCAGTATAGGAATTATTAGCCAACACCCATTTCTCTTTAACGATACAGTGCGTTATAATTTAACATTAGGACAAGAATTTTCTGAGGAAGAGTTGCTTGCTGTTTTGAAACAAGTCAAACTAGATTTTGAATTGACGGGTGGGATGGATTTTATTATCAAAAATAACGGGGAGAATATTTCTGGGGGACAAAGAGTAAGGATTGAATTGGCACGTTTTCTTCTTCGTAAAAAAAATCTGTTATTGGCTGATGAAGTGACCGCAGCCCTAGACAAAGAAAACGCCTTCATGGTACATGAACTACTATTTTCTCTTCCTGTAATGATGTTAGAAATTGCCCATCATATTGATGATGAAAGTAGATATCAACAAGTTGTAGATTTAGGAAAATATTGATTCTGGCTTAAAAGTCAGTTTTATCAGAAAATAAAGTAAATATTTCAGCAAAAAAACACCCAGTATCAAGATTTTTCAATACATAATAATATGCGTTTTTCTGATTATATATACTTTTCCTAACTTCACTCTGCTTTCTAATCACAAGATTGTAATAGTTTACATTTTTATAACAAAACTCTCAAACTCTTGCTTATTTTTGCATCATATTATAAAATAAAAAGCATAAAAGAATAAAAGAGGTTTTGAAAATGTCCGAAAAACAAATGAAAGTTTTGGGTTGGGTAGCGACCTTCATGTCTGTTATGATGTATGTGTCTTACTTCCCACAAATTATGAACAATCTGGCTGGTCAAAAAGGAAATTTCATCCAGCCCTTGGTTGCTGCCATCAACTGTAGTCTCTGGGTTTACTACGGTCTTTTCAAGAAAGAAAGAGATATTCCCCTTGCTGCTGCCAATGCTCCAGGTATTGTTTTTGGCCTTGTGACGGCTATTACAGCTTTGATTTAAAAAGAAGACTGGTTTCAGTTTTGTTCGTTTATGAAAATAGATGCTTCATTAAAGTAATTTTTGAATGAGAGTTGAGGGAAAAAGTCCAGTGACAGCTGGCTTTACGAGAGTCTTTTATGTTCGTCTCTATCAAAGAAAAAAGTATATCGTTACTATTTTTATAAAATCTTCTCCCTACTTTATAAGATGTGAAAAAGAGTTCAACTGGAACTCTTTTTTTGCTATAATGAGGGGAGAAAAATCAGACAGGAGAATATGATGTCAGAACCATTATTTTTACAATCAGTTATGCAAGAAAAAATTTGGGGTGGAACCAAGCTACGTGATGAGTTTGGCTACGACATCCCAAGTGAAAAAATCGGAGAATATTGGGCCATCTCAGCCCATCCAAATGGCGTTTCAAAGGTGGCCAATGGTCGTTTTGAGGGAACAGACCTTGCTACTTTGTATGCGGAACATCGTGAATTGTTTGGCAACCGTCCAGAGCCTGTATTTCCGCTTTTGACTAAGATTCTGGATGCTAACGACTGGCTCAGCGTTCAAGTTCACCCAGACGATGCTTATGGACTGGAGCATGAAGGCGAACTCGGAAAAACAGAATGCTGGTACATCATCGCTGCGGATGAAGGTTCAGAGATTATTTACGGTCACAATGCCAAGTCAAAAGAAGAACTCCGTCAGCAAATTGAAGATAAAAACTGGGATGCCTTGTTGACAAAAGTACCAGTTAAAGCTGGAGATTTCTTCTATGTGCCAAGTGGCACCATGCATGCTATCGGTGCGGGCATCTTGATTCTTGAAACCCAACAATCTAGCGATACCACCTATCGCGTCTATGACTTTGACCGTAAGGATGATAATGGTAACTTGCGTGAACTTCACCTTGAAAAATCTATTGATGTATTAAACATTGGTGAGCCTGCAAATAGCCGCCCTGTAACTGTTAAAGCAGATGATTTGCGTTCCACTCTCCTTGTATCCAATGATTTCTTTGCAGTTTACAAGTGGGAAATTACTGGAAAAGTTGACTTCGAAAAGACAGCTGACTACAGCTTGTTCAGTGTCTTAGCTGGTCAAGGTCAACTGACTGTTGACGGAAAAAACTATCCAATCCAAAAAGGTAGCCACTTTATCCTACCAAGTGATGTTGAAGCTTGGACCCTAGAAGGACAAGATTTGGAATTGATTGTTAGCCATCCATAAAAAAGAAAGGGCCTGAGTTCATTACTCAAGTCCTTTTTAATTACATAAATTGGGCGATAAAGACCACGATGATGATGATTGGAATGATGAAACGAAGAAGGAAGAGCCAGACTTGGAACAGTCCCTGTTTCCATGCTCTTTCATCGAGATGGAGTTCCTCCATGGCAAGAGCTTTTTTAAAGATATAGCCTGTAAAAAGTGAAAGGCAGAGAGCTCCAAATGGCATGAGGAGATTGGAAACCAAGAAGTCCATAGCGTCAAAGAAGGTCTTCCCAAAGATGTGAACATCCGCCATGACACCGTAAGATAGGGCTGAAGGAATTCCAAAGACAAAGGTCAAAATTCCTAAAATGGCACTCCACATGGCACGCTTGCTGTTGTCCTGATTGGTGATATTGCCTACATTGATTTCCAGCATAACGACGGAAGAAGTGACTGTCGCAAAGAGGAAGAGCAAGAGGAAGAGGATGTAGAAAATGGTTCCAAAAGGCATCTTGTCAAAGAGTTGAGGCAAGACGATAAAGAGCAGGCTCGGTCCTCCTTCAGATTGGATATTGAAGGCTGACATGGCTGGGAAAATGGCTAGACCCGCCATGATGGATACCGAGATGTTCATGGCTACAATAGAAATTCCTGACTGGACCAGATTGGTTTTCTTATCCAAGTAAGAAGCATAGGTCAGCATGGCTGTAACCCCTAGTGAGAGGGCAAAGAAAGATTGTCCCAGAGCATAGAGGAGACCAGCACTTGTCAGCTTAGAGAAGTCTGGTTTTAGGAAGTAAAGAACCCCTTCCATGGCATTTGGCAAACTGAGAGAACGACCGATGATGACGACAAAGATGATAAAGAGCAGGGGCATCATGACTTTCGAAGCTCTTTCAATCCCTTTTTGAACCCCACGTGATACAATGAAGATATTCAATAGGATAAAGGCTGCTTGAGCTCCTAGGGCAATGGCTGGATTTGAAATGATTGAAGTAAATAACTGAGCATAATCCCCCGTTCCACCAATTTGGAACAATTTTCCAAACTCAATGCCTAGATAGACTAAAATCCAGCCGCCAATAACACTGTAAAACGATAAAAGGATAAAAAGGGCAAAGGCACCAATCCAACCGATAAAGTTGTACTTACTATTCTTGCCTAGTTTTCCAAAGGTTTTGATAGCTGAAACACCAGCACTTCGGCCGAGGGCAAATTCAGCAAGCAAGAGAGGGAAACCGATTAAAATAGTGGAAACGAGAAAGACCAGTAAAAAGCCTCCTCCACCGTTAGCAGCAGTCATGTAGGGGAATTTCCAAACGGCACCAAGTCCGATGGCTGAACCAGCAGATGCTAGGATAAAGCCCAGTTTAGAACCCCATTGAGATTTTTCAGACATAGTTAAACTCCTAAAATTAGTATTACAAAAGAAAAAGCTACTGCCCTTGGCAAATAGCCTCATAAGTACTCAAAATGAGCGTTTCTTTTGATTGATAGACTTGACTATCCTATCATGTTTTCTAAGGTCTGTCAAGAAAACCATTTTCATGTTATGATAAAGTAAAAAATTTCGCAAAAACGCTTGACTCTGACCTGAGGGGAGGGGTTATACTATCAATGTAATACTCTTCGAAAATCAAATTCAAACCACGTCAGCGTCGCCTTACCGTACTCAAGTACAGCCTGCGGCTAGCTTCCTAGTTTGCTCTTTGATTTTCATTGAGTATAAGGAGGAAATAATGTACCATATAAAAGAAGCTGCGCAGCTTTCGGGCGTCTCTGTCAAGACCCTACACCACTACGATAAGATAGGACTTTTGGTTCCTTTAAAGTCGGAAAACGGCTATCGAACCTACAGTCAGGAGGATTTGGAACGCCTTCAGGTTATTCTTTATTACAAATATCTAGGTTTTTCTTTAGAAAAAATAGCAGAGCTATTAAAGGAAGAAAGGGAAGATTTATTGCCTCATTTGACCAGGCAGTTGGACTATTTGACTCGAGAAAGGGAACATCTGGATACCTTGATTTCAACCTTGCAAAAAACCATTCAAGAACAAAAAGGAGAAAGAGAAATGAGCATTCAAGAGAAATTTGCTGGATTTAACTACCAAGACCATCAAAAATACCACCAAGAGGCGGTAGAGAAATATGGACAAGAAGTGATGGACCAAGCGCTCGAGCGCCAAAAAGGTCACGAAGACGAAGCTACGGCTGCCTTCAATCAAGTATTTCGATCCTTGTCACAAAATCTTCAAGCTGGACTGCCTGTAACAGCAACAGAAAACCAAGAAGAAGCTGCTAAACTCTTGCAAGCCATCCGTACTTATGGATTCGACTGCTCTATTGAAGTATTCGGTCATATCGGTAAAGGCTACGTCTATAACCCAGAGTTTAAGGAAAACATTGACAAATTTGGAATTGGAACAGCCCAGTACACATCAGATGTGATTGCCCACTATGTCCAAACTCAGACAAAATAAAATCGGAGGAGTATTCTTCCGATTTTTACTAAATTCAAGCACTACTTGCTTAATAATTTTTCTACTACATTTAGTTTTCGCATTGTCAAATCTACATTAAAAAGCTTTTCAAGATAGTTGGTATGGAGTTTCTTTTGTTTTGCAGTTCTAGGGAGATAGAGGTAAAGACAATGGTTACCGATACAAATTTCTTCTTCACCATAATCAATTTTCAATTTTTCTAAAGGGAGACTTTGAATAGATTCTTGATAAAAAATCACGTGTATACGGTCATAAAGATAGTGTTCTCCAAACGGGTTTTCTTGGACAATTTTTTTAAAATCACTTTTGTTCTTGATTACCATTTTTAAGTCAGCACCAATATTTTCATTTATTAGAGTATGGACACGTTCTCGTATTTTTTCTAAATCTAAGTCACTTTCAAGAATGATATTCCCACTTTGAATATAGGTTCGAACTTGTTGAAAACCAGCTTCTGTCAAGATATCTACTAGATAAGACATTTTAGGGATAGCATTTTTTCCATTAGGAGTAACTCCCCTTAACAAGATAATATGTTCCAAAGTAGTTCCTTTCTTTTGGGGCTGATTTAGCCATTGAATAATTTAGATTTAGATTGGGTTTGATCCCGCCACCCAGCCAGTACAGAGGGCAGAAGTGATGTTAAAGCCACCTGTGTGGGCGTTGATATCCAGTACCTCACCAGCAAAGTGGAGGCCAGGGACCAGCTTACTTTCTAGAGTTTTAGGATTGATTTCCTTAAGACTGACGCCCCCTTTGGTAACAAAGGACTTGGCAAGGGACATTTTTCCGGTCACAGGGATTTTGAGTGCTTTGATAGACTGGAGAAGTTGTTCGCGTTCCTTTTCAGTCAGTTGTTTGACTTTTTCTGGATAGCCTTGCACAAAAAATTCTGCCAAGCGTTCTGGCAACAAGGTTCTTAAAGCATTTTTCAAGGATTTTTCCCGATTTTCTTCTAGAAATGTAGCCAAGTCCTTCTCAGAAAGTTGAGGCAAAACATCTAGCGAGAGAACCTCCCCACCCTTGACAAAGCTAGACATACGCAGAGCAGCAGGGCCAGACAAACCAAAGTGGGTAAAAAGCAGATCGTGCGTGATGACATGTTTTCCATAGCTTAAGGTCACATCGTCTAGTGAAATCCCCTGAAGTGCTTTGTGTGGAAAATCCGTTAATAATGGACTTTCAGCAGCCTCAAGTTCGGTAATGGTGTGTTTAAAATGACGGGCAATCTCATGTCCAAAACCAGTCGAACCAGTGGAAGGATAGGATTTTCCACCAGTTGTGACAATCAGTTTATCACAAGTGAAGATTTGGTCAGCTGATTTAAGAACAAATTGGTCATCCACCTTTTTAACCGAAACAATCTCGGTTTGAGTAGCGACTTGACCGCCTAGCTCAGTAATTTTCTTTTCCAAAGCCTCGATTATAGTTCGTGATTTGTCGCTGGCCGGAAAGACGCGCCCGTGGTCTTCGACCTTAAGTTTAACCCCATTTTCCGTAAAAAAGTTAATGATATCATGGTTATCAAATTGGGAGAAGACACTGTAGAGAAAGCGCCCATTTCCAGGGATGGCAGCTAGCAGGTCGTCCAAGCTACCATTGTTGGTCACATTGCAACGTCCACCACCAGTCCCAGCTAATTTTTTTCCAAGTTTCCGATTTTTTTCGATGAGGAGGGTTTTCTGTCCATAAAAGCTACTGGAAATCGTAGCCATCATACCAGCAGGTCCTCCACCGATGACAATAGTATCAAAATGTTTCATAGCTCTATTGTACCACAAAAAAACAAGAGATGATGGTCACCTCTTGTCAAGAATGCAATTAATCAATTTCATATCCCATCAGCAAACCACCATCTTCTGCATAAAAACTGCAGAGACCAGATGTTGGGATAATTTTAATATCTGCTTGTGGGAAGGTTTCGCGAATTCGCTCTGAGAGCTGTTGGCAACATTTCTCGTTATTGCGTTGGGCCATGATAATACGTCCACCAGCATATCCAGCTTTTACTAACTCATCATAGGCAGCTTGAACTGATTTCTTTGGTCCTCGTGCTTTCTGTAGTAGTTCGAGAGTTCCGGTTTCACTAGCTTCTCCAACCATACGGATGTTGAGAAGGCCAACGACTGTACCGATAAGCTTGCTCAAACGGCCGTTCTTTACCAAGTTATCGACTTTAGCTAGGACAAAAAGTAACTTGGTTTTTTCTTGATAGGCAGTGATAGATTCAATCACTTCTTCAAAAGATAAGCCCTGGTCGATCAAGTCATTCAATTTTTCTACGAGCAAGTCAACTTCCCCACCAGCAGACAAACTATCAATTATATGAATTTTAGTATCAGGATGTTCTTCCAGATAAATATTTTTTGCTAGTTGAGCACTATTGTGGCTTCCAGAAAGAGTACCAGTGATGGTTACTAGGAAAATGTTTTTGGCTCCTTCAAATGCTCGCAAATAATCATCTGGGCTTGGACAAGCTGATTTTGAAGCTTCTGCAGTTGCATACATGGTTTCCATCATTTGGTCAATGTCAAGATTGGCATCATCAACAAAGACCTGATCAGCTACTTGAATGGTTAAGGGAACACTTACAAAGGTTGTGTCAATAGCTGGTCTTGCCAGTTGACGATAATCACAACCAGAGTCAGCAATAATCTTCCAAGTCATAGAAATTCTCCATCTTTGTCAGTTATACATTGACAAAGGTTCTGTCTTTTTTTACAATTATATCATGAAAACCCTTGAAACAAAAGCCTCATCCGTCTGTTGTGACAAGTAGAAAGAAAATGTTATGTCTGAACGTAGAATCTCTGAAAAGTCTCTTGAAAATCTCAGAAAATCAAACCAAGAATCCAATTTATTAACTAGAGAAGCCATCGAAACAGCCCTCTTGCAGCTCTTGGAAAAAAAGGACTTGACCAAGATTAGTATTTCTGAATTGGTCAAACGTGCAGGCGTTTCGCGTGCGGCCTTTTATCGCAATTATGATTCCAAAGAGGAGATTTTAGAGAGCGTCTTTAAACAAACTGTCCACAATATTATGGAACAGTTGCATCATTACGATTTAAAGACAGATCTTTATCTGGTCTGGGTTCACCTTTTCCGCGAGGCAAGAAAGGAAGCCAGAGTGATTCAACTGGCCTTGGATTACCATCTGGAAAAAATCTTTGTCCAAGCTATGCAGGAATTTCTAGAAAAATACCATGGAAAATCAAAAGGTGTCAGCTCTTATCTTCATTCCTTCTGGAGTTCAGCCATCGTCTCAGTCCTTTTAAAATGGATCAAGGATGGCATGAAGGTACCAGCTGAAAAGATTGCGGATTTACGGTTACCATTTTTTAAAAAATAGAGAAAAAGGAGAAGAGATATGACTGAAAAAAGACTAGCATGGGATGAGTATTTTGCAGCCCAAGCCTTACTAATTGCCAATCGTTCCACTTGTAAACGTGCCAAAGTGGGCGCGATTCTGGTAAAAGATAATAAGGTTATTTCCACTGGTTACAATGGTTCGGTGTCAGGAACCGAGCATTGTATTGATCACGAATGTCTGGTCATCGAAGGCCACTGTGTTCGCACCCTTCACGCTGAGGTCAATGCTATCCTTCAAGGTGCAGAACGTGGTGTTCCCAAAGGCTTTACAGCCTATGTAACCCATTTTCCTTGTCTCAACTGTACAAAACAATTGCTTCAGGTCGGTTGCAAGCGCGTGGTTTATATTAACCAGTACCGAATGGACGACTATGCCCAATACCTTTATCAAGAAAAGGGAACTGAATTGACCCATCTACCACTTGAGACCGTACAGGAAGCTCTTAAAGAAGCAGATTTAATGTAAAAAATATCAAAAATAAATGGTTTAGAAAGATTTTTAAACCGTTTTTTGGTATAATAAGAAAAATAAATTGAAAGAAGGAACTCCAAAAATGGGAAAAATTGAAGTTATTAATCATCCACTGATTCAACACAAATTGTCAATCTTGCGTCGTACAGATACTTCTACAAAAGCTTTCCGTGAGCTAGTAGATGAGATTGCAATGTTGATGGGGTATGAAGTACTTCGTGATCTTCCACTAGAAGATGTGGAAATCGAAACACCAATTACAAAAACAGTTCAAAAACAATTGGCAGGTAAGAAATTGGCCATCGTTCCAATCTTGCGTGCAGGTATCGGGATGGTTGATGGTCTCTTGAGCTTGGTTCCAGCTGCTAAAGTTGGCCACATCGGTATGTACCGTGATGAAGAAACGCTTCAACCAGTTGAGTACTTGGTGAAATTGCCTGAAGATATTGACCAACGTCAAATTTTTGTCGTAGACCCAATGTTGGCAACAGGTGGCTCAGCAATCTTAGCTGTTGATTCTCTTAAAAAACGTGGCGCGTCAAATATCAAATTTGTCTGCCTTGTATCTGCTCCAGAAGGTGTAAAAGCCCTTCAAGAAGCTCATCCAGATGTAGAAATCTTTACAGCAGCCTTGGATGAACGCTTGAACGAACACGGTTATATCGTTCCAGGTCTTGGGGATGCTGGGGACCGCTTGTTCGGTACGAAATAAAATCGAAAAGAAGAATGAATTGGAAAAGAATTTCCAGTCGTGAAAGGAGGTTGAATTTTTGTTTCTGTCTGATGAAAACAGAGCAAAAATTTGACCTTTTTTGACCAAGATATTATAATAGTCTTATCTTCAGTCATTTGACCAACAAAATTAAAACTCAAAAGGAGAAATGAATGATTCCTGTAGTTATTGAACAAACAAGTCGTGGAGAACGTTCCTACGATATTTACTCACGTCTTCTCAAAGACCGCATCATCATGCTGACAGGTCCAGTTGAAGACAATATGGCTAACTCTGTTATTGCCCAATTGCTTTTCTTGGATGCCCAAGACAGTACAAAAGATATTTACCTTTATGTCAATACACCTGGTGGTTCAGTTTCAGCTGGTTTGGCAATCGTTGATACCATGAACTTTATCAAGGCAGATGTCCAAACTATCGTTATGGGGATGGCTGCATCTATGGGGACTGTCATCGCGTCAAGTGGAGCAAAAGGCAAACGTTTCATGCTTCCAAATGCAGAGTATATGATCCACCAACCAATGGGTGGTACAGGTGGTGGTACTCAACAAACCGATATGGCGATTGCTGCAGAACACTTGCTCAAAACTCGTAACATCTTGGAAAAAATCTTGGCTGAAAATTCAGGTCAGTCAATCGAAAAAGTCCATGCAGATGCAGAACGCGATAATTGGATGAGCGCCCAAGAAACACTTGAATATGGCTTTATTGATGAAATCATGGCCAACAATTCATTGAACTAATGATTAAAGAAGGCAAACTCGACTGAGTTTGCTTTTTTTGGTATAATAGGGGGAGATTTCTTAGAAAGAGGATTTATCATGTTTGAAAAAGTCAATCGATCTGGCTTGATTATCTATCTTTACTATAATCGTGATGCAAAAAAACTGCAGGATTATGGAGATATTACCTATCATTCCAAGAAACATCGATACTTACAGCTTTATGTTCCAACTCAAGAAGTGGAGCAATTGGTCGGGCGTTTGAGCAAGGAAAAATTTATAAAAAAAGTCAGAGTTTGTCATATCCAAGAGCTTGAAACACCCTTTGTGGGCAATCTTTATCGAGAGGAAAACGTTATCATTGAAAAAGTTCAAGAAAAGTGTTGACAATTTTCTGATAATTCGGTATATTCTTAACATGCTATTTATTTAAGAAATAAGGAGACAAAAAAGATGAAGAAAAAATTTGCCCTATCGTTTGTGGCGCTTGCAAGTGTAGCACTTCTTGCAGCCTGTGGAGAAGTGAAGTCTGGAGCGTCAAACGCTGCTGGTAACTCAGTAGATGAAAAGACAATCAAAATCGGATTTAACTTCGAAGAAACTGGTGCCGTAGCAGCCTACGGAACATCTGAACAAAAAGGTGCCCAACTTGCCGTTGATGAAATCAATGCAGCAGGTGGTATCGATGGAAAACAAATCGAAGTAGTCGATAAAGATAATAAGTCTGAAACAGCTGAGGCGGCTTCAGTAACAACTAACCTTGTAACCCAATCTAAAGTATCAGCAATCGTAGGACCTGCGACATCTGGTGCAACTGCAGCTGCGGTAGCGAACGCTACAAAAGCTGGTGTTCCATTGATCTCACCAAGTGCGACTCAAGATGGATTGACTAAAGGTCAAGATTACCTCTTTATCGGAACTTTCCAAGATAGCTTCCAAGGAAAAATTATCTCAAACTATGTTTCTGATAAATTGCAAGCTAAGAAAGTTGTTCTTTACACTGACAATGCCAGCGACTATGCTAAAGGTATTGCCAAAGCCTTCCGTGAAGCTTACAAAGGTGAAATCGTTGCAGATGAAACTTTCGTAGCAGGTGACACAGACTTCCAAGCAGCCCTTACAAAAATGAAAGGGAAAGACTTTGATGCTATCATCGTTCCTGGTTACTACACTGAAGCTGGTAAAATTGTAAACCAAGCGCGTGGTATGGGAATTGACAAACCAATCGTTGGTGGTGATGGATTCAATGGTGAAGAGTTTGTACAACAAGCAACTGCTGAAAAAGCATCAAACATTTACTTTATCTCAGGCTTCTCAACTACTGTAGAAGTTTCAGCTAAAGCAAAAGCTTTCCTTGATGCATACCGTGCTAAGTACAACGAAGAGCCTTCAACATTTGCAGCCTTGGCTTATGATTCAGTTCACCTTGTAGCAAACGCAGCAAAAGGTGCTAAAAATTCAGGTGAGATTAAGGATAATCTTGCTAAAACAAAAGACTTTGAAGGTGTAACTGGTCAAACAAGCTTCGATGCAGACCACAATACAGTTAAAACTGCTTACATGATGACCATGAACAATGGTAAGGTTGAAGCAGCAGAAGTTGTAAAACCATAATAGAAAAATGTTGAAATAGGGAATGAGACTCGGACTCACTCCCTGTTTCGATGTTTAAGAACCTATCAAAAAGTGAGGGAAAACCCTCGAAATTATAAATAGAAAGAGTGAATCTTATGCTCCAACAACTAGTAAATGGTTTGATTCTAGGTAGTGTATACGCGCTGTTAGCCCTAGGATATACCATGGTTTACGGAATTATCAAGCTCATCAACTTCGCCCACGGTGATATTTATATGATGGGAGCCTTTATCGGTTATTTCTTGATTAATTCTTTCCAAATGAATTTCTTTGTAGCGCTTATTGTAGCGATGCTAGCGACAGCCATTCTTGGTGTCGTGATTGAATTCCTTGCTTACCGACCTTTGCGTCACTCTACTCGTATTGCTGTTTTGATTACAGCTATTGGGGTTTCCTTCCTATTGGAGTATGGCATGGTCTATCTGGTTGGTGCCAATACTCGTGCCTTCCCTCAAGCGATTCAAACAGTTCGTTATGATCTGGGACCAATTAGCTTAACAAACGTGCAGTTAATGATCTTGGCGATTTCCTTGATTTTGATGATTTTGTTACAAGTCATTGTCCAAAAGACCAAGATGGGGAAAGCCATGCGTGCAGTATCCGTAGATAGCGATGCGGCGCAATTGATGGGGATCAATGTAAACCGTACTATCAGCTTTACCTTCGCTTTGGGTTCAGCTCTTGCGGGTGCGGCTGGTGTTCTGATTGCCCTCTATTATAACTCTCTTGAACCTTTGATGGGTGTTACTCCAGGTCTTAAGTCTTTCGTTGCCGCAGTACTTGGTGGTATCGGGATTATTCCTGGTGCGGCTCTTGGTGGCTTTGTGATTGGTCTATTGGAAACCTTTGCGACAGCCTTTGGAATGTCAGACTTCCGTGATGCCATTGTTTATGGAATCTTGTTGTTGATCTTGATTGTCCGCCCAGCTGGTATCCTTGGTAAAAATGTGAAAGAGAAGGTGTAAACGATGAAAGAAAATTTAAAAGTTAATATTCTATGGTTACTCCTTTTGTTAGCTGGCTATGGCTTGATTAGTGTATTGGTTTCAGTCGGAGTACTCAATCTATTCTATGTTCAGATTTTACAACAAATAGGAATTAATATTATTCTGGCTGTTGGTCTCAACTTAATCGTTGGTTTTTCAGGACAATTTTCACTTGGTCATGCTGGTTTCATGGCGATTGGTGCCTATGCAGCAGCTATTATTGGTTCTAAATCACCAACCTACGGTGCCTTCTTTGGAGCTATGCTGATAGGTGCTTTGCTTTCAGGAGCAGTTGCCTTGCTTGTCGGAATTCCAACCTTACGCTTGAAGGGGGACTATCTTGCGGTAGCGACTCTTGGTGTTTCTGAAATTATCCGTATCTTTATCATCAATGGTGGAAGCCTTACAAATGGTGCGGCAGGTATCTTGGGAATTCCAAACTTTACAACTTGGCAAATGGTTTACTTCTTTGTCGTGATTACAACCATTGCAACCTTGAACTTCTTGCGTAGTCCAATTGGTCGTTCAACTCTCTCTGTTCGTGAAGATGAAATCGCTGCAGAGTCAGTCGGTGTTAATACGACTAAAATTAAAATCATCGCTTTTGTCTTTGGTGCCATTACTGCAAGTATTGCAGGGTCACTTCAGGCAGGATTTATCGGGTCTGTTGTACCGAAAGATTACACATTCATTAACTCAATCAACGTATTGATTATTGTTGTATTTGGTGGACTTGGTTCAATTACAGGTGCCATTGTTTCGGCTATTGTTCTGGGAATTTTGAATATGCTTCTCCAAGATGTTGCTAGCGTGCGTATGATTATTTACGCTTTGGCCTTGGTATTGGTAATGATTTTCAGACCAGGTGGACTCCTTGGAACATGGGAATTGAGCCTATCACGTTTCTTTAAAAAATCTAAGAAGGAGGAACAAAACTAATGGCGTTACTTGAAGTAAAACAGTTAACCAAACATTTTGGCGGTCTAACAGCTGTTGGAGATGTGACTCTTGAATTAAATGAAGGGGAATTGGTTGGATTAATCGGTCCAAACGGAGCTGGTAAAACAACCCTTTTCAACCTTTTGACCGGTGTTTATGAACCAAGTGAGGGAACAGTTACCTTAGATGGTCACCTTTTGAATGGAAAGTCACCATATAAGATTGCCTCTTTGGGACTTGGACGTACTTTCCAAAATATCCGTCTCTTTAAAGATTTAACAGTTTTGGACAATGTTTTGATTGCTTTTGGCAACCATCACAAACAACATGTTTTTGCTAGTTTCTTACGCTTACCAGCTTTTTACAAGAGTGAAAAAGAATTAAAGGCTAAAGCTTTGGAATTGTTGAAAATCTTCGATTTAGATGGTGATGCAGAGACTCTTGCTAAAAACCTCGCCTACGGACAACAACGTCGTTTGGAAATTGTTCGTGCCCTTGCTACGGAACCTAAAATTCTCTTTTTAGATGAACCAGCAGCAGGGATGAACCCACAGGAAACAGCAGAATTGACTGAGTTAATTCGTCGTATCAAAGATGAATTTAAAATTTCAATCATGTTGATTGAACACGATATGAATCTGGTCATGGAAGTAACAGAACGCATCTACGTACTTGAATATGGTCGTTTAATTGCTCAAGGAACTCCAGACGAAATTAAGACCAATAAACGCGTTATCGAAGCTTATCTAGGAGGTGAAGCCTAATGTCTATGTTAAAAGTTGAAAATCTTTCTGTACATTACGGTATGATCCAAGCAGTCCGTGATGTAAGCTTTGAAGTTAATGAAGGAGAGGTTGTTTCCCTTATCGGTGCCAATGGTGCTGGTAAAACAACCATTCTCCGTACCTTGTCTGGTTTGGTTAGACCGAGTTCAGGAAAAATTGAATTTTTAGGTCAAGAAATCCAAAAAATGCCGGCTCAGAAAATCGTAGCAGGTGGCCTTTCACAAGTTCCAGAAGGACGCCACGTCTTTCCTGGCTTGACTGTTATGGAAAATCTAGAAATGGGAGCTTTCTTGAAGAAAAATCGTGAAGAAAATCAAGCTAACTTGAAGAAGGTTTTCTCACGCTTTCCTCGTCTTGAAGAACGGAAGAACCAAGATGCAGCCACTCTTTCAGGTGGGGAACAACAAATGCTTGCCATGGGACGCGCTCTTATGTCAACGCCAAAGCTTCTTCTTTTAGATGAACCATCAATGGGACTTGCCCCAATCTTTATTCAAGAGATTTTTGATATCATTCAAGATATCCAGAAACAAGGAACGACCGTACTCTTGATTGAACAAAATGCCAATAAAGCACTCGCAATCTCTGATCGAGGTTATGTACTGGAAACAGGGAAAATCGTCCTATCAGGAACAGGAAAAGAACTCGCATCATCAGAAGAAGTCAGAAAAGCATATCTGGGTGGCTAAACTAGTCTGGGAGACTAGTTTAGGTTGCGGATGGAGATTGCGAAGCAATCATCAGAATCCAGTGAATTGTTTTAGTCGGTATATTTAGATTGCGAACAAATCTTGATCTACATTAAAAGGTCAATTTCTAATAATTGAAAAAATCGAATGAAAGGTATCTTACCTTCAATCACAGAGCTCGATTTCAGAGCTCTTTTTGCTAGCTTATTCATACTTTTCTGAATTTTGAAAAAGAAATGTAAGCGTTTGATAGATTTGCAAAAAGATTGTATAATAGGGATAAGAATAGAAAAGGAGAAGTCTCATGGCAGTTAAAGATTTTATGACCCGCAAGGTAGTTTATATTAGTCCAGATACAACAGTATCTCATGCAGCAGATTTGATGAGAGAGCAAGGGTTGCACCGCTTGCCTGTTATCGAAAATGATCAATTGGTTGGTTTGGTAACTGAAGGAACCATTGCCCAAGCTAGTCCATCCAAGGCAACAAGTCTTTCTATCTATGAGATGAATTATCTTCTAAATAAGACAAAAGTAAAAGATGTGATGATTCGCGATGTTGTCACTGTTTCAGGCTATGCGAGTCTAGAGGATGCAACTTATCTGATGTTGAAAAATAAGATTGGTATTCTTCCTGTAGTAGATAACCATCAAGTCTATGGGGTTATTACGGACCGTGACGTTTTCCAAGCCTTTCTTGAAATTGCTGGTTATGGTGAGGAAGGAATTCGTGTGCGTTTTGTTACAGAAAATGAAGTTGGTGTACTCGGAAAGATTGTTTCTTTGATTGTAGAAGAAAATTTGAATATCTCCCATACAGTCAATATTCCGCGTAAAGATGGTAAGGTGATTATCGAAGTTCAAATCGATGGATCAATTGATTTACCAGCCTTGAAAGAAAAATTTGAATCAGAGAATATTCAAGTAGAAGAAATCACTCGTACTTCAGCAAAAGTCTTGTAAGAAGGGAAGCCGAAAGGCTTCTTTTTACGTGTAATAAGGGATTAGAGCAAAAGATGGAAAGAAATGATAAAATATGCTATAATGAAACGATGTAAAAAAGGAGTATTTATGGACATTTCAGTAATTCGTCAGAAAATTGACGCAAATCGTGAAAAATTAGCTTCTTTCAGGGGGTCTCTTTGACCTAGAAGGTCTAGAGGAAGAGATTGCCATCTTGGAAAACAAGATGACAGAACCTGATTTTTGGAACGATAATATCGCGGCCCAAAAAACGTCGCAAGAATTAAATGAATTAAAAAACACCTACAACACCTTCCACAAAATGGAAGAGTTGCAGGATGAAGTCGAAATTTTATTAGACTTTTTAGCTGAAGATGAGTCGGTGCATGAAGAATTGGTTGAACAGTTGTCAGAACTTGATAAGATGATAACCAGTTACGAGATGACCTTGCTCTTGTCAGAACCTTATGACCATAATAATGCCATCTTGGAAATCCATCCAGGATCCGGTGGTACTGAGGCTCAGGACTGGGGTGATATGTTGCTTCGTATGTACACTCGCTATGGAAATGCTAAAGGCTTTAAAGTGGAAGTATTGGATTACCAAGCAGGAGATGAAGCTGGTATCAAGTCAGTAACCCTATCATTTG
Source organism: Streptococcus mitis (assembly GCF_000960005.1). Taxonomy (GTDB): domain Bacteria; phylum Bacillota; class Bacilli; order Lactobacillales; family Streptococcaceae; genus Streptococcus; species Streptococcus mitis_CK. Next base: position 875,894 of record NZ_JYGP01000002.1, on the reverse strand, counting down.
AAGGGCCCAATGCCTATGGTCTTCTCAAGTCAGAAATGGGTGTACACCGTTTGGTGCGAATTTCACCATTTGACTCTGCTAAACGTCGCCATACCTCTTTCACATCTGTAGAAGTAATGCCAGAATTGGATGATACCATTGAAGTGGAAATTCGGGAAGATGATATCAAGATGGATACCTTCCGTTCAGGTGGAGCTGGTGGACAAAACGTCAACAAGGTTTCAACAGGTGTTCGTTTGACACACATTCCTACGGGAACTGTCGTCCAGTCAACAGTCGATCGTACCCAGTATGGAAATAGAGATCGTGCCATGAAGATGTTGCAGGCCAAGCTCTATCAAATGGAGCAAGAAAAGAAAGCTGCGGAAGTTGATTCCCTCAAGGGCGAGAAAAAAGAAATCACATGGGGAAGCCAAATCCGTTCTTATGTCTTCACGCCTTATACTATGGTAAAAGATCATCGAACTAGCTTTGAAGTTGCTCAGGTAGATAAGGTTATGGACGGAGACCTAGATGGTTTTATCGATGCCTACCTCAAGTGGCGAATCAGCTAAGATAGAAAGGAACTCACATGTCAATCATTGAAATGAGAGATGTCGTCAAAAAATACGACAACGGAACGACTGCCCTACGTGGTGTTTCGGTCAGCATTCAACCAGGAGAATTTGCCTATATCGTAGGTCCGTCAGGAGCTGGGAAATCAACCTTTATTCGTTCTTTGTATCGCGAAGTAAAAATCGAAAAAGGAAGCTTATCTGTTGCTGGTTTTAATCTAGTTAAAATAAAAAAGAAAGATGTCCCTCTCCTACGTCGTAGTGTTGGGGTTGTCTTCCAAGATTATAAACTGTTACCAAAGAAAACCGTTTATGAAAATATTGCTTATGCAATGGAGGTAATTGGAGAAAGTCGCCGTAATATCAAAAAACGTGTTATGGAAGTTTTAGACTTGGTTGGATTGAAGCATAAGGTTCGTTCTTTCCCAAATGAGCTCTCAGGTGGAGAGCAACAGCGGATTGCGATTGCGCGTGCTATTGTAAATAATCCCAAAGTATTGATTGCGGACGAACCAACAGGAAACTTGGATCCAGATAATTCATGGGAAATTATGAACTTGTTGGAACGCATCAATCTCCAAGGTACAACTGTCTTGATGGCTACCCACAACAGTCAGATTGTAAATACCTTGCGCCACCGTGTCATTGCCATTGAAAATGGCCGTGTCGTTCGTGACGAAGCTAAAGGAGAATATGGATACGATGATTAGTAGATTTTTTCGTCATTTATTTGAATCGTTAAAAAGTTTGAAACGAAATGGCTGGATGACAGTAGCTGCTGTCAGTTCAGTTATGATTACTTTGACCTTGGTTGCAATATTTGCATCTGTTATCTTTAATACGGCTAAACTAGCTACAGATATTGAAAATAACGTCCGAGTAATGGTATACATTCGTAAGGATGTAGCTGATAATAGTGAGACTATTGAAAAAGAAGGCCAAACTGTTACAAATAACGACTACCATAAGGTATACGATGCTTTGAAAGGTATGTCAACTGTTAAAAGTGTTACCTTCTCAAGCAAAGAAGAACAATATGAAAAGTTGACAGAAACAATGGGGGACAACTGGAAAATCTTTGAAGGTGATGCAAACCCACTTTATGATGCCTATATAGTAGATACCAATACACCAAGTGATGTAAAGACAGTAGCAGAAGAGGCTAAAAAAATCGAAGGTGTGTCAGAAGTTCAAGATGGTGGTGCCAATACAGAACGCTTGTTTAAGTTAGCCTCATTTATTCGTGTCTGGGGACTAGTTATCGCTGGATTATTGATTTTCATTGCGGTGTTCTTGATTTCTAATACTATACGTATCACCATCATTTCACGAAGCCGTGAAATTCAAATCATGCGTTTAGTAGGTGCTAAGAATGGCTATATCCGCGGACCTTTCTTGCTTGAAGGTGCCTTCATTGGTTTGCTTGGAGCAACACTTCCATCAATTCTGGTATTTATTGTCTATAAAATGGTTTACCAATCGGTTAATAAGTCATTGGTTGGTCAGAACCTTTCAATGATATCACCAGAAGTATTCAGTCCACTGATGATTGCCTTATTATTTGTGATTGGAATTTTCATTGGTTCACTGGGATCAGGAATTTCCATGCGCCGATTCTTAAAAGTCTAAATTTTAATAGATGTATATTTGAGGAGATTTTACTATCTCCTTTTTTACTACAAAAATTTTAGAAAAAAGTCTACTTTTTTTAATAAAAGCCTTTACAAAAAAAAAAAAAGTGGTATAATTGAATTGTAGAAAGTGCAAACGTTTTCGTAAAACGTTTGCCTAAATAAAAATAAAGGAGATTTGAATGATGAAAGATACATTCAAAAATGTCTTGTCTTTCGAGTTTTGGCAAAAATTCGGTAAGGCTTTGATGGTGGTTATCGCTGTTATGCCGGCTGCTGGTTTGATGATTTCAATCGGTAAGTCACTTGTGATGATTAACCCAACCTTTGCACCACTCGTTATTACTGGTGGTGTACTAGAGCAAATCGGTTGGGGAGTTATCGTTAACCTTCATATCTTGTTCGCCCTCGCTATTGGAGGAAGCTGGGCTAAGGAACGCGCTGGTGGTGCGTTTGCGGCAGGTCTTGCCTTTATCCTAATCAATCGTATCACTGGTACAATCTTTGGCGTATCAGGAGATATGTTGAAAAATCCAGAAGCTATGGTAACAACACTCTTCGGTGGATCAATCAAAGTTGCTGATTACTTTATCAGTGTTATGGAAGCTCCAGCCTTGAACATGGGTGTCTTCGTAGGGATTATTTCTGGTTTTATTGGGGCAACTGCTTACAACAAATACTACAACTTCCGTAAGCTTCCTGATGCACTTTCATTCTTTAACGGAAAACGTTTTGTACCGTTTGTAGTTATTCTTCGTTCAGTAATCGCTGCAATCGTACTTTCAGCTTTCTGGCCACTTGTGCAAACTGGTATCAATAGCTTTGGTATCTGGATTGCTAACTCACAAGAAACTGCTCCAATCCTTGCACCATTCTTGTATGGTACATTGGAACGCTTGCTCTTGCCATTTGGTCTTCACCACATGTTGACTATCCCAATGAACTACACAGCTCTTGGTGGTACTTATGAAGTCTTAACTGGTGCAGCAAAAGGTAGCCAAGTATTTGGTCAAGACCCACTATGGCTTGCATGGGTAACAGACCTTGTAAACCTTAAAGGTACTGATGCTAGTCAATACCAACACTTGTTAGATACAGTCCATCCAGCTCGTTTCAAAGTTGGACAAATGATCGGTTCATTCGGTATCTTGATGGGTGTCCTCGTTGCTATTTATCGTAATGTTGATGCTGACAAGAAACACAAATACAAAGGTATGATGATTGCGACAGCTCTTGCTACATTCTTGACAGGGGTTACTGAACCAATCGAATACATGTTCATGTTCATCGCAACACCTATGTATCTTGTTTACTCACTTGTTCAAGGTGCGGCCTTCGCTATGGCTGACGTCGTAAACCTACGTATGCACTCATTCGGTTCAATCGAGTTCTTGACTCGTACACCTATTGCAATCAGTGCTGGTATCGGTATGGATATCGTTAACTTCGTTTGGGTAACTGTTCTCTTTGCTGTAATCATGTACTTTATCGCAAACTTCATGATTCAAAAATTCAACTACGCAACTCCAGGACGTAACGGAAACTACGAAACTGCTGAAGGTTCAGAAGAAGCTAGCAGTGAAGTGAAAGTTGCAGCAGGTTCTCAAGCTGTAAACATTATCAACCTTCTTGGTGGACGTGCAAACATCGTTGATGTTGATGCATGTATGACTCGTCTTCGTGTAACTGTTAAAGATGCAGATAAAGTAGGAAATGCAGAGCAATGGAAAGCAGAAGGAGCTATGGGTCTTGTCATGAAAGGACAAGGAGTTCAAGCTATCTACGGTCCAAAAGCAGACGTATTGAAATCTGATATCCAAGATATCCTTGATTCAGGTGAAATCATTCCTGAAACTCTTCCAAGTCAAATGACAGAAGCGCAACAAAACACTGTACACTACAAAGGTGTAACAGAGGAAGTTTACTCAGTAGCAGATGGACAAGTTGTTGCTTTGGAACAAGTAAAAGATCCAGTATTTGCTCAAAAAATGATGGGTGACGGATTTGCTGTAGAACCTGCAAATGGAAACATTGTATCTCCAGTTTCAGGTACTGTATCAAGTATCTTCCCTACAAAACATGCTCTTGGTCTTGTGACTGAAGCGGGTCTTGAAGTACTTGTTCACATTGGTTTGGACACAGTAAGTCTTGAAGGAAAACCATTTACAGTTCATGTAGCTGAAGGACAAAAAGTTGTAGCAGGTGATCTTCTTGTCACAGCTGACTTGGATGCTATCCGTGCAGCAGGTCGTGAAACTTCTACAGTAGTTGTCTTCACAAATGCTGAAGCTATTAAATCAGTTAAATTAGAACAAACAGGTTCTCTTGCAGCTAAAACAGCAGTTGCTAAAGTAGAATTGTAATACACTTGAGGTTGGAAGCTGTTTTCCAACCTCTTGTTTTGGGAGAAAAGCATGAAATTTTTAACACTCAATACTCATAGCTTGATGGAAAAAGAAGCTGAGGAAAAATTCCAGCTCTTGCTTGAAGATATTCTTGATAAAGACTATGATTTGATATGTTTCCAAGAAATCAATCAGGAGATTACTTCGCCTAAGGTAGAAGTTAATGACCTTTATCAAGCTTTGCCAGCAACTGAACCGATTCACCAAGATCACTATGTTAGACTCTTGGTTGAAAAGTTATCAGAGCAAGGGAAAGATTACTACTGGACTTGGGCTTATAACCATATTGGTTATGACCGCTACCATGAAGGTGTGGCTATCTTGTCTAAAACACCTATTGAAGCAAGAGAAATTTTGGTTTCAGATGTGGATGATCCAACAGACTATCATACTCGCCGTGTCGCCCTGGCTGAAACTGTAGTCGATGGCAAGGATCTTGCAGTTGCCAGTGTCCATCTTTCTTGGTGGGATAAAGGTTTCCAAGAAGAATGGGCACGATTTGAGGCTGTCTTAAAAGAATTGAACAAGCCACTTTTGCTGGCTGGAGATTTCAACAACCCAGCTGGTCAGGAAGGATACCAAGCTATTTTAGCTAGTCCATTAGGCTTACAAGACGCATTTGAAGTTGCTCAAGAGAAAAGTGGTAGCTATACTGTTCCACCAGAAATTGATGGCTGGAAGGGGAACACAGAACCACTTCGAATCGACTATGTTTTTACCACTAAGGAGTTAGCGGTAGAAAATTTACATGTCGTATTTGATGGTAACAAGAGTCCACAAGTTAGTGATCACTATGGCTTAAATGCTATTTTAAACTGGAAATAATGACTGAAAAGAGGTTGGAATTATAACATTCCAGCCTTTTTTGATTAGATAAGCTACTGAAAGTAAGCTCTATAAGTGAGACTACTGCAATGAAATAAAATATGGTATAATTGATAAGATAGATAGAATCGAGGATATTATGTCATTTACGAAATTTCAATTTAAAAACTATATTAGAGAAGCCTTGGAGGAGTTAAAATTTACAACTCCAACAGAGGTGCAAGATAAGTTGATTCCTATTGTTTTGGCAGGTCGTGACCTAGTCGGTGAATCAAAAACAGGTTCGGGTAAGACTCATACTTTCCTATTGCCGATTTTCCAGCAATTAGATGAAGCCAGCGATAGTGTTCAAGCAGTCATTACTGCACCGAGCCGTGAATTAGCTACTCAGATTTACCAAGCAGCCCGTCAGATTGCTACTCATTCAGAAGTAGAAGTTCGTGTGGTTAATTATGTGGGAGGGACAGATAAGGCTCGCCAGATTGAGAAATTGGCAAGTAACCAGCCTCATATTGTTATCGGTACGCCAGGTCGTATCTATGACTTGGTTAAATCTGGTGATTTAGCTATTCACAAGGCTAAGACCTTTGTGGTTGATGAGGCAGATATGACCTTGGATATGGGATTCTTAGAAACTGTTGATAAGATTGCTGGAAGCCTTCCAAAAGACCTGCAATTCATGGTCTTCTCAGCGACTATTCCACAAAAACTGCAACCATTCTTGAAAAAATACTTATCAAATCCTGTTATGGAGAAAATCAAGACCAAAACGGTCATTTCTGATACCATTGATAATTGGTTGATTTCGACCAAGGGACGAGATAAGAATGCTCAAATTTACCAGTTGACTCAGTTGATGCAACCGTATTTGGCCATGATTTTTGTTAACACTAAAACGCGTGCTGATGAATTGCATTCATATCTGACTGCTCAAGGCTTGAAGGTGGCAAAAATCCATGGGGATATTGCCCCTCGTGAGCGCAAACGTATCATGAACCAGGTTAAAAATCTGGATTTTGAATATATTGTCGCAACAGATTTGGCAGCGCGTGGAATTGACATTGAAGGTGTCAGCCATGTCATCAATGATGCTATTCCGCAAGATTTGTCCTTCTTTGTTCACCGTGTTGGTCGTACTGGACGAAATGGCCTACCAGGTACAGCTATTACCCTTTATCAGCCAAGTGATGACTCGGATATCCGTGAGTTGGAGAAATTGGGAATCAAGTTTACTCCTAAGATGGTAAAAGATGGAGAATTCCAAGATACTTATGACCGTGATCGTCGTGCTAACCGTGAGAAAAAACAAGATAAACTTGATATCGAAATGATTGGTTTGGTTAAAAAGAAAAAGAAAAAAGTCAAACCGGGTTATAAGAAGAAAATTAAATGGGCGGTTGATGAAAAACGCCGCAAAACCAAGCGCGCTGAAAATCGCGCTCGCGGTCGTGCAGAGCGTAAAGCAAAACGCCAAACATTTTAATAGCAATTGTTGGAGTACTGAGCTCCAACTTTTTGCTTTATGAGAACGAAATATCTACATTGAAACACCATATTAAAGACTGCAAATTGAGCCTAAAAATGGTATAATGGAAGAGTTATATAGTCCCGATAAGATGGTAGAAATTTCTATTTTTTCTTTGCGAGTTGCAACTCGCAAAGAATGATGGCTCCAAAGTCGTTCGTCATTCTACGGTTGCCGCTATAATGCGGTCACCCTATGCGCCTTACTAGCTTCAGAAACAAAAAATAATCGTTTTTATTTCTTTCGCGTCGTAACTCTTAGACTATAGAAATACCTATCAGTACTTTGTAACTCTATAACACTATTTTTAAGGGGGGACATTTTTATGTCAGAACGTAAATTATTCACGTCTGAATCTGTATCTGAGGGGCATCCAGATAAGATTGCAGACCAAATTTCAGATGCGATTTTGGATGCTATTTTAGCTAAGGATCCAGAGGCGCACGTTGCTGCTGAGACAGCTGTATATACTGGTTCCGTCCATGTTTTTGGTGAAATATCTACAAATGCCTATGTGGATATTAACCGTGTGGTTCGTGATACCATTGCAGAGATTGGCTACACCAATACAGAATATGGTTTTTCTGCTGAGACAGTGGGAGTCCATCCGTCACTTGTTGAGCAGTCACCGGATATCGCCCAAGGTGTTAACGAAGCCTTGGAGGTTCGTGGGAATGCAGACCAAGATCCGCTTGACTTGATTGGCGCTGGTGACCAAGGGCTCATGTTTGGATTTGCAGTGGATGAAACAGAAGAGCTCATGCCATTGCCAATCTCACTTAGTCATAAATTGGTTCGTCGTCTGGCAGAACTTCGTAAGTCTGGGGAAATTAGCTATCTTCGACCAGATGCTAAATCACAAGTTACGGTTGAGTATGATGAAAATGACCGTCCAGTACGTGTGGAGACAGTCGTGATTTCAACTCAGCATGATCCAGAAGCCACTAATGAACAAATTCATCAAGATGTGATTAACAAGGTTATCAAAGAGGTTATTCCAGCCTCTTACTTGGATGAGCAAACAAAATTCTTCATCAATCCTACTGGTCGTTTTGTAATCGGTGGACCTCAAGGGGACTCAGGTCTGACTGGTCGTAAGATTATCGTAGATACTTATGGTGGCTACTCTCGTCACGGTGGTGGTGCTTTCTCTGGTAAAGATGCGACTAAGGTGGACCGTTCTGCGTCATATGCGGCTCGCTATATTGCCAAGAACATCGTTGCAGCAGGTCTTGCTAAGAAAGCAGAAGTGCAATTGGCCTATGCCATCGGTGTTGCGCAGCCTGTTTCTGTTCGTATCGATACCTTTGGTACAGGAACAATAGCTGAAAGCAAGCTTGAAAAAGCAGCGCGTCAAATCTTTGATCTTCGTCCTGCAGGAATTATCCAAATGTTGGATCTTAAACGTCCAATTTACCGTCAAACAGCAGCTTATGGACACATGGGACGTACAGATATTGACCTTCCATGGGAACGTTTGGACAAGGTAGACGCTTTGAAAGAAGCAGTAAAATAAGATTTTAAGAGGGAGTTCCCCTCTTTTTAATATACTATTTCCTCCCAAATCATTGAAATTATAGCCTGAATTTGATATGATGGTTCTATGGATAAAAGTAGAGCAAAGCGTGAGAATCACGATAAGGTAAGAATGAGTCTAATAGCCCTAGTAGCTATCTTCTCAGTAAGTATTTGTGTCCTTGGTTCAATAATTGGATACAAAATATACACAAAACAAAGTTTTGAACAAAAGATTGAATCGCTCAAAAAAGAGAAAGATGATCAATTGAGTGAGGGAAATCAGAAGGATCATTTTCGTAAGGGAAAAGCCGAAGTAATTGCCTATTATCCTCTCCAAGGGGAGCAAGTGATTTCGTCTATAAAGGGAATTATGACACAGGATATTAAAGACAATCTAGAGGATAAGGAAAATCTGGTTTTTTATTATACGGAGAAACAGGATTCGACTTTAAAAGGGATTGTCAACCGAAGTGTGATGAAACAAGTCTATGATTTAACTTCGTCAAAAGTTGAAGAGACTGAAAAAACTAGTCTGGCAAAAGTACATTTGACAGAAGATGGTAAACCTTTTACACTTGATCAATTATTTTCAGATCCTAGTAAAGCCAAAGAGCAGTTGTTAAAAGAAATCACCACTTTCTTACAGGATAAGAAATTGGAGCAAGAAAAGATTGATCAAGTTGTTAAAGGCTTCTCTGACCAAGACTTGTCTGCATGGAATTTTGATTACAAGGATAGTCAGATTATCCTTTATCCAAGTCAGTCAGTTGAAAATCTAGATGAGATTGCCTTGCCGGTATCAAGTTTCTTTGAGGTTATTCAGTCCTCTTATTTATTAGATAAGGACGCAGAACTATATAAGGCTTATTATGAAAAGAAAAATCGTAAAGTAGTAGCCTTGACTTTTGATGATGGACCAAATCCTACAACGACAAATCAAGCATTAGATACACTTTCTAAGTATGGTATCAAGGCAACTTTCTTTGTTTTAGGTAAGAATGTTTCTGGCAATGAAGAGATTTTGAAACGAATGAAAGCAGATGGTCATGTCATTGGAAACCATAGTTGGAGCCATCCAGTTCTTTCAAAACTTTCGCTTGATGAAGCTAAAAAACAAATTACTGATACTGAGGATGCGCTAACTAAGGTGCTGGGTTCTAGTTCCAAACTCATGCGTCCGCCTTATGGAGCCATTACAGACGACATTCGCAATAGCTTAGATTTGAGCTTTATTATGTGGGATGTAGATAGTCTGGACTGGAAGAGTAAAAATGAAGCATCTATTTTGACAGAAATTCAGCGTGAAGTCAAGAATGGTTCTATTATTCTCATGCATGATATCCATGCTGAAACAGTGAATGCTCTGCCGAAGGTTATTGACTATTTGAAAGGGCAAGGTTATGACTTTGTTACCGTACCAGATTTGTTAGACTCTCGTCTTAAAGCTCATCAGCTCTATTACGACCGCAATCAATAATACAAAAAATCTAAAGAGAAAAGTTTTCCTTGAAAATTTGGCTCTTTGGATTTTCTTCTCATAGAAAGGAAAAATAATGAAATCTTATACTTTAAACAATGGTGTTACAATTCCAGTACTGGGATTTGGAACCTGGAAAGCTGAAAATGGAGAGATTGCCTATCAAGCTGTACTAGAGGCTTTAAAGGCAGGCTATCGCCATATCGATACGGCAGCGATTTATAAAAATGAAGAAAGCGTTGGTCGTGCTATTCAAGATAGTGGCGTTCCGCGTGAGGAAATTTTTGTAACCAGCAAACTCTGGAATATAAATCATAGCTATGAGCAAGCTCGTCAGGCTTTTGAAGAGTCTTTAGAGAAGCTGGGCTTGGAATATTTGGATTTGTATTTGATTCATTGGCCAAATCCAAAACCACTCAGAGAAAATAACCACTGGAAAATCCGAAATTCAGAAGTTTGGAGAGCGATGGAAGACCTCTATCAAGAAGGAAAAATCCGTGCTATTGGAGTTAGTAATTTCCTTCCCCATCATTTGGATGCCTTGCTTGAAACAGCAAAAATTCTTCCAGCGGTCAATCAAGTTCGTTTGGCGCCAGGTGTGTATCAAGAGGAAGTCGTAGCTTACTGTAGAGAAAAAGGAATTTTATTGGAAGCTTGGGGCCCTTTTGGTCAGGGAGAACTGTTTGATAGCAAGCAAGTGCAAGAAATCGCAGCAAATCATGGAAAGTCTGTTGCTCAGATAGCCTTGGCATGGAGCTTGGCAGAAGGATTTTTACCGCTTCCGAAATCTGTCACAGCGTCTCGTATTCAGGCTAATCTTGATTGCTTTGGAATTGAACTGAGTCATGAGGAGAGAGAAACTTTAAAAACAATTGCTGTTCAGTCTGGTGCTCCACGAGTTGATGATATGGATTTCTAGAAAATCATAAAAAGAATTGTACATTGTTCTAATTTTTGATATAATAGTCAGCAGGAAAGAAAGTCTTATGGTGTTCTTCAAGCGAGCTTGGGATAGTGGGAGCCAAGTAGAACAAAATAAAGAACTGGCGCTTTCTGTAGTATTTTCAAAAACAATGAAGTAATAAATTAGGGTGGAACCGCGTTTCTGACGCCCCTAGGTTAAATCAACCTAGGATTGTCGGACGTGGTTCTTTCGCTTATTCAGTCTATTATGTGAAAGAAAGGAGAGACGTGGAAAATCTTTATCTTGTAAAAGACGATAGTCAACTAGCTGCATTTCGTAATTTTGTAGTAAGAAATACTGAAAAGTTGAAAGATTATCAATCTTTTTTAAAGAATGAACTTGCAGTCTGTGATTTACCGCAAGCTGTTATTTGGTCAAGTTTTAATGCTGCTACACAGATTATTAGGGAAAGCGCTGTTCCAGCCTATACAAATAATAGACGAATGGTTATGACGCCTGATTTAGCTGTTTGGAAAGAGTTGTATTTGTATCAGTTGATGGACTACGAGTGTTCTCAGCAAACTCAAGCAATAGAAAATCACTATCATTCTTTATCTGAAAATTTCCTCTTACAGATTGTAGGACATGAGTTAGCTCATTGGTCGGAGTATTTTTTAGATGATTTTGATGGTTACGACTCTTATATATGGTTCGAAGAGGGGATGGTTGAATATATTAGTCGCAAGTATTTCTTGACAGAAGAGGAATTTCAAGCGGAAAAAATTTGTAATCAATCTCTTGTAGAACTTTTTCAGAAGAAGTATGGTTGGCATTCATTGAATGATTTTGGTTCTTCGACTTATGATAAGAACTATGCAAGTATTTTTTACGAATACTGGCGTAGTTTTTTGACAATAGATAAGTTGGTAGAAAATCTAGGTAGTGTACAAGCGGTCTTCGATTCTTATCATTTATGGGCAAATACAGATAAAACTCTTCCCTTGTTAAATTGGTTTGTTCAGCAGAAATTAATTGAAAAAGAAATATAAAAACTAAAGGAGTAAACAATGTCTAAAAAATTGACTTTCCGCTGCCTCAGTGGCAGAAACCTCCTTACAGTCGGACTGCCCCACGCTCAGCACTAGGGTGCTGAGCTAGACGCAGTACTAACTCGTCTTGCCTCGTATAATCGACGAGGCAGACTCGTGTCGCAAGTAATTTATAGAAAAAGGAGAAAATAATGTCTAAAAAATTGACTTTCCAGGAAATCATCCTTACTTTACAACAATTTTGGAATGACCAAGGTTGTATGCTTATGCAGGCTTATGACAATGAAAAAGGTGCGGGAACCATGAGTCCTTACACTTTTCTTCGTGCTATCGGACCTGAGCCATGGAATGCGGCTTATGTAGAGCCATCACGTCGTCCTGCTGACGGTCGTTACGGGGAAAATCCTAACCGTCTCTACCAACACCACCAATTCCAGGTGGTTATGAAACCTTCTCCATCAAACATCCAAGAACTTTACCTTGAGTCTTTGGAAAAATTGGGAATCAATCCTTTGGAGCACGATATTCGTTTCGTTGAGGACAACTGGGAAAACCCATCAACTGGTTCAGCTGGTCTTGGTTGGGAAGTTTGGCTTGACGGAATGGAAATCACTCAGTTTACTTATTTCCAACAAGTCGGTGGATTGGCAACTAGCCCTGTGACTGCGGAAGTAACCTATGGTTTGGAGCGTTTGGCTTCTTACATTCAAGAAGTAGACTCTGTCTATGATATCGAGTGGGCTGATGGTGTAAAATACGGAGAAATCTTTATTCAGCCTGAGTATGAGCATTCAAAATATTCATTTGAAATTTCGGATCAAGAAATGTTGCTTGAAAACTTTGATAAGTTTGAAAAAGAAGCTGGTCGTGCATTAGAAGAAGGCTTGGTACACCCTGCCTATGACTATGTTCTCAAATGTTCACACACCTTTAACCTGCTTGACGCGCGTGGTGCCGTATCTGTAACAGAGCGCGCAGGCTATATCGCTCGTATCCGTAATTTGGCTCGTGTTGTAGCCAAAACCTTTGTCGCAGAACGTAAACGCCTAGGCTACCCGCTTTTGGATGAAGCAACACGAGCTAAACTCCTAGCAGAAGACGCAGAATAAAGAAAGTGACAAATTACGAAAATGGGCGAACAGTGTGAGCCTTGAACCAGTTGCCGCAGTGATGAAGGTATCCTTAGTGAAGCTAAGGATACTAGGCAAAATTGGAGACTTTTGGCTCCAATTTTAGCAATGAAACAACGAAGTTGATTGCTTGCGTGCCAATCACATAAGGCAAACTGGAAAATAAAAAGATATTTTTCGGAGAAAAAACATGACAAAAAACTTATTAGTAGAACTCGGTCTTGAAGAATTACCAGCCTATGTTGTCACACCAAGTGAAAAACAACTAGGCGAAAAAATGGCAGCCTTCCTCAAGGAAAACCGCCTATCTTTTGAAGCTGTTCAAACCTTCTCAACACCACGTCGTTTGGCTGTTCGTGTGACTGGTCTTGCAGACAAACAGTCTGATTTGACTGAAGATTTTAAGGGGCCAGCAAAGAAAATTGCCTTGGATAGTGATGGAAATTTTACCAAAGCAGCTCAAGGATTTGTCCGTGGAAAAGGATTGACTGTTGAAGATATCGAATTCCGTGAAATCAAGGGTGAAGAATATGTCTATGTCACTAAGGAAGAAGTTGGTCAAGCAGTTGAAGCAATTGTTCCTGGTGTTGTAGATGTCTTGAAGTCATTGACTTTCCCTGTCAGCATGCACTGGGCTAACAACACCTTTGAATACATCCGCCCTGTTCACACTTTAACTGTTCTTTTAGATGAAGAAGAGTTTGATTTGGATTTCCTTGATATCAAGGGAGATCGTGTCAGCCGTGGTCATCGTTTCTTGGGGAAAGAAACCAAAATTCAGTCAGCCTTGAGCTATGAAGAAGATCTTCGTGCACAATTTGTAATAGCAGATCCACGTGAACGAGAGCAAATGATTGTTGACCAAATCAAAGCAATCGAAGCTGAACACAGTGTACGTATCGAAATTGATGCTGATTTGCTTAATGAAGTCTTGAACTTGGTTGAATACCCAACTGCCTTTATGGGAAGTTTTGATGCCAAATACCTTGAAGTTCCGGAAGAAGTCTTGGTGACTTCGATGAAGGAACACCAACGGTACTTTGTTGTCCGTGATCAAGATGGTAAACTCTTGCCAAACTTCATTTCTGTTCGTAATGGAAACGCAGAGCATTTGGAAAATGTCATCAAAGGAAATGAAAAAGTCTTGGTAGCTCGTTTGGAAGACGGTGAATTCTTCTGGCGTGAAGACCAAAAATTGGTTATTTCAGACCTTGTTGAAAAATTAAACAATGTCACCTTCCATGAGAAAATTGGTTCCCTTCGTGAACACATGATTCGTACGGGTCAGATTGCTATTCTCTTGGCAGAAAAAGCTGGTTTGTCAGTGGATGAAACAGTTGACCTTGCTCGCTCAGCAGCTATTTACAAGTTTGACTTGTTGACAGGTATGGTTGGTGAATTTGACGAGCTCCAAGGAATTATGGGAGAGAAATATGCCCTTCTTGCTGGTGAAACTCCAGCAGTGGCAGCTGCTATTCGTGAACACTACATGCCTACATCAGCTGAAGGAGAACTTCCAGAGAGCAAGGTCGGCGCAGTGCTTGCCATTGCAGACAAATTGGATACGATTTTGAGCTTCTTCTCAGTAGGTTTGATTCCATCAGGGTCTAATGACCCTTATGCCCTTCGTCGCGCGACCCAAGGTGTGGTTCGTATCTTGGATGCCTTTGGTTGGCACATTGCTATGGATGAGTTGATTGATAGCCTTTATGCTTTGAAATTTGACAGTTTGACTTATGAAAATAAGACAGAGGTTATGGAATTTATCAAGGCTCGTGTTGATAAGATGATGGGCTCTACTCCAAAAGATATTAAGGAAGCCGTTCTTGCAGGGTCAAACTTTGTTGTGGCGGATATGTTGGAAGCAGCAAGTGCTCTTGTAGAAGCAAGCAAGGGAGAAGACTTTAAACCATCTGTTGAATCCCTCTCACGTGCTTTCAACTTGGCTGAGAAAGCAGAAGGCAATGACACGGTTGATCCTGCTCTCTTTGAGAATGAAGAAGAGAAAACCTTGGCTGAAGCAGTAGAAACACTCGTTTTATCAGGTTCTGCAAGTCAGCAATTGAACCAACTCTTTGCTCTTAGCCCAGTCATTGATGCATTCTTTGAGAATACCATGGTTATGGCTGAAAATGAAGCAGTCCGTCAAAATCGTTTGGCAATCTTGTCACAACTAACCAAGAAAGCAGCTAAGCTCGCTCGTTTTAACCAAATCAATACTAAATAAACTCAGTCAAACGGACTGTATCTTATCACAAAGGAGAAGAAATGGATCCGAAAAAAATCGCTCGTATCAACGAGCTTGCCAAAAAGAAAAAAACAGAAGGCTTAACTTCTGCTGAAAAAGTGGAACAAGCTAAACTTCGTGAGGAGTATATCGAAGGCTATCGTCGCTCTGTTCGTCACCACATTGAAGGGATCAAAATTGTGGACGAAGAAGGAAACGATGTTACACCAGAGAAACTACGTCAAGTCCAACGTGAAAAAGGATTACATGGTCGTAGTCTCGACGACCCAAATTCATAATAAATATTCTTTCTTTTAACAAGGATAGATAAAATAATAACCAAAAGACTAGCAGTTTTTGTCTGCTAGTCTTTTTATCACTAAAAAAGGAACCAAGATGGTTCCCAAAGCTATTATTAGTTACTTGCGCCAGATGTAGCGTCTGCGCCACCACCGTGGCCTCCAGCATCACCTGAATCTGAAGCTCCAGATGTGGCATCTGCACTGCCATGTCCTCCAGCAGGAGCTGCAGCATTTCCACCGACTAGACGTTGACCAGTCGTATTGAGGTACCAGTCAAGCCATGGTTGGAAATTAAAGATAATCTCATTGATTCCAGCATATGAACCATCTGGGTAATACATTGCTTGGTAATTATGGGTATTAATAACGCCTTCTGGTGTTCCTGGTACAATTGTACGGACATATTCTTGGTCCCCATTACGCAATACGCCGACAACCCATTCAACGTTTTTCATTCTAGAATCTGGCAATGTACCGTGTACTGTTCCTAATCTGTTTCCTGATTGAGCACGGACACGTTTACCAAACATTGTATCTGGGTCTTGGTGTGCGTTATTAAAGTACAAGAATTGATTATTATCATCTGCAAATGTTAATTCAAATGGCATTGCCTTCAAGAACATGTCAATTTGGTTAACTGTCAAGATACCGTGGTCTAATTTAACGTAAGTATCACCAGAAACAGCTCCAACAAGTTCAGCTGCTTTTTCTACCCATTCAGGATCGTCTGGATCAACACCTTGAATTGTAGTTGCAATTGAATTTGTACAATATAAATCTTCTGGTGCAATTGGTTTTGGTTTTTTCAATTTTGAAACGACTCCCACATATTTTACAAAGTTGTCCAAGCATGTTTCAAGGAAATTAACAGTTCCTTCATTTGTGATATTTCCATTAACATCAAAAGCTTCTTTAGCTTTACCGAGAAGGAATTCATTTCCTGGAAGTGTGTAGGCATTGACACCTGGGGCATCAAGAATCTTACGAAGGTGAACTTGGGCACGAGAAGTACCTTGGTCGTAGTAAGAAGCACCCACAATCATGACTGGCTTGTTTTCAAATGGATGAACTTCGTATGAAAGCCATTCAAGAACTGATTTAAGAGAAGCTGAGATTGTGTGGTTATGCTCAGGAGTAGCAATGATAACACCATCAGCACGAGTAATTCTGTTATACAAGAGACGTAATTGGAAACTTTCATCCCATTTTTCGTCTTGGTTGAACATTGGAACTTCGTCAATTTCGAGAACTTCTAATTCAAATTTGAGTTTGAAGTGACGACGGATGAATTCCAAGAGTTTACGGTTATATGATTGATCGTAGTTTGATCCTACAAGTCCAACAAATTTCATTCTTTTTGGTCTCCTATCTTACAAATTTTCCCAGTCAAAGTCTTCGGCATCTTTGCGAAGTAGTGCTTGTGCGTTACGCAATTTTTCTGTGATTTTTACAAAGATACGGAAGTCGTCAAAAGTAGCATCCAGTTTTTTGATAACATCAAGATCCACTAGGTCTCCACTTGGGTTGAAGGCTTGAAGAGAATGTGAAAGCAAGAATTCATCTGGAAGGACACTTGCTTTAATTTCTGGAGCATTCAAGATTTGGCGAAGTTGTAATTGGGCACGTGATGAACCAAGCGTACCGTAAGAAGCACCAGTAATCATGATTGGTTTGTTCAAAAGTGGGTAAATACCGTATGACAACCAAGCAAGAGCGCTCATCAAAACAGCTGGGATAGAGTGGTCATACTCAGGAGTACCGATAATAACGCCATCTGCCTCTTCAATTTTAGCAGCTATTTCTAGAATTTCAGCAGGTACTTGCTTGTCAGCTGGTTTATTGAAGACAGGAATGTCTTTAATTTCAACAAGTTCAATTTCAGCTTTTTCAGCAAAGTGTTTTTGCATGTATTGAAGCAATTGGCGGTTTGTAGAACGTTTTGAATTTGTTCCAACAATAGCAATAAGTTTTAACATGAGATTTCCTTTCTCTTTTTACATAATACGATTTTAAACTCCATTGAAACATCTATTTCTATAGAGTAGGAATTCCTGAAGAACAGCTTAGGTGACCTTCCTTATCGATGAGGATAGCTTCGATGCCCTCCAAACTTTCGACTTGCCAGAGGATAGAAGCAGGTCTTTCTCCAAAGAGTCGAGTTGTCCAGATTTCTCCATCAACAGATTTATCAGAGATGATAGTTAGACTTGCTAGTTCCGTTTCAACAGGATATCCTGTTTGGCTGTCAAAAATATGATGGTAATCTTTTCCATCGACAGTCAGGTGACGTTCATAAATGCCTGAAGTCACGACAGATTTATTGACAACAGGGATGGTCATTAAGTGATTTCCCCTAGGATTGGCTGGGTCTTGAATCCCGATTTGCCAAGGCTGATTTCCTCTTGCCTGATTTTTTCCAATGGTCAGGACATTCCCTCCCAGATTGATCAAGGCAGATGTCACTCCCTCTTCTCTAAGAAATTGGGCAACCTTATCCGCACTATAACCCTTGGCTAAACAACCAAGATCGATCTTCATTCCTTTTTGTTTTAATAACACAGTGGAGGTGGAAGAATCTAACTCGATATAATGAGGATTGATTAAAGGAAGCACCGATTCAATTTCTTGAGGCTGGGCCACTTTGGCATCCGAAAAACCAATGCGCCAGGTTTGAATCAAGGGACCAATGCTGATGTTGAGATGACTAGAGGGCGCTAGGCTATGCTCTAATCCAAGTGAAATCAATTCAAACAAATCAGGATGAACTTTGACTGGAGCTATTCCAGCTTGATAATTGATTTCCATCAACTCAGATTCTTGACTATTGGCATTGAAGCGGTATTCAAGCTCTTTGAGTAAATCAAAGGATTTTTGGAGCAAGCTATCGGCTCGCTCATCTACTAATGAAATAGTGATAGTAGTCCCCATTAGCCGTTCGGAATGTGAACTAAGAGGCAAGCTACCAACTCCTTTCTCTTATGAAAAGAAGGTTGAAACATTGTAAATTTATATTAAATTTAACCCCTTACATTTTCTTTCCATGATACTAGCATACCATAAAGTCAGCGTTTTCACAAATAAAATTTGTAAACTTGTCAAGAAATATGCTCAGAAAATAAAGAGTAATTGTAAGAATGGCTGATAAAATACAGATTATTTACATTTTTTTACAAAAAAATCAGGAAAATTAGCTAAACTCTTGTAAACGCTAACAGTAAATGTTATACTAGAAGAGTAAATTTAAAATTGAAGGTAGGAATTTTTCTATGAGTAAAATCGTTGTAGTTGGTGCTAACCACGCTGGTACAGCATGTATTAATACTATGTTGGATAATTTTGGTAATGAGAACGAAATCGTTGTATTCGACCAAAACTCTAACATCTCTTTCCTAGGATGTGGAATGGCCCTTTGGATCGGTGAACAAATTGATGGTGCTGAAGGCTTGTTCTATTCTGATAAAGAAAAATTGGAAGCTAAAGGTGCTAAGGTTTACATGAAGTCACCAGTTCTTTCAATCGACTATGATAACAAAGTAGTTACAGCAGAAGTTGAAGGGAAAGAGCACAAAGAATCATACGAGAAATTGATTTTTGCTACGGGTTCTACACCAATCTTGCCACCAATCGAAGGTGTTGAAATTGTTAAAGGAAACCGCGAATTTAAAGCAACTCTTGAAAACGTACAATTCGTGAAATTGTACCAAAATGCTGAAGAAGTTATCAATAAACTTGCTGACAAGAGCCAACACCTCGACCGTATCGCCGTTGTTGGTGGTGGTTACATCGGTGTTGAACTTGCTGAAGCCTTTGAGCGTCTTGGAAAAGAAGTTGTCCTTGTTGATATCGTTGATACTGTTTTGAACGGTTACTATGACAGAGACTTCACACAAATGATGGCGAAGAACTTGGAAGATCACAACATTCGCTTGGCTCTTGGTCAAACTGTTAAAGCAATCGAGGGTGACGGTAAAGTTGAACGCTTGATTACTGATAAAGAAACTTTCGATGTGGATATGGTTATCCTTGCAGTTGGTTTCCGTCCAAATACTGCTCTTGCTGATGGTAAGATTGAACTCTTCCGTAACGGTGCTTTCCTTGTAAACAAGAAACAAGAAACTTCACTTCCTGGTGTATTTGCTGTTGGAGACTGTGCGACTGTTTATGACAACGCTCGTAAAGATACAAGCTACATCGCACTTGCTTCAAACGCAGTTCGTACTGGTATTGTTGGTGCTTACAATGCTTGTGGACATGAATTGGAAGGAATCGGTGTTCAAGGTTCAAACGGTATCTCAATCTACGGTCTTCACATGGTTTCAACTGGTTTGACTCTTGAAAAAGCTAAAGCTGCTGGTTACAATGCGACTGAAACTGGCTTTAACGATCTTCAAAAACCAGAATTCATGAAACATGATAACCATGAAGTAGCAATCAAGATTGTCTTTGACAAAGATAGTCGTGAAATTCTTGGTGCACAAATGGTTTCACATGACCCTGCGATTAGTATGGGAATTCACATGTTCTCACTTGCTATTCAAGAGCATGTAACAATTGATAAATTGGCATTGACAGACCTATTCTTCTTGCCACACTTCAACAAACCATACAACTACATCACAATGGCTGCACTTACAGCTGAAAAATAAAAATGAATGAGCTATCTGGCCTTAAGCTAAGGTCAGATAGTTTTTTAGTTAATCTGTACCCATACAATTATGATTTTTTTATCTTGTGATTCATTCTAATCTAACTTAAAATGAAATGGTAGCTACCAATACAAATGATGAGGATAAAGAAATGACTGAAAATCGTTATGAACTAAATAAAAACTTGGCGCAGATGCTCAAGGGTGGAGTTATCATGGACGTTCAAAATCCTGAACAAGCCCGTATCGCTGAAGCTGCTGGTGCGGCAGCTGTTATGGCCTTGGAGAGGATTCCGGCTGATATTCGTGCAGCTGGTGGTGTTTCCCGTATGAGTGATCCAAAGATGATTAAGGAAATCCAAGAAGCGGTTAGCATTCCAGTGATGGCCAAGGTCAGAATAGGCCATTTTGTTGAAGCCCAGATTTTAGAGGCTATCGAAATTGACTATATCGATGAGAGTGAAGTTCTATCTCCAGCTGATGACCGTTTTCATGTGGATAAGAAAGAATTCCAAGTTCCTTTTGTCTGTGGAGCTAAGGATTTGGGTGAAGCCTTGCGTCGTATCGCTGAAGGTGCTTCTATGATTCGTACCAAAGGAGAACCGGGTACGGGGGATATCGTCCAAGCTGTTCGTCATATGCGTATGATGAATCAGGAAATTCGCCGCATTCAAAACCTACGTGAGGACGAACTTTATGTTGCTGCTAAGGACTTGCAAGTCCCTGTAGAATTGGTTCAATACGTTCATGAACATGGGAAATTACCAGTTGTAAACTTTGCGGCTGGAGGCGTTGCAACGCCAGCAGATGCGGCGTTAATGATGCAATTAGGGGCAGAAGGTGTATTTGTCGGTTCAGGTATTTTTAAGTCAGGCGATCCTGTTAAACGAGCGAGTGCCATTGTCAAAGCAGTAACTAATTTCCGAAATCCTCAAATCTTGGCTCAAATCTCTGAAGATTTAGGAGAAGCCATGGTTGGTATCAATGAAAATGAGATCCAAATCCTCATGGCTGAGCGAGGAAAATAGATGAAAATCGGAATATTGGCCTTGCAAGGGGCCTTTGCAGAACATGCAAAAGTGCTAGATCAATTAGGTGTCGAGAGTGTTGAAATCAGAAATCTAGATGATTTTCAGAAACATCAGAGTGATTTGTCGGGATTGATATTACCTGGTGGGGAATCTACAACCATGGGCAAGCTCTTACGTGAGCAGGATATGCTGATTCCCATTCGAGAAACCATACTTTCTGGACTTCCCGTTTTTGGTACTTGTGCAGGCTTGATTCTCTTAGCTAAAGAAATTTCTTCTCAGGAAGAGTGTCATCTTGGAACTATGGATATGGTGGTCGAGCGCAATGCTTATGGGCGCCAACTAGGAAGTTTCTATACGGAAGCAGAATGTAAGGGAGTTGATCAGATTCCAATGACCTTTATTCGTGGTCCGATTATCAGCAGTGTTGGAGAGGGTGTAGAAATTCTAGCAACAGTTGACAATCAAATCGTTGCTGCTCAAGAAAAAAATATGTTAGTGACCTCTTTTCATCCAGAATTGACTGATGATGTGCGCTTGCATCAGTACTTTATCAATATGTGTAAAGAAAAAAGTTGAGACTGAGTTTCTCAACTTTTTTACATATAATAAACAATAGCGATGTATTGGAAGGCAGATGCTGCTAGGATAAAGAGATGCCAAATCATGTGGAAATAAGGTTTTTTCTTGGCGTAAAATCCAGCCCCAACTGTATAACAGAGTCCGCCAGTTACCATGAGACTCCAGAAAATTGGTGTCGTTTGACTAATAATGGCAGGAATGATAGCTAGAACCAACCAGCCCATAATCAGGTAAAGAGCAAGGCTAAATTTCTCATTGACTTTTTTAGCAAAGATTTTATAGAGAATACCAAAGATGGTCGTTCCCCACTGAATGGCAATGATCAGATAGCCAAACCAGTTATTCATCAAAGTCAGTACGACAGGTGTATAAGAGCCAGCAATGGCAACATAAATCATAGAATGATCAATGATTCTCAAGACGTATTTGTGGGTCGAACCATAGGCCATAGAGTGATAAATGGTGGATGATAGAAACATGAGAAAGAGACTAATAACGAAAATGGAAACGCCGATAGATGATAAAAATCCGTGTGCCTCATAACTATAGGTGGATGAAATGGGGAGTAAGATGAGCATGATGACTGCGCCTACGGCATGGGTCACGCTATTAGCAATCTCCTCTCCAAAACTGAGTTGTTTGCTGAGTTTAAGACTAGTGTTCATTGGATTACCTCCTCTTGAGTATGATCGATTAAGGCTAGAGTTCGATGATAGAGTTTAACGGTTTGGCAGCTGGTTTGGATAATGGGGTTAGCTGGGTCAATTCCTTGGTTCATGTAGTCCACAAAAGCATCATAGAGTTGGTCTGAACTTGCTTGAGTTTGTAGAGTATTAAGTGTCTGTGCTATTTCTTGAATAGAAAATACCGACTTGAGGG
This sequence comes from Streptococcus mitis, assembly GCF_000960005.1. GTDB lineage: Bacteria > Bacillota > Bacilli > Lactobacillales > Streptococcaceae > Streptococcus > Streptococcus mitis_CK. The sequence goes on along the minus strand of NZ_JYGP01000002.1, from coordinate 853,210 downwards.
TTGTGATAGCAATCAAACGGGCAATTTGTTGGCGTTGGTATTTTTTCTTATCAGGTTTTGTCAGGTAACCATGTTTCACATAATTATTGACCATAGATGCTGTCAGGCCCTTATCTTTATCAGGAGAGATAGGGGCGCAGACCTGATTGACATAGAGTAAAACCTGGTCCAGATAGAGGTCAATGTTTGGAATTTCTACCCATTTTGGGTAGGAAAAGGTAGTTTTCATTTCCAACTCCTTTTTATCTAGTTTTAATAACTAGATTATAAAATAATAAAAACAGAAAGTCAAGTTTTAACTGCTTGTAGAAAGACTTAAATTATGCTATGATGGGAGAAACTAGTCAGAAATGAGGAGAAAAGATGGAGATTCGTTTAGCTTTTCCAAATGAAGTAGATGCCATCATGCAGGTGATGGAAGATGCTAAAAAATGTTTAGCAGATGTTGGTAGTGACCAGTGGCAAAATGGTTATCCAAATGCTGATATTATTATTGAGGATATTATCTCAGGTCAAGCCTACGTAGCCTTGGAAGAGGGAGAATTACTAGCTTATGCAGCCGTGACCAAGAGTCCAGAGGCAACCTATGAAGCCATTTATGAAGGAAAATGGCAAGCTGGAGAGTCAGAGTACCTAGTCTTTCACCGTATTGCTGTGGCAGCAGATGTGCAGGGACAGGGGGTTGCTCAGACTTTCCTAGAAGGCTTGATTGAAGGTTTTGATTATCTAGATTTTCGCTCAGATACACATGTTGCAAACAAGGCCATGCAGCATATATTTGAAAAACTCGGTTTTAAACAGGTTGGTAAGGTTCCAGTTGATGGAGAACGCTTGGCCTATCAAAAATTGAAGAAATAATGCAAAAGAAGTACGTAAAAATGCTCTACTTTTCGCCAATAGGAACCTTGTCTTTGGTTGCCGACGAGCAATATCTGTATGGCGTTTGGGTGCAGGAGCAGAAGCATTTTGAGAGGGGACTAGGAGATGAGACGATAGAAGCAGTTGTTAGTCATCCCATTTTAGACCCAGTTATTACTTGCTTAGATGCTTACTTTAAAGGCAAGTCTCAGGATTTATCCAACTTGCCCTTGGCTCCAATCGGAACGGATTTTGAAAAGAGAGTTTGGTCCTATTTACAGGGAATTCCTTATGGTCAGACAGTAACCTATGGACAAATCGCACAAGATTTGCAAGTGCCTTCTGCTCAAGCAATTGGTGGAGCAGTGGGGCGCAATCCTTGGTCTATCCTAGTACCTTGTCATCGTGTGCTAGGAGCAGGCAAGCGTCTGACAGGTTATGCTGCAGGAGTGGAAAAGAAAACTTGGCTCTTGGAGCATGAAGACGCAGATTTTAAAGATATAAAATAGAAAGTGAAAGACATGTTAGAATTTATCGAATACCCAAAATGTTCAACTTGTAAAAAAGCAAAACAAGAATTAAACCAACTCGGTGTGGACTATAAAGCCGTCCATATCGTGGAAGAAACACCTAGCCAAGAAGTGATTTTAAACTGGCTAGAAACCTCAGGGTTCGAGTTGAAGCAATTTTTCAACACCAGTGGAATCAAATACCGTGAACTAGGGCTGAAAGATAAGGTAGGAAGTCTGTCGAACCAAGAAGCAGCCGAGTTGCTAGCAAGCGACGGTATGTTATTAAAACGTCCGATTTTAGTGGAGAATGGAACTGTTAAGCAAATCGGTTATCGAAAATCTTATGAAGAATTGGGATTGAAATAGTTTTTATCTATCTCTTTGATAGATAAAATATATAACCTCCCTGTTTCAAAGTATGATAAACTAGTAGGTAGACAAAGTCTGTATCTGACCGTAGCAAATAATTTCATTGACGGCAGAAGTATGGTAGAATGAATCATTATCAGGAGAGGATGTTTTTATGAATGTTACAACGATTTTAGCATCAGATTGGTACCAAAACTTGATGCAATTGATTCCGGATGGCAAGCTTTTTAGCTTGCGTTCGGTCTTTGATGGAATTCCGAGAATTGTCCAACAACTTCCAACAACGATTATGTTGACCATTGGTGGTGCTCTTTTTGGCTTGGTTTTGGCACTTCTTTTCGCCATTGTGAAGATCAATCGTGTCAAGATCTTATATCCCTTGCAGGCCTTCTTTGTTAGTTTCTTAAAAGGGACACCGATTTTGGTCCAACTCATGTTGACCTACTACGGAATTCCTTTGGCTTTGAAAGCTCTCAATCAGCAATGGGGAACTGGTCTCAATATCAATGCTATTCCAGCTGCTGCTTTTGCGATTGTCGCCTTTGCCTTTAATGAGGCAGCTTATGCCAGTGAAACCATTCGTGCAGCGATTCTCTCAGTTAATCCTGGTGAGATTGAGGCGGCACGAAGTCTGGGGATGACCCGAGCGCAAGTTTATCGTCGCGTGATTATTCCAAATGCAGCAGTTGTGGCGACTCCAACTTTAATCAATTCCCTAATCGGCTTGACCAAAGGGACTTCTCTAGCCTTCAGTGCGGGTGTTGTGGAAGTCTTTGCCCAAGCTCAGATTCTAGGTGGAGCTGATTATCGTTACTTTGAACGATTCATCTCTGTAGCCCTTGTTTATTGGGTAGTCAATATTGGAATTGAAAGCCTCGGTCGTTTCATCGAGAGAAAAATGGCTATTTCTGCACCAGATACCGTGCAAACAGATGTGAAAGGAGACCTTCGTTAATGATTAAGATTTCGAATTTAAGCAAATCCTTTTCAGGACAGACTGTCTTGGATCATCTGAACTTGGATATTCAAAAAGGGGAAGTTGTAGCCTTGATTGGTTCTTCAGGAGCTGGAAAATCAACTTTCCTTCGCAGTCTCAATTATCTTGAAACACCTGACAGTGGCTCTATTCAGATTGATGATTTCTCAGTTGATTTTTCTAAGATTACTCAAGAAGAAATCCTTGCCTTACGCCGTAAGCTGTCCATGGTTTTCCAACAGTTTAATTTGTTTGAACGCCGAACAGCACTTGATAATGTGAAAGAAGGCTTGGTTGTTGTCAAGAAATTATCCGACCAAGAAGCGACTAAGATTGCCAAGGAAGAGTTGGCTAAGGTTGGGCTTTCTGACCGTGAAAACCATTACCCTCGCCATTTATCAGGTGGACAGAAGCAACGGGTTGCCTTGGCGCGTGCTCTCGCTATGAAACCAGATGTCTTGCTCTTAGACGAACCAACTTCAGCTCTTGACCCAGAATTGGTCGGTGAAGTAGAAAAATCTATTGCAGATGCTGCTAAGTCAGGTCAAACCATGATTTTGGTTAGTCATGATATGTCCTTTGTAGCCCAAGTTGCTGATAAGATTCTCTTCTTAGATAAGGGGAAAATCATCGAATCTGGAACACCGGATGAGATTATCCACCATCCTAAAGAAGAGCGGACAAAAGAATTCTTTGCTAGTTACAAACGGACTTATATTTGATATAATAGATAAAGGAAAACTCAGTTAGCTGGACTAGCTGAGTTTACTCTTTAAAAAAGATAGAAATGAGAGAAATCATGCTACTTCAACTATTTTCTTTATATTTCGAGAGTTTGATCTTGACCACCATCCTCGTCCTGATTTTTTTAGGGATTTGGATTGGACTGAGAGCCATGTCGGGAGTTGATAAGACAGCTAAGGCTCGCCAAGCCCATCTCTATGATATGATTATGATTGGAGTCTTGGTTATTCCAGTATTATCCTTTGCGGTTATGAGTTTAATTCTTGTTTTCAAGGCATAATCCTTGCTTGATTGACAAGAAAGAGTTAGAATAAAGATAGTTACAACAAGAAAGAAGGAATCTATATGTACGATACTATTATTATCGGTGCTGGACCTGCAGGGATGACTGCAGCCTTGTATGCTGCTCGAAGCAATCTGAAAGTAGCCTTGATTGAAGGTGGTCTGCCAGGTGGTCAGATGAATAATACATCTGATATTGAAAATTACCCAGGATACGCTAATATTAGTGGGCCAGAATTGGCTGAAAAGATGTTTGAACCGCTTGAAAATCTTGGTGTTGAGCACATTTATGGCTATGTTGAAAATGTAGAAGACCATGGTAATTTTAAGAAAGTGATTACTGATGATCAAACATATGAAACACGTACAGTTATCGTAGCAACTGGCTCTAAACACCGTCCTTTGGGAGTGCCTGGAGAAGAAGAACTGAACAGTCGTGGTGTTTCTTACTGTGCCGTGTGTGATGGTGCTTTCTTCCGTGACCAAAATTTGTTGGTAGTTGGTGGTGGAGATTCAGCTGTTGAAGAAGCCCTCTTCTTGACTCGTTTTGCTAAGACTGTTACCATTGTTCACCGTCGTGACCAACTTCGTGCTCAAAAGGTTTTACAAGACCGCGCCTTTGCGAATGAGAAAATCAGCTTTATCTGGGATTCTGTAGTCAAGGAAATCAAGGGTGAAAACCGAGTAGAATCTGTCGTATTTGAAAATGTGAAAACAGGTCAAGTGACAGAACAAGCCTTCGGTGGCGTCTTTATCTATGTTGGATTGGACCCTCTTAGCGATTTTGTTAAAGAATTGAATATCCAAGATCAGGCTGGCTGGATTGTGACAGATAACCACATGAAAACTGCAGTTGATGGTATCTTTGCCGTTGGAGATGTTCGCTTGAAAGACCTTCGCCAAGTAACAACAGCAGTTGGAGATGGAGCTATCGCTGGTCAAGAAGCCTATAAATTTATCACAGAACATAGTTAATACACTTCGAAAGTCTCTTCAAACCACGTCAGCTTCACTTTGCCGTAGGTATGGGTACTGACTTCGTCAGTTCTATCCACAACCTCAAAACAGTGTTTTGAGCTGACTTCGTCAGTTTTATCTACAACCTCAAAGCAGTGCTTTGAGCTGTCTACAGCTAGCTTCCTAGTTTGCTCTTCGATTTTCATTGAGTATAATCATAAAAAAGTTTCCAATCAGATGACTGGAAACTTTTTTATAGTCTATTTCGAAAAACTTCGTACATAAGAATGGCTGCAGCAACACTGGCATTGAGGCTTTGAACATGTCCATTCATAGGAATGGTAATCATTTCATCAACCTGTTTTTTGATGTTGCTAGAAATGCCTTTTCCTTCATTTCCGATGATGAGGGCGATTTTCCCTTTTGTATTCCACTTGTGGCAAGGAGTACCATTCATATCCGTTCCAAAGGTCCAGAATCCTTCATCCTTGAGTTTGTCTAGAGTTTGGCTCAGATTGGTCACTCGAGCGATTGGGACGTGCTCAATAGCACCTGTGGCCGTTTTGGCAACGACAGGAGTAACACCGACAGCACGATGTTTGGGAATGATGACACCTGAAACGTTGGTCGCATCGGCTGTTCTTAAGATGGAGCCTAAGTTGTGAGGGTCGGTTAACCCGTCCAGAATTAATAGCAAAGGATTTTCTTCTTGGCGTGTTTTGGCAAGGATTTGGTCCAGCTCACTATAGGCAAATTCGGACACTCGTAGAACAAAACCTTGGTGGACAGCACCTTCAGTCATCTCAGAGAGGGATTTTTTTGAGGTCCAAGAAATGGAGACCTTCTTTTCTGTAGCTAGTTCCTTGACTTTCTCAACATTCTTACCTCGGAGATCTTCTTGGAGGTAGAGTTTGTTGCCAGTGTTTGCAAGGAGGGCTTCGGTAACGGCGTGGACGCCATAGACAATATCATTTGTTTTCATGCCTCTATTATAACACAAAACCCCGTCTTGCAACGGGATTTTCTTTATTCTAGAATTAGTAAACCATCTTTAACTTCAAATGGGTCTTTTTCATTGATGCGATCGTAAAACATGATGCCGTTGATGTGGTCAATTTCATGCTGAACGACGATGGAGTTGTAACCTTTGAGTTTGATACGGTGTTTTTCCCCATCCTTGTCAAAGTAGTCAACAGTAACGCGAGCATGGCGGACTACATAGCCAGGCACGTTGCGGTCAACAGAGAGGCAACCTTCTCCTTCTCCAAGAGCAGCGTCTTGAACCGAGTGAGAGACGATTTTTGGATTGTACATAATAGCTTGCAAGTCGTAAGCTTCCTGAGGAGTTTCGCCTTCTTCGACAATGTTTGGCACCAAAACAGCGATAATGCGTTTTGAGATATCTAACTGGGGAGCAGCCAGTCCAACACCACCGCGGAGCCCCATTTTTTCAGCCATGACGGGATCTTGGGAATGTTTAAGGAATTGCATCATTTTTTCGCCTAGGATGATTTCCTGATCAGACAAGGGGAAAGTGACTTCCTCAGCAACCGCGCGTAGAGTAGGATTCCCCTCGCGGATAATATCGTTCATATCAATTAAGTGAGCAGCTTTTGTAATACGTTCTATTGCAGACATTTTCTCTCCTTTCATTACCTCTACATGATAACACAAAATGACAAGGATTGAAAGCATTACGGCATCGAGCTTTTATAGAAAATGTCTACTAGGTTCGATTCAATTGTGAAAGAATTACTTATCTGTGATATAATAAAAAGAAAAGGCTTGCATTAGAAAGTAGGGAGAATAAAGATGCAAAGAAGACAAGATAGACATAAACATGGGCCAGTTTTTCGTTTTATGAGGGGTTTTGTAAACTTTTTTAGGAGTTATCGCAAGTGGAGTAATAAGGGATTTGTGGCGATACTCTTGCTAGCAGTTGCTTTATCAATGGGCTTTGTCTTGTTGTTTGAAAGTTTCCAAGGAATCCCCTTAACCAGTCAAAAAAAGGATGCCATTTCTCAAGAAGCAAATAAGACGAATCAAAATTCTAAAGATCAGGAAGAGGAAAAAACTGCTAGAATTATGGCCAACGGAGACCTCCTCTATCATATTCCCATCTATCGTTCTGCTTTAAAAGAAGATGGGACCTATGATTTTCATGAAAATTTTGATTATGTGAAACCATGGCTCAAACAAGCAGACCTGATTATAGGTGATTTTGAAGGTACTGTTAACAAGGACCACTATTTGGCAGGTTATCCTCTCTTTAATGCACCTGGAGAAGTCATGGATGCTATCAAGGATGCCGGTTATCAAGTGCTAGACTTGGCGCATAACCATATCCTAGATTCACAAATAGAAGGTGTGGTCTCAACAGCAGATGCTATTGAGAAGGCAGGAATGACACCTATTGGAGTGTATACGCATGAGTCACGTGATCAAGCTCCGCTGGTCATTAAGGAAGTGAATGGTATCAAGGTTGCACTGTTAGCCTATTCCTATGGTTTCAATGGAATTGAGCAAAGTATTTCTCAAGAAGACTATAACCGCTATCTTTCAGACCTAAATGAAGACAAGATGAAGGCTGAAATTGAACGAGCAGAGAAGGAAGCGGATATCACCATTATCATGCCTCAGATGGGTGTGGAATATCGCTTGGAACCAACTGAAGAACAAAAGGCTCTTTATCACAAGATGATCGATTGGGGAGCTGATATTATCTTTGGAGGGCACCCTCACGTAGTTGAACCATCTGAAACGGTTGAAAAAGATGGGGACAAGAAACTCATTATCTATTCAATGGGGAACTTCATTTCCAATCAACGAATTGAAACCATGCAAGATGAAGAGAATGCTAAGTGGACAGAGCGTGGCGTGCTCATGGATGTGACTGTTAAGAAAAAAGCCGGTAAGACGACAATCGAAACTGCCAAAGCGCATCCTTCTTGGGTAAACCGTACACCAAAAGGAACCTATTCTCCAGAAGGTTATCCACTATTCCTATACCAAACTTATATCTTAGAAGATTTTATCGAGGGTGGTAGTCATCGTGACCAGTTAGATGAAGCGACTAAGGAACGAATTGATACAGCCTACAAAGAAATGAACGAACATGTGGGATTGAAGTGGGACTAGCTTGAATCCAGAGGAAAGTAAATGACGATTAAGGTAATTGCAACAGATATGGATGGGACCTTGCTGGATGCTAGAGGCCAGCTTGATCTCCCACGTTTGGAAAAGATTTTAGATCAGTTGGATCAAAGGGGTATTCGTTTTGTCATTGCGACTGGGAATGAAATTCACCGCATGAGGCAACTACTGGAGCACTTGGTCGATCGGGTGGTTCTGGTTGTTGCAAACGGTGCTCGTATTTTTGAAAACAATGAACTGATTCAGGCTCAGACTTGGGATGATGCCATTGTCGATAAGGCTTTGGCTCATTTTAAGGGTCGAGCGTGTCAGGATCAGTTTGTTGTAACGTCTATGAAGGGTGGTTTCGTCAAAGAAGGTACGATTTTTACAGACCTTGAAAGTTTTATGACTCCAGAAATGATTGAAAAATTCTACCAACGGATGCAATTTGTGGACGAATTAACCTCTGACCTCTTTGGTGGTGTGCTCAAGATGAGTATGGTTGTTGGTGAGGAACGTTTGAGTTCGGTCTTGGAAGAAATCAATGACCTCTTTGATGGCCGTGTTCGTGCTGTATCGAGTGGCTATGGTTGCATTGATATCCTTCAAGCTGGAATTCATAAAGCATGGGGCTTGGAAGAATTACTCAAGCGCTGGGACTTGACCTCCCAACAAATCATGGCTTTTGGTGACAGTGAAAATGATGTTGAAATGCTTGAAATGGCTGGAATTGCCTATGCGATGGAAAATGCTGATGATAAAGCCAAAGCTGTGGCTACTGCTCTAGCGCCAGCCAATAGCCAAGGAGGAGTTTATCAAATCTTGGAAAACTGGTTAGAAAAAGGAGAATGAAGTGGCAGTACAGTTATTAGAAAATTGGTTACTAAAGGAACAAGAAAAAATCCAAACCAAGTATCGTCACTTAAATCAGGTTTCTGTTGTAGAGCCAGACATTCTTTTTATTGGGGATTCCATTGTCGAATATTATCCTCTGCAGGAACTATTTGGGACTTCGAAGACGATTGTCAATCGAGGCATTCGAGGGTATCAGACAGGGCTGTTATTAGAAAATCTAGATGCGCATCTGTACGGTGGAGCAGTAGATAAAATTGTCCTTTTGATTGGGACAAATGATATCGGAAAAGATGTGCCTGTGAATGAGGCTCTCAATAACCTCGAAGCTATCATACAATCCATTGCTCGCGATTATCCATTGACTGAGATTAAATTGCTTTCTATTTTGCCAGTCAATGAGGGAGAAGAGTACAAGCAGACAGTCTATATCCGCACGAATGAAAAAATTCAGAAATGGAATCAAGCCTATCAAGAGCTTGCTTCTGCCTATATGCAGGTAGAATTTGTGCCAGTTTTTGATAGTTTGACAGACCAGGCAGGTCAACTCAAAAAAGATTATACAACTGATGGGTTGCACCTTAGTGTTGCTGGTTATCAGGTTTTGACAAAATCTTTGAAAGACTATCTTTTGTAGTTAATTGCTTTCCTTTTTGCATTTTTGTGTTAGATAAGGTATAATGGTTTTATTGTCTTTTGGGGTCGTTACGGATTCGACAGGCATTATGAGGCATATTTTGCGACTCGTGTGGCGACGTAAACGCTCAGTTAAATATAACTGCAAAAAATAACACTTCTTACGCTCTAGCTGCCTAAAAACCAGCAGGCGTGACCCGATTTGGATTGCTCGTGTTCAATGACAGGTCTTATTATTAGCGAGATACGATCAAGTCTTGTCTAGCGGCTTGATAAGAGATTGATAGACTCGCGGTTTCTAGGCTTGAGTTATGTGTCGAGGGACTGTTAAACGAATACATAACCTATGGTTGTAGACAAATATGTTAGCAGATGTTTGGACGTGGGTTCGACTCCCACCGGCTCCATTGATAATTTACATTGTTTTGTAAATCTTTCTAAAACGTTGTTTTTACAACGTTTTTTATTTTATTCTTTGGTATTCTTTTGCAAAAAAAGAATACAACATTTTGTTGTATCCTAAATATTAAATCAAGTCCTGAATTTTCTTAAGTTTTTATCATATTTTCTGTTATAATTAAGGTGCCTTAAGAAAAATAATGAAAAACTAAATGTTTTTCATATAGTTTTCATTTTTGTGTTATAATTAAGGTGCCTTAAGAAAAATATTAAGGTGCCTTAAGAAAAATAATGAAAAAACTAAATGTTTTTCATATAGTTTTCATTGTTTTAATAGTTTAAAGTCAATCTTATTTTTCTCTAATAGAAAATAATGAAAAAGTAGGTTTAGAAAGAGGTAAGTATCTATGTCTTCTCATAAAAAAGTGTCACTCTCTGAGATTAATCAATCTATCGATACTCCAAATAACAATCATTTCTGGCAAAATTTAAATGCCTTTTTAGGTCCGGGTGCTCTTGTCGCAGTTGGTTATATGGATCCAGGAAACTGGATTACCAGTGTAGTCGGTGGTGCTTCCTATAAGTATAGTCTCTTGTTTGTTATCTTGATTTCATCTCTCATTGCCATGCAACTTCAGCAGATGGCAGGAAAGCTTGGTATTGTAACCCAGATGGACCTGGCTCAAGCAACGGCTCATCATTCACCTAAATGGCTTCGTTATAGTCTATGGGTGATTTTAGAATTAGCCTTGATGGCGACAGATCTGGCAGAAGTTCTAGGTTCAGCGATTGCTCTCAATCTTCTCTTTAAGATTCCGATTATGATAGCAATTCTCTTGACCGTGTTGGATGTTTTTCTCTTATTGCTTCTGATGAAATTTGGCTTTAAGAAGATTGAAGCTATTGTGACAACACTGATTTTAACCATTCTAGCAATTTTTACCTATCTGGTAGCTTTGTCACATCCAAGCTTCCAAGGAATCGTTGAGGGTTATCTACCGAATGCAACCTTATTTGAAAGTCCCTTGCCAGGGCATGAAAGTCAATTAACCTTGGCACTAGGGATCGTGGGAGCAACGGTTATGCCCCATAACCTCTATTTGCATTCTTCCTTGTCACAAACTCGGAAAATCAATCACAAGGACAAGAATGATGTTCGAAAAGCCGTGCGCTTTATGACCTGGGATTCAAATCTCCAATTATCCTTGGCCTTTGTGGTTAACTCCCTTCTATTAATTCTCGGGGCGGCTCTCTTTTTCGGCCATGCATCTGAGATTTCTGCCTTCTCTCAAATGTATAATGCCTTGCAGGATTCTACTATTGCAGGAGCTATAGCTAGCTCGACCTTATCAACCTTGTTTGCCTTGGCTTTATTAGCCAGTGGTCAAAATTCGACAATTACGGGTACCTTGACTGGACAAATCGTTATGGAAGGTTTCTTGCATATGAGATTACCTCAATGGTTCATTCGTTTGGCAACTCGTCTCTTTGCCTTGTTGCCTGTCATGATTGTAGCGGTTCTGTTTGGTCATCAGGAAAAAACATTAGATCAGTTATTGGTTTATTCACAAGTCTTTCTTTCGATTGCTCTTCCATTTTCAATCTTCCCACTGATTTATCTAACTTCTAAGAAATCACTGATGGGAGAATTTACCAATGCCAAATGGAATACCATCCTTGGCTATATCGTTTCCATTATCTTAACAATTCTCAATGTGAAATTGTTATTTGATATTTTCTAAGAAATTCACCCGAGTTATAAAACAAGCATATAAGAAAAAAGATACCCAAGATTTCTTGGGTATCTTTTTTAAAATAAACGGAAGACATGGGATTCGAACCCACGCACGCTGTTACACGCCTACCGCGTTTCCAACACGGCCTCTTAAGCCTCTTGAGTAATCTTCCAATACTTACTCAAATAGTCTACCATAAAGGCTCTTATCTTGCAATAAAAATTTTGGAAATAAGAAAAATGATAGATTTTGAAAGAAAATGACAAAAAGCGCTTGACTTTGAAAGAAAGTGTGATAGAATGAATAGTGTAAACGATAACAGGAGGTGATTCAGTGTTAAAAACAGAGCGGAAGCAACTGATTTTAGAGGAGTTAAATCAACATCATGTAGTTTCTCTAGAAAAATTAGTTAGTTTGTTAGAAACGTCAGAATCAACGGTTCGAAGAGATTTGGATGAGTTGGAAGCGGAAAACAAGCTTCGTCGCGTGCATGGTGGAGCAGAATTGCCCCATTCCTTGCAGGAAGAAGAAACCATTCAAGAAAAATCTGTCAAAAACCTTCAAGAAAAGAAGTTGCTGGCTCAGAAGGCAGCCTCTCTCATCAAGGAACAAGATGTCATCTTTATCGATGCTGGAACAACAACTGCTTTTTTGATTCATGAATTGGTTAATAAGAATATTACTGTTGTGACAAATTCGATTCACCATGCCGCTCAGTTGGTTGAAAAGCAGATTCCAACTGTCATGGTTGGAGGAAGTGTCAAGATGGCGACAGATGCTAGTATCGGGGGCGTTGCTCTTAACCAGATTAACCAATTGCACTTTGACCGTGCCTTTATCGGGATGAATGGTGTGGACGATGGTTATTATACGACTCCTGATATGGAAGAGGGAGCTGTGAAGCGTGCTATTTTAGAAAATGCCAAACAGACCTATGTCTTGGTGGATTCGTCTAAAATTGGACAAACTTGCTTTGCCAAGGTAGCACCACTCAAACGAGCTATTGTTATCACAAGTCAAGGGCATGAGCTCTTGCAGGCTATTAAGGAGAAAACGGAGGTAATAGAAGTATGATTTATACAGTCACACTCAATCCATCCATTGACTATATCGTTCGTTTGGATCAAGTTCAAGTCGGTAGTGTCAATCGAATGGACAGTGATGATAAGTTTGCTGGTGGGAAAGGAATCAATGTCAGTCGTGTCTTGAAACGCTTGGGTATTCCAAATACAGCGACTGGATTTATCGGAGGTTTTACTGGTGAATTTATCACAGATACTCTGGCAGAGGAAGAAATCGAGACACGTTTTGTCCAAGTGGCAGAAGATACTCGTATCAATGTTAAAATCAAAGCAGACCAAGAGACAGAAATCAACGGGACTGGTCCAAATGTTGAACCAGCTCAGCTAGAAGAATTGAAAGCTATTTTATCTAGTTTGACTGCAGAAGATACAGTTGTCTTTGCTGGTTCAAGTGCTAAGAATCTAGGCAATGTCATCTACAAGGATTTGATTGCCTTGACACGCAAGACTGGTGCGCAAGTCGTTTGTGATTTTGAAGGACAGACTTTGATTGATAGTTTGGACTACCAGCCACTTTTGGTCAAACCAAACAATCATGAACTTGGAGCGATTTTTGGGATTAAACTCGAAAGTTTAGATGAAATTGAGAAATACGCTCGAGAACTCCTAGCTAAAGGAGCTCAAAACGTCATTATCTCTATGGCTGGTGATGGTGCCCTTCTTGTCACATCTGAGGGAGCTTACTTTGCTAAACCAATCAAGGGGACAGTCAAAAATTCAGTTGGGGCTGGTGATTCTATGGTCGCTGGATTCACAGGTGAATTTGTCAAATCAAAAGACGCAGTAGAAGGCTTCAAATGGGGAGTGGCTTGCGGAACGGCAACCACCTTCTCAGATGACTTGGCAACAGCAGAATTTATTAAAGAAACATATAAAAAAGTTGAGGTAGAAAAACGATGAAAATTCAAGACCTATTGAGAAAAGATGTCATGTTGCTGGATTTGCAGGCAACTGAAAAAACAGCTGTCATCGACGAGATGATTAAAAGTTTGACAGACCACGGTTATGTGACAGATTTTGAAACATTTAAAGAAGGAATTTTGGCGCGTGAAGCTCTGACCTCTACTGGTTTGGGTGACGGAATCGCAATGCCTCACAGCAAAAACGCTGCTGTCAAAGAAGCGACAGTTCTCTTTGCTAAGTCAAATAAGGGTGTTGACTATGAGAGCTTGGATGGACAAGCAACTGATTTATTCTTCATGATTGCAGCTCCAGAAGGTGCCAATGACACCCACTTGGCAGCCTTGGCAGAATTGTCTCAATACTTGATGAAAGATGGCTTTGCTGATAAACTTCGTCAAGCAATATCAGCTGACCAAGTTATCGAACTTTTTGACCAAGCTTCAGAAAAAACTGAAGAGCCTGTTCAAGTACCTGCCAATAACTCTGGTGACTTTATCGTAGCTGTTACAGCATGTACAACAGGTATTGCCCACACTTACATGGCCCAAGAAGCTCTTCAAAAAGTAGCTGCTGAAATGGGTGTTGGAATTAAGGTCGAAACCAACGGTGCTAGCGGTGTTGGTAACCAACTAACTGCGGAAGACATTCGTAAGGCTAAAGCTGTTATCATCGCGGCAGACAAGGCAGTTGAAATGGATCGTTTCGATGGCAAACCATTGATCAATCGTCCGGTTGCTGATGGTATCCGTAAAACAGAAGAGTTAATTAACTTGGCTCTTTCAGGAGATGCTGAAGTTTATCGTGCTGCTAATGGAACAAAAGCTACAACAGCCTCTAACGAAAAACAAAGTCTTGGTGGTGCCTTCTACAAACACTTGATGAGTGGTGTATCGCAAATGTTGCCATTTGTTATTGGCGGTGGTATCATGATTGCCCTTGCCTTCTTGATTGACGGTGCTTTGGGTGTTCCAAATGAAAATCTTGGTAATCTTGGTTCCTACCATGAGCTAGCTTCTATGTTCATGAAAATTGGTGGAGCTGCCTTTGGTTTGATGCTTCCAGTCTTTGCAGGTTATGTTGCCTACTCTATCGCTGAAAAACCAGGTTTGGTAGCAGGTTTCGTGGCTGGTGCTATTGCCAAAGAAGGTTTTGCCTTTGGTAAAATTCCTTATTCCGCAGGTGGTGAAGCAACTTCAACTCTTGCAGGTGTCTCATCTGGTTTCCTAGGTGCCCTTGTTGGTGGATTTATCGCAGGTGCTTTGGTTCTTGCTGTCAAGAAATATGTTAAAGTTCCTCGTTCACTTGAAGGTGCTAAATCAATCCTTCTCTTACCACTTCTTGGAACAATCTTGACTGGATTTGTAATGCTAGCTGTGAATATCCCAATGGCAGCAATCAACACTGCTATGAATGATTTCCTCGGCGGTCTTGGAGGCGGTTCAGCTGTCCTTCTTGGTATCGTCCTTGGAGGAATGATGGCTGTTGACATGGGTGGGCCAGTTAACAAAGCGGCTTATGTCTTTGGTACAGGTACGCTTGCAGCGACTGTTTCTTCAGGAGGTTCTGTAGCCATGGCAGCAGTTATGGCTGGAGGAATGGTTCCGCCACTTGCCATCTTTGTCGCAACTCTTCTCTTTAAAGATAAATTTACTAAGGAAGAACGAAACTCTGGTTTGACAAACATCATCATGGGCTTGTCATTTATTACTGAGGGAGCGATTCCATTTGGTGCCGCTGACCCAGCTCGTGCGATCCCAAGTTTCATCCTTGGTTCAGCAGTAGCAGGTGGACTCGTTGGTCTTACTGGTATCAAACTTATGGCGCCACACGGAGGAATCTTCGTGATTGCCCTTACTTCAAATGCTCTTCTTTATCTCGTTTCTGTCTTAGTAGGAGCAATTGTAAGTGGTGTGGTCTATGGTTACCTACGCAAGCCACAAGCATAAAACCTAGATAGAAAATGAAAAGATTGGACCGTTTGGTGCAGTCTTTTTCTCTTTCCGAAATGCCTGTGAAATATGGTATAATAGAAGAATGGCAAACAAGAATACAAGTAAAACAAGACGGAGACCGTCTAAAGCAGAACTCGAAAGAAAAGAAGCGATTCAACGGATGTTGATTTCGTTAGGAATCGCGCTGTTATTGATTTTCGCAGCCTTTAAATTAGGGGCTGCAGGTATAACCATTTACAATATAATTCGCTTGCTGGTGGGTAGTCTAGCTTATTTGGCAATATTTGGTATCCTGCTCTACCTCTTCTTTTTCAAGTGGATACGAAAACAGGAAGGGCTTCTATCTGGCTTTTTCACTATATTTGCAGGCTTGCTCCTGATTTTTGAAGCCTACTTAGTTTGGAAATATGGTTTGGATAAGTCGGTATTAAAAGGGACCATGGCTCAGGTTGTGACGGATTTAACTGGCTTTAGAACAACCAGTTTTGCTGGAGGTGGCTTGATTGGGGTCGCTCTTTATATGCCAATCGCCTTTCTCTTCTCAAATATCGGTACCTACTTTATTGGTTCTATCTTGATTTTAGCTGGAGCCCTCCTAGTCAGTCCTTGGTCTGTTTACGATATTGCTGAATTCTTCAGTAGAGGCTTTGCCAAATGGCGGGAAGGGCATGAGCGTCGAAAAGAGGAACGCTTTGTCAAACAAGAAGAAAAAGCTCGTCAAAAGGCTGAGGAAGATGCTAGATTAGAACAAGAAGAGACTGAAAAAGCCTTACTCGATTTGACTCCTGTTGATATGGAAACAGGTGAAATTCTGACTGATAATGTTGTGCTTGACGTTCCTCCTGTTCCAGAAGAAGAGTGGGTGGAACCAGAAATCATCCTGCCTCAAGCTGAACTTGAATTCCCTGAACAGGAAGATGGCTCAGATGATGAAGATGTTCAGGTCGATTTTTCAGCCAAGGAAGCCCTCGAATACAAACTTCCAAGCTTACAACTCTTTGCCCCAGATAAACCAAAAGACCAGTCTAAAGAGAAGAAAATCGTTCGGGAAAATATCAAAATTCTAGAAGAAACCTTTGCTAGCTTTGGTATCAAGGTGACGGTGGAACGGGCTGAAATTGGACCATCAGTGACCAAGTATGAAGTCAAGCCTGCAGTGGGTGTACGGGTCAACCGCATTTCCAATCTGGCAGATGACCTTGCTCTAGCTTTGGCGGCCAAGGATGTCCGGATTGAGGCTCCAATACCTGGTAAATCCTTAGTCGGAATAGAAGTGCCCAACTCTGAGATTGCGACAGTTTCTTTCCGCGAACTATGGGAACAATCTCAAACGAAAGCAGAAAATCTCTTGGAAATTCCTTTAGGGAAGGCTGTTAATGGAACCGCAAGAGCTTTTGACCTTTCTAAAATGCCCCACTTGCTAGTCGCAGGTTCAACGGGTTCAGGGAAGTCAGTAGCTGTTAACGGCATTATCGCTAGCATCCTCATGAAGGCGAGACCTGACCAAGTTAAATTTATGATGGTGGACCCTAAGATGGTTGAGTTGTCTGTTTACAATGATATTCCCCACCTCTTGATTCCAGTCGTGACCAATCCACGCAAGGCCAGTAAGGCTCTGCAAAAGGTTGTGGATGAGATGGAAAATCGTTATGAACTCTTTGCCAAGGTGGGAGTTCGGAATATTGCAGGCTTTAATGCCAAGGTAGAAGAGTTCAATGCTCAGTCTGAGTACAAGCAGATTCCACTCCCCCTCATTGTCGTGATTGTGGATGAGTTAGCTGACCTTATGATGGTAGCAAGCAAGGAAGTGGAAGATGCTATCATTCGTCTCGGACAGAAGGCGCGTGCTGCAGGTATCCACATGATTCTTGCAACCCAGCGTCCATCCGTTGACGTCATTTCTGGTCTGATCAAGGCCAATGTCCCATCTCGTGTCGCATTTGCGGTTTCATCAGGTACAGACTCGCGCACCATCTTGGATGAAAATGGAGCTGAGAAACTGCTTGGACGTGGAGATATGCTCTTTAAACCAATCGATGAAAATCATCCAGTTCGTCTCCAAGGCTCCTTTATCTCGGATGATGATGTTGAACGCATCGTAAACTTCATCAAGGCTCAGGCTGATGCGGACTACGATGAGAGTTTTGATCCAGGTGAGGTTTCTGAAAATGAAGGTGAATTTTCAGATGGTGAAACTGGTGGAGATCCTCTTTTTGAGGAAGCCAAGGCTTTGGTTATCGAGACACAGAAAGCCAGCGCATCCATGATTCAGCGTCGTTTGTCAGTTGGATTTAACCGTGCGACCCGCCTCATGGAAGAACTTGAAATGGCAGGTGTCATCGGTCCAGCTGAAGGTACTAAACCTCGAAAAGTTTTACAACAATAAAAAATAGCTTCTTTCCAAGTTTGGAAGGAGGCTATTTTAGTGATTATTGATTAGTTTTATTTTCCGAAGTTGGGGTATTGGACTGTTTTTCATTTTCAGTAGTGGGTTTACTTGGAGCAGGAGTAGTAGATTCCTGAGTTGCTGCTTTCTGCTCTTCTCTTTTCTCTTCCTTGACGCTAGATTTTGGTGTTTCCTCTTGCTGTGTTTTTTCTTGGGTAGTGTTAGTTTCCTTATTGGGACTAGTGTTTTCCTGAGGGGATTCCTTTTGAATTTCTTTGACAATTGTTGTCGTCTGGCTTGTCGTAGGTTCTTTTTTAGTATTTTTGTTATTATCCAAGGCGTTCATAATCGTGATACTTGCGGTAATTAAGCCGAGGATACTACCGATAGTAGCGACGGTTTTTTGAAAGACCGTGAAGCCTTTTTTGATGTGTTCTGTTTTTGGTTTTGAAGTTCTA
Organism: Streptococcus mitis; assembly: GCF_000960005.1. Classification (GTDB taxonomy): domain Bacteria; phylum Bacillota; class Bacilli; order Lactobacillales; family Streptococcaceae; genus Streptococcus; species Streptococcus mitis_CK. The sequence continues at coordinate 834,973 of NZ_JYGP01000002.1, read as the reverse complement.
CGATAATTAGACATACATTCTCTCCTTTAATTAAAATTTATTATACCGCATTTCTTTAAAAAAATCTTAAAAAAAGAGGAATTGCCCTTTCTTGTCGCAAGCTCCGTTTCATGATACAATAGAAGGAGTGATTTTAGAAAGCGTGAGAAAACATGATTTACTTTGATAATTCGGCGACGACCAAGCCCTATCCTGAAGCCCTTGAAACTTATATGCAGGTCGCTTCAAAAATTTTAGGAAATCCATCTAGTCTCCATCGTTTGGGAGACCAGGCAACACGAATCTTAGATGCTTCTCGCCAACAGATTGCAGATTTAATCGGTAAGAAAAGCGATGAAATCTTCTTTACTTCTGGTGGGACAGAAGGAGATAACTGGGTCATCAAGGGTGTGGCCTTTGAAAAGGCTCAGTTTGGAAAACACATTATTGTATCAGCCATTGAACATCCGGCAGTCAAAGAGTCAGCCCTCTGGTTGAAAAGTCAAGGATTTGAAGTGGATTTTGCTCCAGTTGATAACAAAGGATTTGTGGATGTTGAAGCGTTAGCAGATTTGATACGACCTGATACGACCCTCGTTTCCGTCATGGCTGTGAACAATGAAATTGGCTCGATTCAACCTATTGAGGCTATTTCAGAACTCTTGGCAGATAAGCCGACTATTTCTTTCCACGTTGATGCAGTTCAGGCGCTTGCCAAGATTCCGACTGAAAAGTATCTGACAGAACGAGTGGATTTCGCGACTTTCTCTGGTCACAAGTTCCACGGAGTTCGTGGTGTTGGTTTTGTCTTTATCAAGTATGGCAAGAAGATTACGCCTCTTTTAACAGGTGGTGGTCAGGAGCGTGATTACCGTTCGACAACTGAAAATATGGCAGGAATTGCAGCGACAGCCAAGGCTCTCCGTTTATCTATGGAAAAGCTAGATATCTTTACTAGCAAGACTGGGCAGATGAAGGCAGTGATTCGTCAAGCACTTCGGGACTATCCAGATATTTTTGTCTTTTCAGATGAGGAAGACTTTGCACCTCATATCCTGACTTTTGGAATCAAGGGTGTTCGTGGTGAAGTCATCGTTCACGCCTTTGAAGACTATGATATTTTCATCTCAACGACCTCTGCTTGTTCGTCCAAGGCTGGGAAACCTGCAGGAACTCTGATTGCCATGGGAGTAGATAAAGATAAGGCCCAGTCAGCTGTGCGTTTAAGCCTAGACCTTGAAAATGATATGAGTCAGGTCGAGCAGTTTTTGACCAAGTTAAAATTAATTTACAATCAAACTAGAAAAGTAAGATAGGAGCATTCATGCAGTATTCAGAAATTATGATTCGCTACGGAGAGTTGTCAACCAAGGGTAAAAATCGTATGCGTTTCATCAATAAACTTCGCAATAACATTTCGGACGTTTTGTCCATCTATTCCCAAGTTAAGGTAACCGCTGATCGCGACCGTGCCCACGTTTACCTGAATGGAGCCGATTACACAGCAGTTGCAGAATCACTCAAACAAGTCTTCGGGATTCAAAACTTTTCTCCTGTTTATAAGGTCGAAAAATCTGTTGCAACGCTTAAGGCTGCTGTCCAAGAGATTATGCAGGATATCTACAAGGAAGGCATGACCTTTAAAATCTCTAGTAGACGAAGCGACCATAGCTTTGAATTGGACAGTCGTGAACTTAACCAAACCCTTGGTGGTGCTGTTTTCGACGTAATTCCTACTATTCAAGCCCAGATGAAAAATCCTGATATCACTCTTCAGGTGGAGATTCGTGAGGAAGCTGCTTATCTTTCCTATGAAACCATTCGTGGAGCAGGTGGTTTGCCAGTGGGTACTTCTGGTAAGGGGATGCTCATGTTGTCAGGAGGTATTGATTCACCCGTTGCAGGTTATCTAGCTCTTAAGCGTGGGGTAGATATCGAGGCGGTTCATTTTGCCAGCCCACCTTACACGAGTCCTGGTGCTCTTAAAAAAGCGCAGGATTTGACTCGTAAATTGACCAAGTTTGGGGGAAATATCCAGTTTATCGAGGTTCCTTTTACAGAGATTCAAGAAGAAATTAAGACCAAAGCGCCAGAAGCTTACTTGATGACTCTAACTCGTCGCTTTATGATGCGGATTACAGATCGTATTCGTGAGGTACGAAATGGTTTAGTTATCATCAATGGCGAAAGTCTTGGTCAAGTAGCAAGCCAGACCTTGGAGAGCATGCAGGCTATCAATGCAGTTACCAACACTCCCATCATCCGTCCAGTTGTGACAATGGATAAGTTGGAAATCATTGATATTGCTCAGGCAATCGATACCTTTGATATTTCAATCCAACCGTTTGAAGACTGTTGTACCATTTTTGCGCCAGATCGTCCTAAGACCAATCCTAAGATTAAGAATGCGGAGCAGTACGAAGCGCGTATGGATGTTGAAGGATTAGTAGAGCGAGCTGTGGCTGGAATCATGATTACTGAGATTACACCGCAGGCTGAAAAAGATGAAGTGGATGACTTAATTGACAATCTTCTCTAATCAGAAAATCCAGAAGAATTTAGAAAAATAAATGAAAAAGTTAGTTTTTAATTCCAAAAACGGAAGCAAAACTAACTTTTTTTCTATAAATGTGATATAATAAAATAAAATTTTGAATATAGAGAGTTTTCTGACAATGAATCAATCCTACTTTTATTTAAAAATGAAAGAACACAAACTCAAGGTTCCTTATACAGGTAAGGAACGCCGTGTACGTGTTCTTCTACCTAAAGATTATGAGAAAGACACGGATCGTTCCTATCCTGTTGTTTACTTTCATGACGGGCAAAATGTTTTTTATAGCAAGGAGTCTTTCATTGGCCATTCATGGAAGATTATCCCAGCTATTAAGCGTAATCCTGATATCAGTCGCATGATTGTCGTTGCCATTGACAATGATGGTATGGGGCGGATGAATGAGTATGCGGCTTGGAAGTTCCAAGAATCTCCTATTCCAGGGCAGCAGTTTGGCGGTAAGGGTGTGGAGTATGCCGAGTTTGTCATGGAGGTGGTCAAACCTTTTATCGATGAGACCTACCGTACCAAAGCTGATCGACAGCATACGGCTATGATTGGCTCCTCACTAGGCGGCAATATTACCCAGTTTATCGGTTTGGAATACCAAGACCAAATTGGTTGCTTGGGAGTCTTTTCATCTGCCAACTGGCTGCACCAAGAAGCCTTTAATCGCTATATCGAGCGCAAGAAACTATCGCCTGACCAGCGTATCTTTATCTATGTTGGAACAGAAGAAGCAGATGATACGGACAAGACCCTGATGGCTGGTAATATCAAACAAGCCTATATCGATTCGTCTCTTCGCTATTACCATGATTTGATAGCTGGTGGGGTACACTTAGATAATCTTGTCTTGAAAGTTCAGTCTGGTGCCATACATAGTGAAATCCCTTGGTCGGAGAATTTACCAGACTGTCTGAGATTTTTTGCAGAGAAATGGTAAGTTAGAAAAGGAGAAATCCAATGCATATTGAAAACCTTAGCCACTGGAGTGGTCATCTTAACCGTGAAATGTACCTTAACCGTTATGGTCATGCTGGGATTCCAGTTGTGGTCTTTGCTTCATCAGGTGGTAGTCACAATGAATACTATGATTTTGGCATGATTGATGCTTGTGCTTCCTTTATTGAGGAAGGTCGTGTTCAGTTCTTTACCCTATCCAGTGTGGATAGTGAGAGCTGGTTGGCCACTTGGAAAAATGGGCACGACCAAGCAGAGATGCACCGTGTCTACGAGCGTTATGTGATTGAAGAGGCTATTCCTTTTATCAAGCATAAGACAGGTTGGTTTGATGGGATGATGACGACAGGTTGCTCGATGGGCGCCTACCATGCACTCAACTTTTTTCTCCAACATCCAGATGTCTTTACCAAGGTGATTGCTCTTAGTGGTGTTTACGACGCACGTTTCTTTGTCGGCGATTACTACAATGACGATGCCATTTACCAAAACTCGCCAGTAGATTATATCTGGAACCAGAACGACGGCTGGTTTATTGACCGTTATCGTCAGGCAGAGATTGTGCTTTGTACGGGTCTCGGTGCCTGGGAACAAGATGGCTTGCCATCCTTCTACAAGCTCAAAGAAGCCTTTGACCAGAAACAAATTCCAGCCTGGTTTGCTGAATGGGGACACGATGTCGCCCACGACTGGGAATGGTGGCGCAAACAAATGCCTTATTTCCTCGGCAATCTCTATTTATAAAAGGAGTTACCTATGAATTACCTTGTTATTTCTCCCTACTATCCACAAAACTTTCAACAGTTTACCATAGAACTAGCCAATAAAGGCATCACAGTCTTGGGGATTGGCCAAGAACCATACGAGCAATTGGATGAACCTTTACGCAATAGCCTAACCGAATATTTCCGTGTGGACAATCTTGAAAATATAGATGAAGTCAAGAGAGCAGTTGCTTTCCTTTTCTATAAACATGGTCCAATTGATCGCATCGAATCCCACAATGAATATTGGCTAGAGTTGGACGCAAGTCTTCGTGAGCAATTCAATGTTTTTGGTGCCAAACCAGAGGATCTCAAAAAGACGAAATTTAAGTCTGAAATGAAGAAGCTTTTCAAAAAAGCAGGTGTCCCTGTGGTCCCTGGAGCTGTTATCAAGACGGAAGCAGATGTTGATCAAGCAGTGAACGAAATCGGTCTTCCAATGATTGCCAAACCTGATAATGGAGTGGGAGCAGCCGCAACCTTTAAGCTTGAAACAGAAGACGATATCAATCACTTCAAGACTGAGTGGGATCATTCAACTGTTTATTTCTTTGAGAAATTTGTCACCTCTAGCGAAATTTGCACTTTTGATGGTCTAGTGGACAAGGATGGAAAGATTGTCTTTTCAACAACTTTTGACTACGCCTATACACCGCTTGATCTCATGATTTACAAGATGGACAATTCTTATTACGTTCTCAAGGATATGGATCCTAAATTACGTAAATATGGTGAGGCAATTGTCAAAGAATTTGGTATGAAAGAACGGTTCTTCCATATTGAGTTCTTCCGTGAAGGGGGCGACTACATTGCCATTGAGTACAATAACCGTCCTGCAGGTGGTTTTACCATTGATGTTTATAACTTTGCTCATTCCTTGGATCTCTACCGAGGCTATGCGGCGATTGTCGCAGGAGAAGAGTTCCCAGTGTCAGAGTTTGAACCTCAGTATTGTTTGGCTACTTCTCGCCGTTCCAATGCCCACTATGTTTATTCAGAAGAGGATTTGCTTGCCAAATACAGTCAGCAGTTCAAGGTTAAAAAAATCATGCCAGCGGCCTTCGCAGAACTTCAAGGAGATTACCTTTATATGCTGACGACTCCGAGTCGACAAGAAATGGAGCAGATGATTGCAGATTTCGGACAACGTCAAGAATAAGAACTCTCGGATTAAGGAAATGCACCTCCTTAATCCTTTTGTTTTTTATAAGAAATAAAATCGCTTTCTTATATATTCTTTTAGAAAACCTGTTGCTAAAAGATATAAAAATTGATAGAATAAGGATTGTCTAAAAAATTTTAAGGAGAATCTATCAAATGGATTTCACATGGGCAATTAAATATGCCACTGAATTTTTGGGAACTGCTATTTTGATCATTCTTGGAAATGGTGCAGTTGCCAACGTTGAACTTAAAGGTACGAAAGGTCACCAAAGTGGCTGGATCGTTATCGCTGTTGGTTATGGTATGGGGGTTATGATCCCAGCATTAATGTTTGGTAACGTATCTGGAAACCACATTAACCCAGCCTTCACTCTTGGACTTGCAATCAGCGGTCTTTTCCCTTGGGCACAAGTTGCACCTTATATCATCGCACAAGTTTTGGGTGCTATCTTTGGTCAAGCCTTGGTTGTGGCAACACACCGCCCATACTACTTGAAAACTGAAAATCCAAACAACATTTTGGGTACTTTCTCAACAATTTCAAGTTTGGATAATGGTACAAAAGAATCACGTTTTGCAGCAACTGTTAATGGTTTTGTAAATGAGTTTGTTGGATCATTTGTTCTTTTCTTTGCAGCCCTTGGAATGACTAAAAACTTCTTTGGTTCTGAAGTGCTTCAATACATGAAACAAATGGCTAGTCAAGCAGGTCAAAATGTTGACTTTTCTGATTTAGCAATCAAAGCCCAAGTAGCACCACATACTGCTTCAGGACTTTCAGTAGCTCACTTAGCACTTGGATTCCTTGTTATGGCCTTGGTAACATCACTTGGTGGACCTACAGGACCTGCCTTGAACCCAGCCCGTGACTTGGGGCCACGTCTCCTTCATGCTTTCCTTCCAAAATCAGTTCTTGGTGAGCACAAAGGCGATTCAAAATGGTGGTACTCTTGGGTACCAGTAGTAGCACCGATTGCAGCAGCAATTGCGGCAGTAGCTATCTTCAAATTCCTTTACCTATAAGAAATTGAAACCGGGGAAATCCTCGGTTTTTTAGATGAAATTTTACGAAAAAAAGGTAAATCTGAGCATAATTTCTTGTAAAAAATTCTAAAATCCTTTAAAATAAAAGAGTTGGAGGAGTTTATGAATGTAAATCAGATTGTACGGATTATTCCTACTTTAAAAGTTAATAATAGAAAATTAAATGAAACATTTTATATAGAAACCCTTGGCATGAAGGCCTTGTTAGAAGAGTCAGCCTTTCTGTCACTAGGTGATCAAACAGGTCTAGAAAAGCTGGTTTTAGAAGAAGCTCCCAGTATGCGTACTCGTAAGGTAGAGGGAAGAAAAAAACTAGCTAGATTGATTGTCAAAGTGGAAAATCCCTTAGAAATTGAAGGACTCTTATCTAAAACAGATTCGATTCATCAATTATATAAAGGTCAAAACGGCTACGCTTTTGAAATTTACTCTCCAGAAGATGATTTGGTTTTGATTCATGCGGAAGATGACAGAGAAAATCTAGTAGAAGTAGGAGAAAAATCTGAGTTTCAAACAGATCTGGAGTCAATTTCTTTAAGTAAATTTGAGATTTCTATGGAATTACACCTCCCAACGGATGTAGATAGTGTCTTGGAACTATCTGAAATTGGGGAATCCCTTGATTTTATTCCAGCTCAGGGGCAGGATTTGACTGTGGACAATACGATTACTTGGGACTTATCTATGCTCAAGTTCTTGGTCAATGAACTAGATATAGCAAGTCTTCGTAAGAAGTTTGAGTCTACTGAATATTTTATTCCTAAGTCTGAAAAATTCTTCCTTGGTAAAGATAGAAATAATGTTGAATTGTGGTTTGAAGAAGTATGAAGTGGACCAAGATTATTAAAAAAATAGAAGACCAAATCGAGGCAGGGATCTATCCCGGAGCCTCTTTTGCGTATTTTAAGGACAATCAATGGACGGAGTTCTATTTAGGCCAGAGTGACCCAGAGCATGGCTTGCAGACTGAAGCAGGACTTGTTTATGACCTAGCTAGTGTCAGCAAGGTTGTTGGGGTTGGCACAGTTTTGACCTTCTTGTGGGATAAAGGTCAATTAGATATTGATAGACCGGTAACAGATTTTTTACCTGAAAGTGATTATCCAGACATCACTATTCGTCAGCTCTTAACCCACTCTACAGATCTTGATCCTTTTATTCCCAATAGGGATCTTTTAGCAGCCTCAGAATTAAAGGACGCGATGTTTCATCTCAACAGACGAAGTCAGTCAGCCTTTCTTTATTCGGATGTCCATTTTTTGCTGTTAGGTTTTATCTTGGAAAGAATCTTTAATCAAGACTTGGATGTGATTTTACAAGAACAAGTGTGGAATCCTTGGAGAATGACGGAAACCCAGTTTGGTCCTGTTGAACTTGCTGTTCCAACAGTTAGAGGTGTAGAGGCAGGTCTGGTACATGATCCCAAGGCTCGCCTCCTAGGCAGACATGCTGGTAGTGCTGGTTTGTTTTCGACTGTAAAGGATTTACAAATTTTTTTAGAACACTATTTAGCAGATGATTTTGCAAGAGATTTGAGTCAAAATTTTTCTACTTTGGATGACAAGGAACGTTCTTTAGCATGGAATTTGGAAGGAGATTGGCTAGACCATACGGGCTATACAGGTACCTTTATCATGTGGAATCGTCAGAAGCAAGAAGCGGTCATTTTCCTATCGAATCGTACCTATGAAAAGGATGAGAGAGCTCAATGGATTATAGACCGCAATCAAGTGATGGACTTGATTCGCAAAGAAGAGTAAGGAGAGACATGTCAAACAGTTTAAAAGGGACTCTATTAACAGTTGTGGCTGGGATTGCTTGGGGCTTGTCAGGAACGAGTGGCCAATACCTGATGGCACATGGAATTTCGTCTCTGGTTTTAACTAACTTACGACTTTTAATCGCCGGTGGGATTCTCATGGTCTTGGCTTATGCTACTGCAAAGGATAGAATGCTGGCCTTTTTAAAGGATAGAAAGAGTTTGCTGTCTCTTCTTATTTTTGCTCTAATTGGTCTCTTCCTCAACCAATTCGCCTATCTAACTGCTATTCAGGAAACCAATGCAGGAACCGCGACGGTGCTTCAGTATGTTTGTCCTGTCGGGATTTTGATTTATAGCTGTATCAAGGATAAGGTGGCACCGACACTGGGAGAGATAGTTTCTATCATATTAGCCATCGGAGGGACCTTCCTGATTGCAACTCATGGGCAGTTGGACCAGTTATCCATGACACCTGCAGGCCTGTTATGGGGTCTCTTTTCTGCTCTGACTTACGCCCTGTATATCATTTTGCCCATATCCTTGATTAAGAAGTGGGGGAGCAGTTTGGTCATTGGTGTGGGAATGGTCATAGCTGGTTTGGTCGCCCTTCCTTTTACAGGGGTTCTAGAGGCTACTATCCCAACTAGTCTTGATTTTCTCCTCGCTTTTGCGGGAATTATCCTTATCGGGACTGTCTTTGCCTATACAGCTTTCCTTAAAGGAGCCAGTCTGATAGGACCGGTCAAGTCAAGCTTGTTGGCTTCAATTGAACCAATCTCGGCAGTTTTCTTTGCTTTCCTAATTATGAATGAACAATTTTATCCCATTGATTTTCTTGGTATGGCAATGATATTAGTTGCTGTAACTTTGATTTCGTTGAAAGATTTACTTTTAGAAAAATAAAAAGACTCTTTGTCGTCCGTGACAGAGAGTTTTTGCATAGTGATCTAATTATTTTCAAGATAAAATTCAAAACGTTCGCCTACATATTGACTTTTTACGTATTCAAAAGCAGTACCATCTTCTAGGTAGGAAACTTGAGTTAAACCAAGAATAGCATGTCCTTTTTCAACTTCCAAATAGTGAGCAATTTTTTCCTTAGCAAGACGAGCATAGATGGTCTGTTGAGATTTGCCTATACGGTAGCCGTGTTTTTGCAAGGTTTGGAAGAAATGACTGGTGATTTCTTCTTTTTTAAAGTCCTTAATGAATTTTTCAGGAATAGAAGCAACTTCATAAACCAGAGGAACTTGATCCGCATAGCGAACCCGCTCCATTCGGATAATATTGTCCGTTGGAGAAATTCCTAGCTTGGCAACTTCCTGTTCATTTGGAATAGTTTTTCTGTAGGAAATGAGCTGGCTAGAGGGAACTTTACCTTGGGCCTTAACAATTTCAGTAAAACTGGTTGTCCCTCGCATCTTTTCTTGTACTCGAGTACTGGAAACAAAGGTGCCACTTCCTACACGGCGCTCTAAAACGCCTTCTTCGACCAAGAGGGAAATAGCTTGGCGGAGGGTCATGCGACTGACCGCAAACTGCTCTGCTAAGTCTCTTTCACTGGGAAGTCTCTCACCAATAGCCCAACGATGTTCGTCAATATCCTTTTTAATCTGATCATGGATTTTCATATAAGCGGGTAGCATATTTTTCACTTCATTTCTATCTTTTCTCTATTGTACCCTAATAAACTAGAAAAAGTCAAACTTCGCCTTGTTTAGTTGGTAATTCACTAGTATTTGTGATAGAATATTGAAAAAAGATATTTCTTTTGAGAAAGGAAAAAGATGAGCAACATTTCAACTGATTTGCAAGATGTAGAAAAAATCATCGTGCTGGACTATGGTAGCCAGTACAACCAGCTGATTTCACGCCGTATCCGTGAGATTGGTGTTTTTTCAGAACTAAAAAGCCATAAAATTTCAGCTGCTGAAGTTCGTGAAATCAATCCTGTAGGAATTATCCTATCAGGTGGTCCAAACTCTGTATACGAAGATGGTTCATTTGATATTGACCCAGAAATCTTCGAACTCGGAATTCCTATTTTGGGAATTTGTTACGGTATGCAGTTATTGACCCATAAACTTGGAGGAAAAGTTGTCCCTGCAGGTGACGCTGGAAATCGTGAATACGGTCAATCAACACTAACTCACACACCATCAGCGCTTTTTGAATCAACACCTGATGAACAGACTGTTTTGATGAGCCATGGTGATGCGGTTACTGAAATTCCTGCTGACTTTGTTCGTACAGGTACATCAGCTGACTGCCCTTATGCAGCCATCGAAAACCCAGATAAACACATTTACGGTATCCAATTCCACCCAGAAGTTCGTCATTCTGTATACGGAAATGATATCCTTCGTAACTTTGCTCTTAACATCTGTAAAGCTAAAGGCGACTGGACAATGGATAACTTCATCGATATGCAGATCCAAAAAATACGTGAAACCGTCGGTGATAAACGTGTCCTTCTTGGCCTTTCAGGTGGGGTTGACTCATCTGTCGTTGGAGTTCTTCTCCAAAAGGCTATTGGCGATCAATTGATCTGTATCTTCGTAGACCACGGTCTTCTTCGTAAAGGAGAAGCGGACCAAGTTATGGAAATGCTTGGTGGTAAGTTTGGTTTGAATATCGTCAAAGCAGACGCTGCTAAACGTTTCCTTGATAAACTTGCTGGCGTTTCTGACCCAGAACAAAAACGTAAAATCATCGGTAACGAATTTGTGTATGTCTTTGATGATGAAGCAAGCAAGCTCAAAGATGTGAAATTCCTTGCTCAAGGTACCTTATACACAGACGTTATCGAGTCTGGTACGGATACAGCTCAAACTATCAAGTCACACCACAACGTGGGTGGTCTTCCAGAAGACATGCAATTTGAATTGATCGAACCACTCAACACTCTCTATAAAGATGAAGTTCGTGCCCTTGGTACAGAGCTTGGTATGCCAGACCATATCGTATGGCGCCAACCATTCCCAGGACCAGGACTTGCTATCCGTGTCATGGGAGAAATTACTGAAGAAAAACTTGAAACAGTTCGTGAGTCAGACGCTATCCTTCGTGAAGAAATTGCTAAAGCTGGTCTTGATCGCGATATCTGGCAATACTTCACAGTTAATACAGGCGTTCGTTCAGTTGGTGTTATGGGTGACGGTCGTACATATGACTACACGATTGCAATCCGTGCTATCACCTCTATCGATGGTATGACTGCTGATTTTGCTAAGATTCCTTGGGAAGTGCTTCAAAAAATCTCAGTACGTATCGTAAACGAAGTGGACCACGTTAACCGTATCGTCTACGACATTACAAGTAAACCACCTGCAACAGTAGAGTGGGAGTAGTCATCTAAGGACTAATTTATGTAGTGTAATTAGCCAGTATCTTTGGATACTGGTTTTTACTTTTCTAGACTTTTTGGCTACTTGTTAAAACTGGGTTAATTTTCGACAGTTTATCAGTCATTATGCAAATCATATACTCAATGAAAATCAAAGAGCAAACTAGAAAGCTAGACGCAGGTTTCTCAAAATACTGTTTTGAGATTGCAGATGGAAGCTGACGTGGTTTGCAGAGATTTTCGAAGAGTATTAAAAGATTAGAATTGTCAAAACAATCTGTCTAGGCTTGATTTTATCACTTATTTACTATAAAATGAGAAGGAAAAACGTCAAACTTTTATATTGCAAATAGGAGAAAACATGACAAAAACATTAAAACGTCCTGAGGTTTTATCACCTGCAGGGACTTTAGAGAAGCTAAAAGTAGCTGTTCAGTATGGAGCAGATGCTGTCTTTATCGGTGGTCAGGCCTATGGTCTTCGTAGCCGTGCCGGAAACTTTACTTTCGAACAGATGGAAGAAGGTGTCCAGTTTGCGGCCAAGTATGGTGCTAAGGTTTATGTGGCTGCCAACATGGTTATGCATGAAGGAAATGAAGCTGGTGCTGGTGAGTGGTTCCGTAAACTACGTGATATCGGCATTGCGGCAGTTATCGTGTCTGATCCAGCCTTGATTATGATTGCGGCTACAGAAGCACCAGGTCTTGAAATCCACCTCTCTACCCAAGCAAGTGCCACAAACTATGAAACTCTTGAGTTTTGGAAGGAACTGGGCTTAACTCGTGTCGTTTTGGCGCGTGAGGTTTCAATGGAAGAATTGGCAGAAATCCGCAAACGTACAGATGTTGAGATTGAAGCCTTTGTCCACGGAGCCATGTGCATTTCTTACTCTGGTCGTTGTACTCTTTCAAACCATATGAGTATGCGTGATGCTAACCGTGGCGGTTGCTCTCAGTCTTGCCGTTGGAAGTATGATCTTTACGATATGCCATTTGGGAAAGAACGCAAGAGTTTGAAAGGGGAAATCCCAGAAGAATTTTCTATGTCAGCCGTTGACATGTCTATGATTGACCATATCCCAGATATGATTGAAAACGGTGTGGACAGTCTGAAGATCGAAGGACGTATGAAGTCTATTCACTATGTTTCAACAGTAACCAACTGCTACAAGGCAGCTGTTGATGCTTATCTAGAAAGTCCAGAGAAGTTTGAAGCTATTAAGCAGGACTTGATTGATGAGATGTGGAAGGTTGCCCAACGTGAATTGGCAACAGGATTCTACTATGGTACACCATCTGAAAATGAGCAGTTGTTTGGTGCTCGTCGTAAAATTCCTGAGTACAAGTTTGTTGCTGAAGTCGTTTCTTATGATGATGCGACACAAACAGCAACTATTCGTCAACGGAACGTTATTAACGAAGGCGACCAAGTTGAGTTTTATGGCCCATGTTTCCGTCATTTTGAAACGTATATCGAAGATTTGCATGATGCCAAAGGCAATAAAATCGACCGCGCTCCAAATCCGATGGAACTCTTGACAATCAAAGTCCCACAACCTGTTCAAGCAGGAGACATGGTTCGTGCATTAAAAGAAGGACTCATCAATCTCTATAAGGAAGATGGAACCAGCGTCACAGTTCGTGCTTAATAAACATGTAGGAAACGAAAGATTTCCTTTTAATCCTACTTACTAAAAGAGCATTAGGTTAAAGAAAATATATTAATTTCCATCCGAGATTTCATCTCGGATTTTTTCAATATTTTTCAGAAATGTCTAGATAATGGTCGGATTTATTACAAGTTTTTTACAAAGTTTTCTATACAATATGCTTAAAAATAGTAAAATTGTAAATAATTTTCATTAAACGCTTTCAATGTTAGTAAAAAGTTGACAAATCCAATTTTTAGGACTAAACTAAGTAAGTAAATTTTAATTAAAAGGAGAATTCGTCATGAATTTAACATTTTTTGGTCTATGTCTTGCCTGTATGGGTGTATCTCTTGGTGAGGGTATGTTGATGAATGGTTTGTTGAAATCAGTTGCTCGCCAACCAGATATTATCGCTGAGTTTCGTAGCTTGATGTTTTTAGGGGTTGCCTTTATTGAAGGAACTTTCTTCGTAACTCTTGTCTTCTCATTTATTATTAAATAACGAAATATAAATTGGAGAAGGGAGAATGTTAGATGGAAGAAAGTATCAATCCAACCATCAATATTGGTCCTGTTACCTTTGATTTAACTTTGACAGCCTTGACTTTGCTGTCTGTGTTTCTGATTTTTGCATTTATCTATTGGGCAAGTCGTAATATGACCTTGAAACCCAAAGGTAAACAAAATGTACTAGAGTATCTCTATGATTTTGTAATTGGATTTACAGAACCTAACCTTGGTTCCCACTACATAAAAGATTACTCACTCTTTTACTTATGTTTATTTCTTTTTATGGTCATTGCTAATAATCTTGGTTTGATGGCTAAACTTCAAACAACAGATGGGACAAACCTTTGGACATCGCCAACTGCAAATCTTTCATTTGACCTTGTCTTGTCTTTCTGTATTATTGTGATGGCGCATATTGAGGGGATTCGTCGTCGTGGGATTAAACAATACCTAAAAGGTTTTGTAACTCCTGCATTTATGACACCGATGAATCTACTTGAAGAAGTCACGAATTTCCTTTCTCTTGCTTTGCGGATTTTTGGGAATATCTTTGCAGGTGAAGTAATGACAAGCTTGCTTCTCTTACTTTCACATCAGGCTATTTTTTGGTATCCAATCGCATTTGGGACAAACTTAGTTTGGACTGCATTTTCCGTGTTCATTTCTTGTGTACAGGCCTATGTCTTTACACTATTATCCTCTATGTACCTAGGAAATAAAATTAATGATGAAGAGTAGAAAGGAGTAACTGATGCACGTAACAGTAGGTGAATTAATTGGTAATTTTATTTTAATCGCTGGCTCTTTTATCCTTTTGCTAGTCTTGATTAAAAAATTTGCATGGTCTAATATTACAGGCATTTTCGAAGAAAGAGCTGAAAAAATTGCTTCAGATATTGATAGAGCTGAAGAAGCCCGTCAAAAAGCGGAAATATTGGCTCAAAAACGCGAAGATGAATTGGCTGGTAGCCGTAAAGAAGCTAAGACAATCATTGAGAATGCGAGAGAAACAGCTGAGAAAAGTAAGGCTAGTATTTTAGCAGATGCTAAACTAGAAGCAGGACGCTTAAAAGAAAAAGCAAACCAAGAAATTGCTCAAAACAAAGCTGAAGCTTTACAAAGCGTTAAGGGTGAGGTAGCAGATTTGACAATCAGCTTGGCTGGTAAAATCATCTCACAAAACCTTGATGGTCATGCCCATAAAGAACTCATTGATCAGTATATCGATCAGCTAGGAGAAGCTTAATGGACAAGAAAACAGTAAAGGTAATTGAAAAATACAGCATGCCTTTTGTCCAATTGGTACTTGAAAAAGGAGAAGAAGACCGTATTTTTTCAGACTTGACTCAAATCAAGCAAGTTGCTGAAGAAACAGGTTTACCTTCTTTTTTAAAAAAAGTGGCAGTAGACGAGTCTGACAAGGAAAAAACGATTGCGTTCTTCCAAGACTCAGTGTCACCTTTATTGCAAAACTTTATCCAGGTTCTTATCTACAATCACAGAGCAAATCTTTTTTATGATATTCTTGTAGATTGCTTGAACCGACTTGAAAAAGAAACAAATCGATTTGAAGTGACGATTACGTCAGCTCATCCTTTAACTGATGAACAGAAGAGTCGCTTGCTCCCTTTGATTGAGAAAAAAATGTCTCTTAAAGTAAGGAGTGTAAAAGAAGAAATCGATGAAAGTCTTATTGGTGGTTTTGTCATTTTTGCCAATCACAAGACAATTGATGTGAGTATTAAACAACAACTTAAAGTTGTTAAAGAAAATTTGAAATAGAAAGTGGTGTTCTTTTGGCAATTAACGCACAAGAAATCAGCGCTTTAATTAAGCAACAAATTGAAAATTTCAAACCCAATTTTGATGTGACTGAAACAGGTGTTGTAACCTATATCGGGGACGGTATCGCGCGTGCTCACGGCCTTGAAAATGCCATGAGTGGAGAGTTGTTGATTTTTGAAAACGGCTCTTATGGGATGGCTCAAAACTTGGAGTCAACAGACGTCGGTATTATCATCCTAGGTGACTTTACTGATATCCGTGAAGGCGATACAATTCACCGTACAGGTAAAATCATGGAAGTCCCAGTAGGTGAAAGTCTGATTGGTCGTGTTGTGGATCCGCTTGGTCGTCCAGTTGACGGTCTTGGAGAAATCCACACTGATAAAACTCGTCCAGTAGAAGCACCAGCCCCTGGTGTCATGCAACGTAAGTCTGTATCAGAACCATTGCAGACTGGTTTGAAAGCTATTGACGCCCTTGTACCGATTGGTCGTGGTCAACGTGAGTTGATTATCGGTGACCGTCAGACAGGGAAAACAACCATTGCGATTGATACAATCTTGAACCAAAAAGGTCAAGATATGATCTGTATCTACGTAGCGATTGGACAAAAAGAATCAACAGTTCGTACGCAAGTAGAAACACTACGTCAGTACGGTGCCTTGGATTACACAATCGTTGTGACAGCTTCTGCTTCACAACCATCTCCATTGCTTTTCCTAGCTCCTTATGCTGGGGTTGCTATGGCGGAAGAATTTATGTACCAAGGGAAGCATGTTTTGATCGTTTATGATGATCTTTCAAAACAAGCGGTAGCTTATCGTGAACTGTCTCTCTTGCTTCGTCGTCCTCCAGGTCGTGAAGCTTTCCCAGGGGATGTTTTCTACCTTCACAGCCGTTTGCTTGAGCGCTCAGCTAAAGTTTCTGATGAACTTGGTGGTGGATCTATTACAGCCCTACCGTTTATCGAGACACAAGCAGGAGATATCTCTGCCTATATCGCAACCAACGTGATTTCAATCACTGATGGACAAATCTTCCTTGGTGATGGTCTCTTCAATGCGGGTATTCGTCCAGCCATTGACGCGGGTTCATCTGTATCTCGTGTAGGTGGTTCTGCACAAATTAAAGCCATGAAAAAGGTTGCTGGTACACTTCGTATCGACCTTGCTTCATACCGTGAGTTGGAAGCCTTCACTAAGTTTGGTTCTGACTTGGACGCAGCAACACAGGCTAAGTTGAACCGTGGACGTCGTACAGTTGAAGTCTTGAAACAACCTGTTCACAAACCATTGCCTGTTGAGAAACAAGTAACCATTCTCTATGCTTTGACACACGGTTTCTTGGATACTGTTCCAGTAGATGACATTGTTCGTTTCGAGGAAGAGTTCCATGCCTTCTTTGATGCTCAACATCCAGAGATTTTGGAAACCATTCGTGATACAAAAGACTTGCCAGAAGAAGCAGTCTTGGATGCTGCGATTACAGAGTTTCTCAATCAAACCAGCTTCCAATAAGAATAGAGGTGTCAGATGGCAGTATCTCTAAATGATATTAAAACAAAAATCGCTTCAACAAAAAATACGAGTCAAATCACTAATGCTATGCAAATGGTATCAGCTGCTAAGCTTGGTCGCTCTGAAGAAGCTGCTCGCAACTTCCAAGTTTACGCTCAGAAAGTCCGCAAACTCTTGACAGATATCCTCCATGGTAATGGAGCTGGTGGTTCAACCAATCCGATGTTGATTAGCCGTCCTGTGAAGAAGACAGGCTATATCGTCATCACTTCAGACCGCGGTTTGGTTGGAGGTTATAATTCTTCTATTCTGAAAGCCGTTATGGAGTTGAAAGAAGAATACCATCCAGACGGTAAAGGTTTTGAAATGATCTGTATTGGTGGAATGGGAGCTGATTTCTTTAAGGCTCGCGGTATTCAACCACTTTATGAATTACGTGGCTTGGCGGATCAGCCTAGCTTTGATGAAGTTCGTAAGATTATTTCAAAAACAGTTGAAATGTACCAAAATGAACTTTTTGATGAGCTCTATGTTTGCTACAACCACCATGTCAATACGCTAACTAGTCAAATGCGTGTGGAACAAATGCTTCCGATTGTTGACTTGGATCCAAATGAAGCGGATGAAGACTACAGCTTAACTTTTGAATTGGAAACCAGCCGAGAAGAAATTTTGGAGCAGTTGTTGCCTCAGTTTGCAGAAAGTATGATTTACGGGGCTATTATCGATGCCAAGACAGCTGAAAATGCTGCTGGTATGACAGCCATGCAAACAGCGACAGATAATGCTAAGAAAGTCATTAATGATTTGACAATTCAGTATAACCGTGCCAGACAGGCGGCGATTACACAAGAAATTACAGAAATCGTAGCAGGAGCTAGTGCCTTAGAATAGGCTCTAGTCCAGCTCGTATGAAAATGAACTTATACTCAATGAAAATCAAAGAGCAAACTAGGAAGCTAGCCGCAGGCTGTACTTGAGTACGGTAAGGCGACGCTGACGTGGTTTGAAGAGATTTGCGAAGAGTATTAGGACCTAGTTGAGCTAGGAACTGACAGTATCTTATATAGAATAGGAGAAGGAGATGAGTTCAGGTAAAATTGCTCAGGTTATCGGTCCCGTTGTAGACGTCTTGTTTGCAGCAGGGGAAAAACTTCCTGAGATTAACAATGCACTTGTCGTCTACAAAAATGACGAAAGAAAAACAAAAATCGTCCTTGAAGTAGCCTTAGAGTTGGGAGATGGTATGGTTCGTACTATCGCCATGGAATCAACAGATGGTTTGACTCGTGGAATGGAAGTATTGGACACAGGTCGTCCAATCTCTGTACCAGTAGGTAAAGAAACTTTGGGACGTGTCTTCAATGTTTTGGGAGATACCATTGACTTGGAAGCTCCTTTTACAGAAGACGCAGAGCGTCAGCCGATTCATAAAAAAGCTCCAACTTTTGATGAGTTGTCTACCTCTTCTGAAATCCTTGAAACAGGGATTAAGGTTATCGACCTTCTTGCCCCTTACCTAAAAGGTGGTAAGGTTGGACTTTTCGGTGGTGCCGGGGTTGGTAAAACCGTCTTAATCCAAGAATTGATTCACAACATTGCCCAAGAACACGGTGGTATTTCAGTATTTACCGGTGTTGGGGAACGTACTCGTGAGGGGAATGACCTTTACTGGGAAATGAAAGAATCAGGCGTTATCGAGAAAACAGCCATGGTATTTGGTCAGATGAATGAGCCACCAGGAGCACGTATGCGTGTTGCTCTTACTGGTTTGACAATTGCTGAATATTTCCGTGATGTGGAAGGCCAAGACGTGCTTCTCTTTATCGATAATATCTTCCGTTTCACTCAGGCTGGTTCAGAAGTATCTGCCCTTTTGGGTCGTATGCCATCAGCTGTTGGTTACCAACCAACACTTGCTACGGAAATGGGTCAATTGCAAGAGCGTATCACATCAACCAAGAAGGGTTCTGTAACCTCTATCCAGGCTATCTATGTGCCAGCGGATGACTATACTGACCCAGCACCAGCAACAGCCTTCGCTCACTTGGACTCAACAACTAACTTGGAACGTAAGTTGGTACAATTGGGTATCTACCCAGCCGTTGACCCACTTGCTTCAAGCTCACGTGCCTTGGCACCTGAAATCGTTGGAGAAGAGCACTATGCAGTTGCTGCTGAAGTAAAACGTGTTCTTCAACGTTACCATGAATTGCAAGATATCATTGCTATCCTTGGTATGGATGAGCTTTCTGATGAAGAAAAGACCTTGGTTGCTCGTGCCCGTCGTATCCAGTTCTTCTTGTCACAAAACTTCAACGTTGCGGAACAATTTACTGGTCAGCCTGGTTCTTATGTTCCAGTAGCTGAAACTGTTCGTGGCTTTAAGGAAATCCTTGATGGTAAACACGACCACTTGCCAGAAGATGCCTTCCGTGGTGTAGGTTCTATCGAAGATGTGATTGCAAAAGCTGAAAAAATGGGATTTTAAGAGGTGATCTATGGCTCAGTTAACTGTCCAGATCGTGACACCAGATGGTCTCGTCTATGATCACCATGCCAGCTATGTATCGGTTCGAACTCTGGATGGTGAGATGGGGATCTTGCCACGACATGAAAATATGATTGCGGTTTTAGCAGTTGATGAAGTAAAGGTAAAACGTATTGATGATGAAGATCACGTGAACTGGATTGCAGTAAACGGAGGCGTTATTGAAATTGCCAATAATACCATCACAATCGTTGCTGATTCTGCAGAACGTGCTCGTGATATCGACGTTAGTCGTGCAGAACGTGCCAAACTTCGAGCAGAGCGTGAAATTGAAGAAGCACAAGACAAACACTTGATTGACCAAGAACGTCGTGCTAAGATTGCTTTGCAACGTGCTATTAATCGTATCAATGTCGGAAAAAGACTATAAGAAAAAATGAACTTGAGTTACCAAGTTCATTTTTTATGTTTTCTTAAGGAGCAAAACTGATGCAGACCGCTTCTGGAACATGGAAGTCGTTGGAAAGTTCTGCTAGACGACCAGTTTCAGGATTGCGTTTAAAGACGGTTGCATTGTCAGAGTCTTGATGGATAGCAATGACAAATTCTTGGTCTGGTGTCAAATTAAAATCACGTGGAGTCTTACCATGCGTTGGAACGATTTCTAATAACTCTAAGCTACCGTCCGCAAGAATTGTATATACTACGATAGAATCATGACCACGGTTAGAAGCGTAGAGGTATTTACCATCTTTAGAGAGACGAATAGCAGCAGTTCCATTAAATCCTTCGTAACCGTCTGGTAGAGTTGAAATGACTTGCATGCGTTCAAATTCACCAACACCATCGTAGATTAGAACCTCGATAGTGCTATTGAGTTCACAAATGAGATAAGCGATTTTATAATGGTTATGAAAAATAATATGGCGTGAGCCTGCTCCTGGCTGGCTATGATAGGTATAGAGCTTAGATAATTTTCCTTCTGAATCAAGATCATAAGTAATTACTTGGTCAGTACCCAAGTCGCAGGTCACTAGATAGTGGTCAGGTGTTAAATCTGTATAGTGAACATGTGGAGAAGCTTGATTTTCATGTGGACCTTGGCCACTGTGTTGATCAACATCACTAAGTAGAAGACGACCATCTTCCTGACGTTTATAAACAAGGACCTGTCCCTTGTGGTAATTTGCCGCGTAAACCAAATCACGCTTTTCATCAACGGCAACATAACAGTGGGGGGCTCCCTCTTCAACGACGTGATTTAATAAGTTACCATTAGTTTGATAGGCTGCAATTCCCCCCTTATCGTCTTGACTACCAACAGTGTATAAATGTTGGTGCTGGTCAAAGGCAAGGTAGGTTGGACTTGGCTCAGTAGCAAAAAGTTCTAGATTTGAAAGCTGACCAGTTTCTGTATCGAAGTCTGCCTTGTAAATCCCTTGGGAAGTACGACGTGTATAAGTTCCAAAATAAACAGTTTCTTTCATAACTTTACCTCTATATAAAGATAAGACTATTATATCACAAAAATGCTACTATGAAGAAATCAAGATTAGCAAGAGCTTTACCTAATTCTTTTGATGATAATATTAGAAATGTTTTCATTGATTTACTTAATAAAAGTGCTATAATAATCTTATACAAATTGCAAAGGAGTTTGTTTATGAAAAAACGTGTTTTCTTAGCAGCAGGAGTTGCTGTACTCTCGGCAGCAGTGCTAGTAGCGTGTTCATCTGGTAATGGTAATAAAGAAGCAACTAAAGAAGCAACTAAAGAAGCAACTAAACAAGCAACTAAACCAGTTACTTATGCCTATGTATTCTCATCAGATCCTGTTACTTTGGATTATACAGTTTCTGGTAATGTCGGCACTAAACAGATTACAGGTAATGTTATTGATGGATTACTAGAAAATGATCAATATGGGAATCTGGTCCCATCAGTTGCAGAAGATTGGACTGTTTCCAAAGATGGTTTGACCTATACCTATAAAATCCGTCAGGGTGTCAAGTGGTATACCAATGAGGGAGAGGAGTATGGTGAAGTTAAGGCTCAGGATTTTGTAACTGGTCTTAAGCATGCAGCTGATAAGAAATCAGAGGCTCTCTATTTGGTACAGGATTCTATCAAAGGATTGGATGACTATGTAAATGGGAAAACAACAGATTTCTCAACCGTAGGTGTGAAAGCAACAGATGATTATACTGTTGTTTATACTTTGAACCATCCAGAATCTTTCTGGAATTCAAAAACAACAATGGGAGTCCTTGCTCCCGTGAGTGGAGATTTTTTGGCATCTAAAGGAGATGATTTTGGTAAGGCCACTGATGTAACGAGTATACTATACAATGGGGCATATCTTCTTAAGGGGCTTACTTCGAAATCTTCTATCGAAATGACCAAAAACCAAAATTACTGGGATAAGCAAAATGTCTTTATTGATGATATCAAGTTATCATTCTTTGATGGTCAAGATGCAGACTCTCTAGGACGTGGTTTTGATGAGGGACATTATCCAGCTGCTCCACTCTTTAAAAACTCTGCCAACTATGAACGTCTAAAAGAAAAATACAAGGATAATATTGTATATGGTCAACAAAGAGGTGGCGTCTTCTATATGTCTACTAATATTGATCGTGTGTCATACAATCATACTGCTAAAACAAGTGATGTAGAAAAATCCTCTACTAAGAAAGCACTTTTAAACAAAGATTTCCGTCAAGCCTTGGCATTTGCTGCAGATCGTAAAGCAGCTGTTTCTCAGGTGTTTGGGGATGAAGTGGCGCCTCGTAAATTACGTACAAGTTTCACTCCTCCAACATTTGTACAAGTTGGAGACCAATCGTTTGGTCAAGTAACAAAGATAGAATTGGATAAATTGGATAATGTCTGGAAAGATGTCAGTCTTGATGATGCGCAAGATTCACTTCATAACGTAGACAAGGCTAAAGCTAAGTTTGAATCTGCTAAGAAAACTCTTCAAGCTGATGGAGTACAGTTCCCAATTCATTTAGATCTTCCAGTTTCATCTACTCAGACAGATTTTATCCATCAAGCTCAGTCTTATAAACAATCCATTGAAGAAGCCTTGGGCTCTGAAAATGTAGTTGTTGACATTCAACAGGTTTCTGATGATGAATTGGGAAACATGACTGTTCTAGCAACATCAAATAATAATGTTGATTGGGACATTAATGTTAATAGTGGTTGGAGTCCGGATTATGCAGATCCATCAACTTATCTAGATGTATTTGATCCAACTTCAGGTCCAAGTCTCCTCGGCTCTCTTGGTGTAGCACCAGGAACAGACAATCCAGTTATTAAAACAGTTGGATTGGATAAATACAAAGAATTGATTGATGATGCAAATAGTGAGAAAACAAATCTTGAAAAACGATATTCTAAATATGCAAAAGCTCAAGCTTGGTTAACAGACAGTGCCTTGGTTATTCCTGTACACTCAGACGGTGCCCAAATGTTAGTAACGAAGAAAGTACTAGGTAGTGGTGCTGATGGTTGGATTGGTGACAAAACAGGAGATAACAGTTATAAATATCTTAAACTCCAAGATAAGATTGTCACTTCCAAAGAAATGGATGAGTTCCGCAAGAAATTTGCTGATGAAAAAGGCAAATCCAATGCTGATTATCAGAAGAACTTAGACCGTCATATTCAAGACTAATCGAATCTCCTCTTTTGAGGGGATTTTTTATGTCGCTGTCTCCATGTAAGCACTTTAAAAAAGAGTTATTTTGATTTAAAAATGGTATAATGAGAGAACAATAGAAAGGAAGTATTTATGGAGCAAAAAGAGAAACATTTTAGCTTATCTTGGTTTTTCAAGTGGTTTTTAGATAACAAGGCAATTACGGTATTTTTGGTAACCTTATTATTGGGACTGAATCTTTTTATTTTAAGTAAGATTAGTTTTCTATTTTCACCTGTTTTAGATTTCTTGGCAGTTGTGATGTTGCCAGTCATTCTATCTGGTTTGCTATATTATTTATTAAATCCTATTGTTGATTGGATGGAGAAGCATAAGGTTAATCGTGTTATAGCTATCACTATTGTCTTTGTCATCATCGCTCTCTTTATCATTTGGGGTTTGGCAGTAGCTATTCCAAATCTACAACGTCAGGTTTTAAGTTTTGCGAGGAATGTTCCAGTCTACCTTGAAGATGCTGATAGAGTTATTGATGATTTGGTCACCAAGCGTTTACCAGATGATTTCAGACCTCAATTAGAACAAGTTTTGACCAATTTTTCTAGCCAGGCTACAGTTTGGGCAAGTAAAGTTTCTTCTCAGGCAGTCAACTGGGTGAGCGCCTTTATTAGCGGGGCTTCTCAAGTGATTGTTGCCTTGATTATCGTTCCTTTCATGCTCTTTTATCTCTTACGTGATGGAAAAGGACTACGTCACTATTTGACCCAATTCATGCCAACGAAATTGAAAGAACCTGTTGGACAAGTTCTATCAGATGTGAATCAGCAGTTGTCCAATTATGTTCGAGGGCAAGTAACAGTGGCGATTATTGTAGCGGTAATGTTTATGATTTTCTTCAAGATTATTGGTCTACGCTATGCAGTTACGTTGGGGGTTACTGCTGGTATTTTAAATCTGGTTCCTTATTTGGGTAGCTTCTTAGCCATGCTTCCTGCCCTAGTATTGGGCTTGATTGCTGGGCCAGTTATGCTTTTAAAAGTAGTGATTGTCTTTATCGTAGAACAAACTATTGAAGGCCGTTTTGTCTCTCCATTGATTTTGGGAAGTCAATTAAACATCCATCCCATTAATGTTCTCTTTGTTTTGTTAACTTCAGGATCCATGTTTGGTATCTGGGGAGTTTTACTCGGTATTCCAGTTTATGCCTCTGCTAAGGTTGTCATTTCAGCGATTTTCGAATGGTATAAGGTAGTTAGTGGTTTATATGAACTAGAAGGAGAGGAAGTAAAGAGTGAACAATAGTCAACAGATGTTACAGGCTTTGGAAGAGCAAGATTTAGTTAAGGCAGAACATTATTTCGTCAAAGCTTTAGAAAATGATTCAAGTGACCTTCTGTATGAGTTAGCTACTTATCTTGAAGGAATTGGTTTTTATCCTCAGGCCAAGGAAATTTACCTGAAAATTGTAGAAAATTTTCCAGAGGTTAATCTTAATCTAGCAGCTATTGCTAGCGAGGATGGTCAAATCGAAGAAGCCTTTGCTTATCTTGAGGAAATCCAAGCTAACAGTGACTGGTATGTTTCGGCTTTGGCTCTGAAAGCGGACCTTTACCAGCTGGAAGGTTTGACAGATGTGGCGCGTGAGAAATTATTGGAGGCCTTGACTTACTCAGAAGATCCTCTCTTGATATTGGGATTAGCAGAATTGGATAGTGAGTTGGAAAATTATCAAGAGGCCATTCAAGGCTATGTTCAGTTAGATAATCGCTCGATTTATGAGCAAACAGGCATTTCCACCTATCAACGGATTGGCTTTGCCTATGCCCAGTTAGGGAAATTTGAAACGGCTACAGAGTTTTTAGAAAAAGCCCTGGAGTTAGAATACGATGACCTAACAGCTTTTGAGTTGGCCAGTCTTTACTTTGATCAAGAAGAATACCAAAAGGCCGTCCTCTATTTTAAGCAGATCGATACCATTTCTCCTGACTTTGAAGGCTATGAATATGGTTATAGTCAGGCCTTGCATAAGGAACATCAGGTTCAAGAAGCCCTGCGTATTGCTAAGCAAGGTTTGGAGAAAAATCCTTTTGAAACAAGACTCTTGTTAGCAGCTTCACAATTTTCTTATGAATTACATGATGCTAGTGGTGCAGAAAATTATCTCCTTACCGCTAAAGAAGATGCTGAGGATACGGAAGAAATCATACTCCGTCTAGCTACTATTTATCTGGAGCAGGAACGCTATGAGGATATTTTAGACTTACAAAGTGATGAGCCAGAGAATCTTTTGACCAAGTGGATGATTGCTCGTTCTTATCAAGAGATGGACGATTTGGATACTGCCTACGAGCATTACCAAGAATTAGTAGGAGATTTGAAGGACAATCCAGAGTTTCTGGAACACTATATCTATCTCTTGCATGAATTGGGCTACTTTGAGGAAGCAAAAGTCAATGCCCAAGCTTACTTAAAACTAGTTCCAGATGATGTGCAAATGCAAGAACTGTATGAGAGATTGTAAGAATATATTTTTAAAAACTGTATCTAATCATTTTTGATTGATATAGTTTTTCTTTTTTAAAGAGAATTTTTTTTCAAAAAACTTGGACATTTTGTTTATTTATGCTATAATAGGAACAATTATTTTTAGGAGGTGCAGTATGTCTTATTTGTTTGAGATATTACCGAGTTTATTGAGCGGTGCAAGCATGACTTTGCAGGTTTTTGCACTGGTCTTGATTTTTTCTATTCCCTTGGGCGTTTTGATTGCCTTTGCCTTGCAAGTCCATTGGAAGCTCCTCCATTACCTGATTAACATTTATATCTGGATTATGCGTGGTACACCCTTACTCTTGCAATTAATTTTTATCTATTATGTACTTCCAAGTATTGAGATTCGTTTGGATCGCCTTCCTGCTGCAATTATTGCCTTTGTCTTGAATTATGCAGCTTACTTTGCTGAAATTTTTCGTGGAGGGATTAATACCATACCTAAAGGTCAATATGAGGCTGCTCAGGTTTTGAAGTTTAGTCCTTTTGCTACAGTGCGCTTTATTATCTTACCTCAGGTGACTAAGATTGTTCTTCCTAGTGTCTTTAATGAAGTTATGAGTTTGGTCAAGGATACGTCCTTGGTCTATGCTCTAGGAATTTCAGACCTTATCTTGGCTAGTCGAACAGCTGCTAACCGCGATGCTAGTTTGGTCCCTATGTTCTTAGCAGGAGCCATTTACTTGATTTTGATTGGGATTGTGACAATTATTTCCAAAAAAGTTGAGAAGAAGTACAGTTACTATAGATAGGAGGCTGCCATGTTAGAATTACGAAATATCAATAAAGGCTTTGGTGAAAAGCAAATTTTGTCCAATTTCAGTCTAAAAATTCCTGAAAAACAAATCTTGGCTATCGTTGGGCCTTCTGGTGGAGGTAAGACGACTCTCTTACGTATGCTTGCAGGTCTTGAAACCATTGATTCAGGGGAAATCTTTTATAATGGAGAACCTTTAGAACTGGATGAATTGGAGAAGCGGAATCTACTGGGATTTGTCTTCCAAGATTTTCAACTGTTCCCTCATTTATCAGTTCTAGATAATTTGACCTTATCTCCTGTAAAAACTATGGGAATAAGGCAGCAAGAAGCTGAGAAGAAGGCGTGTGGTCTACTGGAACAGTTGGGGCTAGCAGGACATGCAGATGCTTATCCCTTCTCACTATCTGGTGGGCAAAAGCAGCGTGTGGCCTTGGCGCGTGCTATGATGATTGACCCAGAAATTATAGGATACGATGAACCAACTTCTGCCCTGGATCCAGAATTACGCTTGGAAGTGGAAAAACTGATCTTGCAAAATAGGGAACTTGGTATGACGCAAATTGTGGTTACCCACGATTTACAATTCGCTGAAAATATCGCAGATCAGATTCTCAAGGTTGAGCCCAAGTAGGAGGTGCCGATGACTAATAAGAAAATTGCTTTAGTATTGGTTTCTCTCCTGGCTCTCTTTTTAACGGCCTGTACTCAGAAGGCTAGCGATCCAAAGCAGGATAACTGGGATAAATATCAAGAGCAGGGGACCATTACTATTGGTTTTGACAATACCTTTGTACCCATGGGTTTTGAAGAAAAGAATGGCCAATATACAGGCTTTGATATTGATTTAGCACAAGCTGTCTCTGAAAAATTAGGTTTTAAGGTTCAATTTCAGCCTATTGACTGGGATATGAAGGAGACGGAACTGCAAAATGGGACCATTGATGCCATCTGGAATGGCTATTCTGCCACTGATGAACGCCGAGAGAAAGTTGCCTTTAGCATTCCATATATGGAAAATCAGCAAGTTCTGGTTGCGAAGAAAAGCCAGCAAATTCGTTCAGTAGAGGATATGAAGGATAAGACCTTGGGAGCCCAAGCAGGTTCCTCTGGTTATTTAGACTTTGAAGCCCAGCCAGATTTACTGAAAAATCGTGTTAGAGACCAGAAAGCCAATCAATACCAGAGTTTCAATGAAGCCTTGATTGATTTGAAGAATGACAGGATTGATGCCTTGTTAATTGACCGAGTGTATGCTAATTACTATCTCCAGTCTGAGGGTATATTAAATGACTATAATGTCTTTTCAGCTGGATTTGAGAGTGAATCTTTTGCTGTAGGTGTCAGACCTGCTGACAAAAGATTACTGCAAGCTTTAAATCAATCCTTTGTTGAACTACATCAAGAAGGAAAGTTCCAAGAAATCAGCCAGAAATGGTTTGGAGAAGATGTAGCAACCAAAGAAGTGAAAAGTAGAGATTGAGTTTTTACTCAGTCTCTTTTTGCATCAAAAATCCTCTGGAAAATACCAGAGGATAAGAGCTTATTTCATTGTTGGGAAGAGCAATACATCACGGATAGTAGTTGTATCAGTGAGGAGCATGCAGAGACGGTCGATACCGATTCCCAAACCACCTGTTGGTGGCATACCATATTCAAGGGCCTCGATGTAGTCATAGTCGATGCCTGTTGCTTCATCGTCACCAAGTTCTTTAGCTTTAGCTTGGGATTCAAAACGGCTAAGTTGATCGATTGGGTCGTTCAACTCAGTAAAGGCATTACCGTACTCCTTAGTCATGATGAAGAGCTCGAAACGGTCAGTAAAACGTTCGTCTTCAGGATTTTTCTTAGCTAGTGGAGATACAGCTACTGGATGTCCATAGACAAAGGTTGGTTGGATTAAGGTTTCTTCAACGAACTCTTCAAAGAAGGCATTGATGATGTGGCCAACTTCAGTGTAGTGTTTCTCAACTGGAACTTTCTTCTCAGCAGCGATAGCTTTGGCTTCTTCGAAAGTCATGTCTTGCCAGAAATCGACACCAGTAATTTCTTTGATAGCATCCACCATGTGAACACGTTTAAATGGCTCGTTAATCTTGATTTCAGTACCTTGATAGTTGACTGGACCATCGCCTTTGACTGATTTAGCAGCATGTTGGATAATGCCTTCAGTTAAGTCCATGATGTCTTGGAAGTCTGCATAAGCTTGGTAGACTTCGATAGAAGTAAATTCAGGGTTATGAGTAGCATCCATTCCTTCGTTACGGAAGATACGGCCAATTTCATAGACACGTTCCATACCACCAACGATAAGGCGTTTCAAGTGAAGCTCAGTCGCGATACGAAGCACCATGTCAATGTTTTGGGCATTGTGGTGGGTGATAAATGGACGGGCAGCAGCACCACCGGCTTCATTATGAAGAACAGGTGTTTCCACTTCAAGGAAGCCTTTTTGATCAAGGTAACGACGGATTTCAGAAATGATTTTTGAACGAGTGACAAAGCGCTCAAAGCTTTCACGGTTAGAAATCAAGTCAAGGTAACGTTTACGGTAAATTGTTTCAACGTCTGTCAAACCATGGAATTTCTCTGGTAGAGGACGAAGAGCCTTAGACAAGTGTGTGATGTGAGTAGCCTTGATAGAGAGTTCTCCCATATCTGTACGCATCACTTCGCCTTCGACACCAAGGAAGTCACCAAGGTCTGCTTTTTTGAAGATTTCATAGTTTTCTTCACCGACAGCATCCTTACGAACGTAGATCTGGATTTGACCTTCGCGGTCTTGAAGGTGGGCAAAACCTACTTTACCTTTACCACGTTTGGTTACCAAGCGTCCTGCGATAGTAGCTATTTCATTTTTATCGTGTAATTGTTCTTTATCGAGGTCGGCATATTTATCTTTTAATTCTTGTGAATTTGCAGTACGTTCAAAGCGTTTTCCGAAAGGATCGATTCCTTGTTCACGGAGTGCAGCCATTTTTTCACGGCGAACGATCTGCTGGTCATTTAGTTCTTCCATATGTTCTGTTGACATGGGATCCTCCTAGTTTTACTCAAAATTGAATACGATGAGTCATTTTTTGCGATACTCCCATTTTATCATAAATAAGCAAGAAATTCACGGATAATCTTTCAAAACTAAAAAGAACTTGACGCCATAATCAAGTTCTGTTATTGATAGGAAGTATCATTCCAAGTATCGAGAGTAAATGTTTCAAAATCATGGGTTTCTAGAATGGTCAGGCTGGCATTTGCTAGACCGCCATCTTTACGAAGAAGTGGTTCTTGATATCCTAGAAGAGTACGAAGACTGGCAGTAAGATTGGCACCGTGACCGACAATTAGAATACGCTCAGCTGGACTATCTTTGAGTGATTTGATAAATTGGATGGTCCGTTGTGTTGTGCTATAGAGGGATTCAGCTCCGAACATTTGAGTGTCAAATTGAGCAAGATTAGATCTAAAAGCTTTGATTTGTTGTGGGTAAATAGCTTCCAAGATTGCGATTTTCAAACCTTCTAACTTCCCCAGCTGCCATTCACGGAGATTAGGAACACTTTCTAAAGGACAGGGGGTCTTGAGTTGACTTTGGATAATCTCAGCAGATTTGACAGCTCGAGGTAAATCACTTGAATAAATCTGATCAAAAGGAATTTCCTTGAGATACTGACCGAGTTTTTTGAGGGTGTCAATGGATTCAGGAAGAAGGGGAGAATCGCCACTAGCACCTTGAAAGCGCCCTTCTTGGTTCCAGACGGTGCGGCCATGGCGGACAAAGTAGAGTTTCATTACTTGCTGTCCTCCAAAATATCTGCAAAGTCAGCCTTTACAAACCTAGCCAAGTCTTGTGGTGCGACGATAATGCTGTGACCAACTTCACCAGCAGAGACAATCATTTGATCCAAGTCTAGAGCGATCTTATCGATAAAAATGGGATAATTGTGTTTCTGACGAATTCCGACGGGATTATTGGCTCCATGAATATAACCTGTTGTTTTTTCCAAGTCCTTTTGTGGAATCATGCTCACTTTTTTATTGCCAGAAATTTTAGCTAATTTCTTTTCAGATAAGTGTTGAGTGATAGGTACAATTCCGATAATCGGTCCGGTCTTGTCTCCTAAAAGAGCTAAAGTTTTGAAAATCTGATCTCGTTCATAACCTTGCGGAAGTTCTCCTTCAAGCGCATTGATTTGAATCCCTTGATGTGGGATACCTGCTTTAGACAGGATTTGTTCCACCAATGTTTTTTTGATTTTAACCTTTTTTGCCATTATTTATACTTATCCTCCAATTGACTCATCCAAATACCAAGCCAGATTCCCAGTGCAAAGAAGAAGGCGATGATGACATAACCGACAAGTGAAAGACCTGTGTATTGGATACTTTCAGCGTTTCCTGCATTTGGAATCAAGATCAAAAGAGTACTAGAAAGGACGATACCGATGATGAAATGATAGACGCGTGAGTGGTAATTGTTTAAGGCATAATCCATCAATTTTGAAAAAATGATGAGAGTTGCACCAGCTCCGATTCCAATCGGGAAGAAGGTTCCCAAGAGGTCAAAGGTTTTAAAACCTGTCAGCATAGGAGCATAGAGGCCCAAAATCAAAAGTAGATTTGATGGGCTGAGGCCAGGAACTAATACACCAAGAGCCAATAGTGCCCCTGCTAGGACGAAATTAAGAAAGCTACCGCTTAAGGTTCCAACGACAAAATTTAAGGCATAGAGACCCAGTCCAGAAATGATAAAGGTTGTCCAGAACCAAGCTAAATCAATCTTGTCTCGGTCAGATTCTCGAGTTGATTCTTTGAGTAGGCTAGGAACCGTACCAATGATGGCACCTGCAAAACTCCATAAGACAAAGACCTGATAATTTTCAAGCAGGTATTCAATCGGGTAAGAAAATAAGCCGATTCCCAGAAGCATACCGATGGCAACTGGAATAAAGTACAAAATATTTTCCTTAAAGTCTTTAAAGGGATGGGCTAGAAAGCCAATCATCCGTTCATAAATTCCTAAGATTGCTGCTAGAACCCCTCCGGAAATTCCCGGTAGGATAAATCCAAGAGCAATCACAATCCCTTTAATAAGGCGTGCTAACCATGAGAGCATATTTTTCCTCCAACTATTTCTATTTCAAAAAATCCTTATTATATTGTATCATAATCAAACACAAAAAGAAAAAGCAAATGCTAAACAAATGCTTTTAAGGTTTTAAAAAGAGTTTTCTAAAGGTTTCTTCTTTGTTTTTTAAGGAAGAGATAACGTTGATATCTAAATCGTGGTCAAAACCAGCAATTTTTCCTTTAGAAGTGTACTGGTGGATGTCGTAATCTAAATCAGTTTTTGGAGTTGCCTCGTAAAATCCTGAGTCAGAGCCATAGGAAGGAATCCAAACAGACGTAAACTTGTCTGTATCAATACTGTGTTCTTCCATGAAGTAGACCCCAACGTAGATACCTATGTTTTTAGCACCTAGTGATTCTAGTTTTGCACGAAAGGCTTCAACACCTTCGTTCATATTGGACATGGTTTTATCTTCCACATCTAGCCAATAGTAGCTAGGACTGTATGGCGAAGAGGCGTTATAGAATACCTCAGCAGCCTTTTCCATTTCCTGGACATTTTTTCCAGCTACATAGGCATAGACACCAACTGGGACATTTCGTTTTTGGAACTCAGTGATATGGGTTTTAAAGGCCTTATCAACACCATTAACATAGGAAGCATCGTTCTCTTTGGACGTTTGAGCACCACTATGGACGCGAACAATAGCTCCAGAAATGTTTTGGGAGAGAGTATCGTAATTAATTTCCTCAGGACGTTGCCAACCAGAAACATCAATTACCGGTTTATCTATATTGTGTAGCGCTTGCGTTTCTACTTGCGCGATATTTGACTTTGTTTTTACAGGATGGTCCTCAAAACGAGGGCGATTCAGGATTAAAATGAAAATCATAATCCCAAAAAAACCAAACAAAATAAGCGGATTAATTTTCTTTCTCATATCTCATAATTTTACCTTAAAAATGAAAAAAAATCAAAAAAAATACTCAAAAAATGGGTTAAGGAAAGGACTTGGGAGCATTTTTTCATTCAAGAGCGCGGAATGATTTGAAATATGGTATAATAAAAGGGAATTTCTAGAGAAAAGAGAAGATTATGTCAAATTATGCCATTATTTTAGCAGCGGGTAAAGGGACTCGCATGAAATCGGATTTGCCAAAAGTTTTGCACAAGGTTGCGGGTATTTCTATGTTGGAACATGTTTTCCGTAGTGTGGGAGCTATCCAACCTGAAAAGACAGTCACAGTTGTAGGACACAAGGCAGAATTGGTTGAAGAGGTCTTGGCTGGACAGACAGAATTTGTGACTCAATCTGAACAGTTGGGTACTGGCCATGCAGTTATGATGACAGAGCCTATCTTAGAAGGTTTGTCAGGTCACACTTTGGTCATTGCTGGAGATACTCCTTTAATCACAGGTGAAAGCTTGAAAAACTTGATTGATTTCCACATCAATCATAAAAATGTGGCTACTATCTTGACTGCTGAAACAGATAATCCTTTTGGCTATGGACGAATTGTGCGTAATGACAATGCTGAAGTTCTTCGCATTGTTGAGCAGAAGGATGCTACAGATTTTGAAAAACAAATCAAGGAAATCAACACTGGAACTTACGTTTTTGATAACGAGCGTTTATTTGAGGCTTTGAAAAATATCAATACCAATAATGCTCAAGGAGAATACTATATTACAGATGTCATTGGCATTTTCCGTGAAGCTGGTGAAAAAGTTGGCGCTTATACTTTGAAAGATTTTGATGAAAGTCTTGGGGTAAATGACCGTGTGGCTCTTGCGACTGCTGAGTCGGTTATGCGTCGTCGCATCAATCATCAGCATATGGTCAATGGAGTTAGCTTTGTCAATCCAGAAGCAACTTATATCGATATTGATGTTGAGATTGCGCCTGAAGTTCAAATCGAAGCCAATGTTACCTTGAAGGGGCAAACGAAAATTGGTGCTGAGACTGTTTTGACAAACGGTACTTATGTAGTGGATAGCACTATCGGAGCAGGAGCTGTTATTACCAACTCTATGATTGAAGAAAGTAGTGTTGCAGACGGTGTAACTGTTGGACCTTATGCCCACATTCGTCCAGGTTCAAGTCTAGGTGCCCAAGTCCACATTGGGAACTTTGTTGAGGTGAAAGGCTCTTCAATAGGTGAGAATACCAAGGCTGGTCATTTGACTTATATCGGAAACTGTGAAGTGGGTAGCCATGTTAACTTTGGTGCTGGAACCATTACAGTCAACTATGACGGCAAAAACAAATACAAGACAGTCATTGGAAACAATGTCTTTGTTGGTTCAAACTCAACCATTATTGCGCCAGTAGAACTTGGTGACAATTCCCTCGTTGGTGCTGGTTCAACGATTACTAAAGACGTGCCAGCAGATGCTATTGCTATTGGTCGTGGTCGTCAGGTCAATAAAGACGAATATGCAACTCGCCTTCCTCATCATCCTAAAAATCAGTAGGAGTCTATCATGGAATTTGAAGAAAAAACGCTTAGCCGAAAAGAAATCTATCAAGGGCCAATTTTTAAACTGGTCCAAGATCAGGTTGAATTACCAGAAGGTAAAGGAACTGCCCAGCGCGATTTGATTTTCCACAATGGAGCTGTCTGCGTTTTAGCTGTAACAGATGAACAAAAACTCATCTTGGTCAAGCAGTACCGCAAAGCCATCGAGGCTGTCTCTTACGAAATTCCAGCCGGAAAGTTGGAAGTAGGAGAAAATACAGACCCTGTCGCAGCAGCCCTTCGTGAATTAGAGGAAGAAACAGCCTATACAGGGAAATTAGAACTCTTGTACGATTTTTACTCAGCCATTGGCTTTTGTAATGAAAAGTTAAAACTATACCTAGCAAGCGATTTGACGAAAGTGGAAAATCCACGTCCCCAGGATGAAGATGAAACCTTAGAAGTGCTTGAAGTGAACTTAGAAGAAGCCAAGGAATTAATCCAATCAGGTCATATCTGTGATGCCAAGACAATTATGGCTGTTCAGTATTGGGAATTGCACAAAAAATAGAGGAGGTCAGTATGGGTAAACCTTTATTAACGGATGAAATGATTGAAAGAGCTAATAGAGGCGAAAAGATTTCAGGTCCTCCTTTGCTAGATGATGAGGAGACAAAAATTTTACCAACCTCTTCTTCCCGTTTTGGTTATGCCAATCCTAAGGATCATGGTTTTAGCCAAGAAACCTTGAAGATTCAGGTCGAACCGTCTATTCATAAAAGCCGTCGCATTGAAAATACCAAGAGAAATGTCTTCAATTCTAAGTTGAATAAAATTTTATTTGCAGTCATCTTTCTTTTGATTTTGCTTGTCTTAGCAATGAAACTTTTGTAATAGAAAAGGAATTGAAATGAAAATAGGAATTATTGCGGCTATGCCTGAAGAACTGGCGTATCTGGTCCAGCATTTAGACAATGCCCAGGAGCAAGTTGTTTTGGGGAATACCTATCATACAGGCACCATTGCCTCTCATGAAGTCGTTCTTGTAGAAAGTGGAATTGGTAAAGTGATGTCTGCTATGAGTGTGGCGATTTTGGCTGATCATTTCCAAGTGGATGCTTTGATTAACACTGGATCTGCTGGTGCAGTAGCAGAGGGTATTGCTGTTGGGGATGTTGTGATTGCAGACAAATTAGCCTATCATGACGTGGATGTCAAAGCTTTTGGCTATTCTTATGGACAAATGGCGCAACAACCGCTTTATTTCAAATCAGATAAAACCTTTGTTGCCAAAATCCAAGAGAGTTTATCTCAATTGGACCAAAAATGGCATCTTGGTTTGATTGCTACAGGAGATAGTTTTGTTGCAGGAAATGACAAGATAGAAGCGATTAAGTCCCATTTCCCAGAAGTTTTAGCAGTTGAGATGGAGGGGGCAGCTATTGCTCAGGCAGCGCATGCTCTTGATCTTCCAGTCTTAGTCATCCGAGCTATGAGTGATAATGCCAACCATGAAGCAAACATCTCTTTTGATGAGTTTATTATCGAAGCTGGACGTCGCTCTGCCCAAGTCTTGTTAGCCTTTTTGAAGGCTTTAGATTAAGCGGAAATTTGACAGTTTTTCTAGCTTATGATAAGATTTAAGTAAAGAAAAGCTAGAAAACGTTTCAGAGGATATTATGAGTATTGAAATGACCGTCAGTGAGATTGCAGAGGTCTTAGGATTATCTCGCCAAGCAATCAATAACCGTGTCAAAGAATTACCAGAAGAAGACACAGATAAAAATGACAAAGGGGTAACAGTCGTTACCAGAAGTGGCTTGATTAAGCTAGAAGAAATCTATAAAAAAACGATTTTTGAAGATGAGCCTGTCAGTGAAGATGTCAAGCAACGTGAACTGATGGAGATTCTGGTTGATGAGAAGAATGCAGAAATTCTTCGTCTCTATGAACAATTAAAAGCCAAGGATCGTCAGTTATCAGAAAAAGACGAGCAGATGCGTATCAAAGACCGTCAGATTGCTGAGAAAGACAAACAACTCGATCAGCAGCAACAATTGACTCTTCAAGCAATGAAGGATCAAGAAAATCTTAAGCTAGAGCTGGACCAAGCAAAAGAAGAAGTCCAATCAACTAAGAAAGGCTTTTTTGCTCGTTTATTTGGAGGATAATCAAGGAGCTGTTTAGGTTAAATGCTAACCTGATGGCTTCTTTTGTTTCTAAATAGTATAGTTGCTCAAGTAAAATAACAGTATAGGAGAGGTAGAAAATGGAACGATTAGAAGATTACATTGCTTTCGATTTAGAATTTAATCAGCATGAAGGGCAAACACACCTGATTCAAGTATCGGCAGTGCGTTTTAGAGATGGTCAGGAAATCGATGCCTATGATTCCTATGTTCATACTAGCGTGCCTCTAAAGAGTTTTATCAATGGTTTGACTGGGATTACAGCTGAGACTTTAAAAGATGCCCCTCCAGTGGAGAAAGTTATAAAAGATTTCCAAGAGTTTGTGGGTTCTTTACCTATGGTAGGCTACAATGCTGCTAAAAGTGATTTGCCTATTCTAGCAGAGCATGGTTTAGACTACAGTCAGCAGTACAAGGTAGATTTGTATGATGAAGCTTTTGAACGTCGCAGTTCGGATTTACACGGTATTGCCAATCTCAAATTGCAAACTGTTGCCTCATTTCTTGGATTTCAAGGTCAGTCTCATAATAGTCTAGAGGATGCACGTATGACGACGCGTGTTTACGAGTCCTTTCTAGAGTCGGATCAAGCTAGAGAATTGTTAGGGGCAGAAACTAGCCTATCGAATAATCCTTTTGGAGGCTTGGACTTGTCTCAATTATTTGACTAGGAGTGCCTATGAAACCTGAAAAACCTAAAAATCTAGGTTTTAAGCAGATATACTTTAATCTAGATAAAATACTCTTTCTCTTTTTCTTGACTTTCATGATGATTGAGTTTGTCTGGTTACCTTCAAATTCATGGATTGCTGGACTTTTGCTCCGTCAGACAGGTTATCTCTTTCTATCCTACAACAATATTTTTGCCATTATAAAGGGTTCGCCATTTGTTAGTCTCGCTTTATTTGTTCTGGTAATTGTTAATTTACTGATTGCCTATTACCAGATAGGACTTCTCTTTATTGGAGCTCGACACCTCCTCTATCATGAGAAGAGAACTCTGCTGGAGTACAGTCGTAAGGTCTTTCGACAAAGTTTCTTGTTTATGAAGCAAGTGACACTTTCCAAGATAGCCTTTATCTTCTTTTATGTCATGATGCTTTTTCCATTGATTCGAAAGATTTTAAAGATTTACTACCTCAATAAAATTGTTATTCCAGACTTTATTGTTGATTATGTGGAAGACAAGTATTGGCTAGTGGGTATAGTGGTTACTATTCTGGCTTTACTTCTGTTTTACATTTCAGTGCGTTTCATGTTTGCCCTACCTCAGCTTTTATTTGAGAAAAAAACAGTCAAAGAAGCAGTCAGATACAGTCTAGAGAAGACAAGAAAGCACTCCTGGTTTTATACTTGGAACTTGCTTTGGATTGTCGTCAAAACCTACCTATTTTTCATTCTTTTATTGATTCCAATCTTAGCAAGTCAGGTACTGATGGATGGTCTGACCCATAAGGAATCTCTTGTGCTGGGAATTATCAACTTTGTCTTGATTAAGAATTTCCACTACATAGCCTTGACTTATTTTCTTATTAAGTTTGTTTCCTTCTTAACAGGAGAAGAACTGGAGATCACACCAAGGAGAAAGAAAGACCACTGGATGAGATGGGGAGTGATGGGCTGTGCCGCTATCTTTTTTGCCCTTGAGGGTTATGTTTATTTAGAAGCTCCAGTTGCCAATAAACCTTTGATTATCTCTCACAGGGGAGTATCCAATAAGAATGGTGTCCAAAATACTGTCCAATCTCTGGAAAGGACAGCCCAACTAGGTCCAGACTTTGTTGAGACGGATGTACAAGAAACAAAAGATGGCCAGTTTGTCATGATGCATGATGCCAATATCAAAAATTTGACAGGTGTTAATGCCAATCCTCAGGATCTCACTTTGGAAGAATTAACCAAACTCAATATTTCAGAAAATGGCTATCATAGCAAGGTGTCTAGTTTTGATGACTATCTCAATAAAGCTAATGAATTGCATCAAAAACTCCTCATTGAAATTAAAACCAGTCGAAAAGATAGTCCAGATATGATGAAACGCTTTATGGAAAAATATGGAACGGTTCTTAAGCAGAATGGTCACCAAATGCAATCCTTGGACTACCATGTGATTGATCAGGTTTTAGCCTACGATACTCAAATTCCAGTCTTTTTAATCCTACCTTATAATAGTATTTTTCCAAGAACCAAGGCTACAGGTTATACCATGGAGTATTCAACTTTAGATGAAAATTTTGTCAACAAGCTTTGGAATACCGATCAGAAATTGTACGTGTGGACCATCAATAGTTCAGAGTCCTTTGATAAATCTGTTCAGTTAGGAGCAGACGGCATGATAACGGATGAATTGGAAATGATTCAAGATCAGGTTACCATTGCCCAAGAAGACCCAGAGTATACGGATTTACTGTTCAAACAGGCTATGGAATTCTTTAATTTTTAGTAATAAAAAAAGAGGAACAGTTGTTCCTCCCATGATAGGCAAGTATTCTCTTGAATGCTTGTTTTTATTATGCTTAGAATGGCAATTTCCCAGCGAAAGCACCTAGTTTTTTCTTGGTAGTTTCATCGATTTGTTCAAGAGCAGAGTTAATGGCCTGAACGGTCATATCAGAAAGAGTCTCAAGATCTTCAGGGTCAACGACAGCTGGATTGAAGTCAATGCTGACAACTTTCTTATCTCCAGTCAAGGTCGCTTGAACAAGGTCTTGAGCAGATTTGCCAACAAATTGCATAGCAGCAAGTTCTGCTTGACTTTGTTCCATCTGTTTTTGAAGTTTTTGTGCTTGGCGCATCATGTTTTGCATATTCATCATGGTGATTTATAGTTTCCTTTTACAATTATTTTCTTCCCTATTTTATCAATTTTAGGGTTAAAAGTCTATTGTTAGTATAAATCCCCTAACATTAAATTACCGAAGAGATTTTCGAAGAGTATGAGTCTGGAACATGAAAACAGCAGTTGATTTCAAGAAACAAAAAAACAGCCGAAGCTGTCTTTTTATCATTATTTGAGACCGTATTTTTTGTTGAAACGATCCACGCGTCCATCTGCTTGAGTGAACTTTTGACGTCCAGTGTAGAATGGGTGTGAGTCTGATGAAATTTCCACACGGATCAATGGGTAAGTTTCGCCTTCGAACTCAACTGTTTCGTTAGAGCGTTTTGTTGAACCGCTAAGGAATTGGTAACCAGTAGTTGTGTCCATGAAGACAACTGGGCGATATTCTGGATGGATATCTTTTTTCATTTTGCAATATTTCCTTTCTGCCATGGTCTCTTTGCGAGCCATAGATTGTTACCATACTAGTCTATCAGATTCTAAAAAGTTTGGCAAGTATTTTATCAGTTTTTAAGCAAGTTTTTTAACTTTTGGTAGATGATTTCGTTTTCTTCTAGGCTATAGGAATTTGCACCACTTGCTAGAGGGTGGCCTCCACCATCATGTTCCTTGGCGATTTCATTGATAGGATGGATTTTACTGCGTAAGCGAACACGGTAGTGGCCATCAGCCTGCTCCACAAAAATTCCCCAGAGACTGACGCTGTCAATCCGTCCAGGTGCTCCAACAATGGCTGCAGTTTCAGCATCGGTAACATTGAATTGTTTCAAGACTTCTTGACTCAGGATAACGCGCGCTGCACCATTTTCATCCACTTCCAGATGGTCGTAGATGTAGCCTTGAAGTTTAGCAATTTTGTAACTCATAGTGTCCATTTTGCGAGTGAGAGACGCAAAGTCAAAGTTATGTTCTCTCAGAGAGGCAGCCAGGCGGAGGGTCCGTGCAGTGGTAGAAGGATAGAGGAAGCGACCTGTATCACCAATAATTCCTGCAAAGAGCAACTCAGCAGAACAATCTGATAAGGCCAGTTGGGTTGTTTGGGCAAATAGGGTAATCATCTCGCTAGCGCTACTTGAACTAGTATCCACCCAAGACAGGTCACCGTATATATCATCATTTGGATGGTGGTCAATTTTAATGAGAAAGTCACCTTGGCTATAGCGCTTATCATCGATACGAGCAGTATTCGCCGTATCACAGACGATAACAAGTGCCCCTTGGTAGGCACTATCTTCAACAAGATCCATCTCAGCCATCCAAGTAAGAGTTGGTTCATCAAAACCAACTGCTTTGATGGTTTTTTCTGGGAAATGATATTCCAGCAAGGCTTTCAAGCCCACTTGACTTCCCAAGGCATCAGGGTCTGGTTTCATATGACGATGAATGATAATCGTGTCGTATTCTTTGATTTTTTCTAAAATTTGATGGCAAATGTCCATAAATAACCTCAATTCTTTCTCATTTCATTGTAGCACAAGAATTTTTATTTTTAAAATGAAAAAGATGTGATATAATGGAGAAAGATAAATTGAGGAGGACGATATGGCATTAGCAAAAATTGTATTTGCCAGTATGACCGGTAATACCGAAGAAATTGCAGATATTGTAGCAGACAAATTACGTGACTTGGGCTTGGATGTCGATGTTGATGAATGTACAACTGTTGACGCTTCAGACTTCTTGGAAGCAGACATCGCTATCGTTGCGACCTATACTTATGGTGATGGTGAATTGCCAGATGAGATGATGGACTTCTACGAAGACTTAGCAGATCTTAACTTGAATGGTAAAATCTACGGAGTGGTTGGTTCAGGTGACACCTTCTATGATGAATTCTGTAAGGCTGTTGATGACTTTGACCGTGTCTTTGTGTCAACAGGAGCAGAAAAAGGTTCAGAGTGTGTTAAAGTTGATCTTTCTGCCGAGGAAGAAGACATTGAACGCTTAGAACAATTCGCAGAAGAATTGGCTGCTAAAGTAGGATAAGAATAAAAGTGCGCTGATACAATCAATCAGTGCATTTTTCTTATCGTGAGTTGGGATTTTACTAGCCTATTTGATGGCTTTTTGATACAATAATTCAAATAAAGGAGGAGACTGTATGGATTTAGATATTATTCGCCAAGAAATTGATCAAATCGACGACCAAATTGTCAAACTGTTAGAAGAACGAATGCATTTGGTTGAGGGTGTAGTTGCCTATAAGAAGGCTTCAGGGAAACCGATTTTAGATACTAAGAGAGAAGAAGTTATTTTTGAAAAGATTAGAAGTCGTGTAGAGGACAAGCGCTATCAGGAGACTATTGTCGCAACATTTACGGACATACTCAAACGTTCGCGTGATTACCAGGATCAAAACATCAAATGAAAAAAGAACAATTTTATCCGCTAGGGATTTTTCTAGCTGCTATGTTAGGCGGACTTGTCCGCTACCTAGTTTCCACTTGGTTACCAGCCAGTCCTGACTTTCCTTGGGGAACCCTTCTTGTCAACTATCTGGGCATTTTCTGCTTGGTTTATCTTGTCAAGGGTTATCTGGTCTATAAGGGAACCAGTAAAGGCGTTGTTTTAGCACTGGGGACGGGCTTTTGTGGGGGGCTGACAACTTTTTCCAGTCTAATGCTTGATGCTGTAAAACTGCTTGATACAGGGCGTTATCTTAGTTTAGTCCTGTATTTGCTTTTGAGCATCGGTGGAGGTCTGCTTTTAGCTTACTATTTAGGGAGGAAGAAATGGTAATGGTCTATCTTGCAATTGCCTGTGGTCTTGGAGCGCTCGTACGGTATTTCTTTTCCCGCTATAATCAAACTTCTAAATTGCCCCTCGGAACGCTCATAGCCAATCTTCTAGGTTGTTTTTTAATTGGATTATTCTACAATCATGTGGAGTCTAAGGAAGTCTATGCTATTTTAGCAACAGGATTTTGTGGCGGTTTAACGACTTTCTCTACATTGAATGACGAACTCCAAAGGTTGCTGAGTGATAGGAAAGTCTTTTATTCTTACCTAGCTTTGACCTACCTAGGTGGTTTGGTTGCGATTTTTTTAGGAATTCTGCTATAAATTTCTTTACTTTTTTGTGGAAATTTGGTAAACTGTATCTTGTGTGTAATGGACGCACAAAAATACAGTTTATCCGCTGAGGAAGATTCCTCAAGATTGACAAAGATAGGAGAATAAAATGAATCCATTAATCCAAAGCTTGACTGAAGGTCAACTTCGTACAGATATCCCATCATTCCGTCCTGGTGACACTGTTCGTGTACACGCGAAAGTTGTCGAAGGTAACCGTGAACGTATCCAGATTTTTGAAGGTGTTGTTATTGCACGTAAAGGTGCTGGCATCTCTGAAAACTACACAGTTCGTAAAATCTCTAACGGTGTAGGTGTTGAGCGTATCTTCCCAATCCACACTCCACGTGTTGAAAAAATCGAAGTTGTTCGTTACGGTAAAGTACGTCGTGCGAAATTGTACTACTTGCGTGCTCTTCAAGGTAAAGCAGCTCGTATCAAAGAAATCCGTCGTTAATTCGACTAAAAAACTCTGCTTTTTCAGCAGAGTTTTTATCTAGCTCCCTTAGTTCAATGGATATAACAACTCCCTCCTAAGGAGTAGTTGCAGGTTCGATTCCTGCAGGGGGCATTTTTAGTAATGTAAAGAAAGACAAAGAAAATTCAAAATGTTTAT
This sequence comes from Streptococcus mitis, assembly GCF_000960005.1. Classification (GTDB taxonomy): domain Bacteria; phylum Bacillota; class Bacilli; order Lactobacillales; family Streptococcaceae; genus Streptococcus; species Streptococcus mitis_CK. The sequence goes on along the minus strand of NZ_JYGP01000002.1, from coordinate 792,227 downwards.
TTAAAGGCAATTATCACAAGTTCATTTTTAAAAATAATTTAGTATTTTGGTCAATGACTATAGAATAAAATGGATCATGAAAATGTCTTTGATTTATAGTAGTGTTAAAAAAGGACTTCCTTTATTGGAATGTCCTTATTTTTATTATGGAATTGACAAATGATGTTAAGGTTCAGATCTATGAACTCAGAAAGTAAGTACAAATCTTTAAACAGCTTTCAAAAAGATTTGGTATGGATGTTTCTGGCTAAGGTATGTGACAAGGTGAATTGATTGTTATGAAATAGAGAGCTTAAAAAATGGGGAAAATCGTTATTATTCCCCTGAATTTGATATGTTGTACAAGACTATTTCTGGTCTGTTAAATATATCAATAACAAAATTTAAACATGATAGTCTAATATCTAATCCATTTAAAGTGAATACGTTTATCAATCGTTTGAGTAAGAAAATCTCAAAAGAAGAAGGGATAGGTTTTCAAAGGTAACATATCTAGTCATTGCTTATATATAATTTGTATCTTTTGGTTTATTAATTTGTATTTAAAATTTAATCATGTTACAATTGAAATTGAAATCGAATAGAAAAGGAAAATGCAAACGTGGGTACACTATTAGCAACAAGATTAAAAAATAGACGAAAAGAATTAAAAATGTCTCAGCGAGAATTGGCTGAGGGGATATGTAAACAGGGACAGATTAGTCGATTAGAGAATGGAGAATTTACTCCAGGAGCAGACTTTTTATATGCTCTGTCCAAGAAGTTAAAAGTTAGTATGGATTATTTTTTTAATGAGCAAATTGAAGAGGAGATTGACGAGCTATCAGAGTTTAAGAAGTTAGCTCAGACATTTATCACAAATCGAAATTATGAGTCTTTGAAATATATATATGAACTAGAGAGTGTAAAAGTACATCGCTTGTCTTTAGTAGATAAGTTTTATATGGAGTGGATAAAATCTCTTATAGATTTTTATTTCTATGGGCAAAAAGAGGAGGCTGTGGCAAGATTGGAGAAGGTACTGTCTCAGTTAAGTGTACCTGACCTGACCTACCTTCAAGTTTCAAATACTCTATTTAATTTTTATTATGATATTGAAGATTTAGAGAGTTTTAATGAAATTCGAGAAAAGTTAGAGTATCAAGTAAATCAACTCAATTTAAAAACAATCGAAGAATTAAACCTTTCTATTAAATTTAATTATAATGTTTGTCGCTATCTATGGTTGCAGAATAATACTGAAGAAGCTATTACTAAAATCACAGATACGATAAAGCAATGTAAGACGTATAAAACAACATATCTTTTGGCTGATTTGTATGTATTGATGGGAAATGTCAGTAAGAATTTTTCTTCTAAAGTTGTAGTAAAAGAGTACTTTGAAACGGCTTATTTCCTTTATAAGCTTGAGGGAAATATGTCAATGGCTCTTAAAATCGAGCATTATATTGCAGATATAACAGAATAGTAAAGACGATGTTCAATTAAGCATCGTTTTTTTAATCCAAAAAGATACAAATATGTATTTAAAAAAAATAAATAAAAAAATATCATCAAAAATCTTGACAATATTATATTGAAGTGCTAAAATGAGTGCAAGAAAATATTAGGCTTTGTGTCTATAAAACATCTCCAGAAACTTACTATAGACTGAGTGAATGTAAAGAGACTTCAGCCTTTGAAGAATTGAGAGGTAAAATTAATGAATGAATTAGAAGTTAGATTTGAACTCAACGATGAGAGAGATTATAATAATGCTATTTCATATTTAGAAAAATCTTATAAATTTAAGAGTGAAAATAAGCAAGTTGATGAATATTTTAAAACAAAAGGAAGAGAATTTGAAAATGATGAGGTAGGTAGCTTTATCTACAGAATTCGCCAAGAAGATGATAATAGAGCAAGTATTTTCACAAGAAAAGATACGATAAAACAAGGAATGTGGAGTGAAAGTGAAATAGAGTTAGAATCTGAAAAATTAGAATTTGTAAGGAATATCTTGCAAGATGGTTTTTCAAATATTTTTACAATAAGTAAATATAGAAAGACTTATCATGATGCATTAGAAAATAAAACGATTAATCTAGATAAGATTGATGGTCTTGGATTTTATCTTGAAATAGAGATTTTAGGAGATTTTTCAAAAGAAGATTATAATAATTTTTATGAGAAAATGTGCGGAGAGTTCTCGTTTTTAAATTCAAAAATAGAAACAAAGGGCTATGTCCAATTAATGAGAGAAAAAAATGGACGTAATTGAAATTACCAAATAGTCTTGTTGGTATTGTTTACTCAATTGCTGGATTTGGAAGTTTGATAGCAGTAACCTTTCTTTCTACTTTTTGAATAAGAAGGATGCCTTTATCTTGATGAATGTATCAATGGCAACCATTCCACTTGTCATTATGGCAAGTGGGATGGTAGAAAATTATGTGACTATTAGTCCGTCTCGCTCCGTTAGGTGCGAGACAAATAAACCACCCGTTAGACGGGTGGTCATGATTCCCAATTATCAATTAGATATTCTGGAAGAAGAGAATCAAACAAAATATAAAATCTTTATACGTGAGACAACTTCATACTTTGTATATAACAAAGAACATTCGGATAAGAATCAGTATGTCAAAGGACGAACATTGATAAGACAGCTAACCAACGATAGTCGAGTAATACCATACAGAAGATCTACAGTTAAGAGTCTACAGGAAAAGATTACTGAGATTAACCTCTTCATTGAATTAACTGAAGTAGATAAGAAATACCAAGACATTAAAGACGAGTTAGTAAAAGAAATAGCAGAGATAGATATAAAACTAAATCAAATTAATGAAAAAATCGCCAACTTAAATAAGATGGCGGAAGTGCTTATCAATTTGAAGAGTGAGGATGTGAGCAGTCGAAAGCTTGCAAGATATGACTTTTCAAAATTAAATTTGGCAGAATCAATTACAGTAGAACAAGTAACCGAATAAATAAGAGTGTTTCAAGAGGAGTTGGATCATTATCTTTATGAGTATGAGGAATTAGAAAAAAATCTAGAAATGTTTGTAAAAGTACTGAATGATAAGGATTTTGATAAAAAATTTAGTACAGAAATACTATTGGAATAACAATAATTAATCCTATGGTGGTTAAAGATTAACTATCCTTGTGTCATTGATTAATATATTTGTCATAGTGCTCTTGGTACTGTGCTTTTATATTGTGTTCTCCTAGAATTTCAAATACCTGAAGTGCTTGTTTCATCTTTTCGATTCCGTTCGCAGGATTACGCTTAAATTCAAAATAGCCACACGTATATAAGAAGACGGTTTGTTCATAATAGTTTAATTCATTGTTTAATAATTTTTTTACTTCTTTGATAAGAAAACTACAATTTTGAAATTCTTCTTTATCAACACTAACAATTAGGCAATTGATTGCTAATTGTGTAACAAGCCGTTTATTTGTCTTATTTAATGTTGAATAGATATAATTTTTTAACATTTCTATAGTTAATAGGAAGTAGGAGTTATATTTAATTGTTCTTACACAGTTACCTAATAGGATAATTTCATAGTAACCCCAGTTTTCAACTTTAAAAAGATAATCTGTTAGCTGTAATAACTCCTCGTCCGAGGGGAGAAAATTTTTATTTGTTGTATAGAGAATCGATTTTACCATTGTCTTTTCATAAGGACCCAAGTTATAACTTGAAGAGTTTGATAGTAATTCAATAATACTATCAAAATTTTTTGTGGAGTAGTGTTTTCGAATATATTGCACCAAGTTAGCGAATGATCCAGTTCTAGTAGAATTATTGTCATGAAGAATAATAAATTCATCCAAAGTTATATGTAATTTATCTAAAATATTGATTAGTCGAATACAAGAGATTTCTGATTCTCCCCGTTCAAATCTAGAAATTTGAGATTTAGATAAATTACTATCAGCAATTGAACATAAACTGATTTGCTTTCCTTTTCGAATTTTTCTGAGTGTTATACCAAGTTTTGATTTCAAATTTCCCATTTTCCCAACAAAATTTCAAAGGTTTTTTATTTATTATACAATAAATAAAAACTGAAAGGAAGTCTAAATATGAAGAAAATTTTAAAAAATTCCCTAATTTTATTGTTGGTAATGGATATTATTATTGTCGGTGGATAAAATGTTTAGGTGTACACCTAAGTCTTTAGATATCTTCTAAAGACTTAGTACTGGTTGGAGGACATGATGAAAGATAGTATGTTTAATTATTGGTTAAATTATTTTCCGGAGTATAGTTTAGAAACGTTTGAAGTAGAATAGATATTAAGGACCTATCTTTCTCTTATTCCAAAGACTCAGCTCCTGTAATAGAAAATTTAAATTTGACTATTGAGTCAGGACAGAGAATTGCACTAGTCGGTCAACCGAGGTCAGGAAAAAGTACGTTATCAAAAATACCATCAGGATTATATAAGATTGATACAGGAAAAGTTTTATTTGATGGTGTAAATATTAATCAAATAGATAAAAAATATTAAGTCAAAATTTAGGAGTAGTTCCACAGGATTCATTTTTATTGAACAGAAGTATTCTTGACAATATAACTTTAAAGCACGAAGTTACTTCACAAAAGATAAAGGAAGTTAGTAAAGCAGTTCAAATCTATGATGAAATCATGGCTATGCCGATGAAATTTAACACTATCATCTCAGATTTGGGTTCAAATATTTCAGGTGGTCAAAGACAACGGATAGCACTGGCACGTGCATTAATAAATAATCCTAGTATTGTAATTTTAGATGAAGCAACTAGTGCATTAGACACTATTAATGAGGAAAGAATAACAAAGTATATAAAAAGTCAGGGCTGTACTCAAATAATTGTAGCTCATAGATTGTCAACGATTAATGATGCGGACATTATTTTTGTAATGAAAGGTGGTAAGATTGTTGAGTCAGGAAATCATAAGTACTTAATGGCTCTTGATGGAGAGTACTACAGCTTATATACAAAAAGGAAATTAGGTGTAAAGAAAATGAAGAAAGAAAATGAATATGTAATTTTAACAGCAGCCTTACTAGGGGTGATGATTGGAATAGTGTTTGCTATTTTTTTAGATTTTCCAGTTGAATATGGTCTTTCTTTAGGCTTGTTGAATGGAATAGTATTGGGGTCCCTGATTTCTTACAAAAACAATAAGAATTAAGCATAATTTTTTGCTGTAAACTAAGGAGTAGAGATGGCTATAGTTGAAATTATAAATCTAACAAAAAGCTTTAAAGATATTGAAGTTATTCATAACACTTCTAGTAGAATTATTATCATGAAGAATAATAAATTCATCCAAAGTTATATGTAATTGAACATAAACTGATTTGCTTTCCTTTTCGAATTTTTCTGAGTGCTATACCAAGTTTTGATTTCATATTTCCCGTTTTCCCAACAAAATTTCAAAGGTTTTTTATTTATTATACAATAAATAAAAAATAAAGGGAGGTTCAGTATGAAAAAACTTTTAAAATTTACATGAATATTGTTATTGATTATGGATATTATCATTATAGTCGGAGGTTGAATCTTACCTGTACAGGTAAGTGTTTAGTTACAACTAAACACTTATTTTGGATTATTATTAAATAGATGGTAGTTGTTATCTTGATTTTAGAGTATCTGACGACGATGTTTATTTCATTGAGTTAGTAACTATGTATGGTTTAAGTGAAAATAGTGCGGTACCAACTCTTGCAAAGAGGTTTGGAATAAGTCTTACCAATTTAATAAAAAGTGATATTCATCGTGGTTTAACTAGAAAGAAGGGACATTTTGGATATTAACAAGAAAACGTTTTATACAATAACTTTTGGTGAATTTATATCAAATATTGGAGATAGATTTCAGAAAATTGCTTTTCCAATCTTAATTTACCAAGAATTTCATTCGTCTTTTGCAATGGGAGGAATGGTGATTATTGAATTGCTACCTCAATTCTTCTTGGGATTTGTTATGGGTTACTTATTAGATAATTTCAATAAGAAAAAAATACTATTATGGTCTACATTAATACCTGCATTATTATGTAGTGTAATACCGATATTATCTAAATATTCAGTTTCTATATTTTTTTACTATGTTATTGCATTTTTGATACCTTTATTTTCGACACTTTTTCAAACAGGATTCTCAGTCATTACTCCTGCCTTATTTGAGAAGGAAGAATTGCAAAAATATAATTCTCAGTTTCAAGGTGTCCGAACTATTTCAAAATTAATTTCTCCAGCTATAGCAGGGGTACTAATGTTAAAGTTTAATATTAATAGCATTTTTTTTATTAATAGTGCTTCTTTCTTGTTATTATTTCTTTCAATACTAATTTCATATATTCCAGATCAAGAACACAAGGAGAATGGTAATGATGATATAAAAGAAATTTTTGTAGGTTTTAAAGAGAACTTTACAAATATTAAGTTGAGGATTTCTTTACTCTTTACTATTGTTGTGAATATCGCTATGCTAGGCTTCAATGCAACGATTATTTATTATTTACAGGATCAATTAAAATTATCAAATAGTCTTGTTGGGATTGTTTACTCAATTGCTGGATTTGGAAGTTTGATAGCAGTAACCTTTCTTTCTACTTTTTTGAATAAGAAGGATGCTTTTATATTGATGAATATATCAATGGCAACCATCCCACTTGTCATTATGGCGAGTGGAATAGTAGAAAATTGGATATTTTTTGGAATTTGTTATTCAATTTTGAGCGGACTAATTACAATAGCTTCTGTTTCGATTACAACAATACAGCAGCAAGAAAGTACTGTGTATAATATTGGAAAGATACTTTCTAGTTCTTTTGTAATAGCTACCATTTTTGCTCCTTTTGGAGGGATACTGGCTGCTTATTTTAATTGGCTTTTAAACCCGAGATTAAGTCTAGTTATTTTGGGATTACTAAGTAGTTTATTGGTTATTCTTATAAAGAGTTATGAAAAAAAGCTAACTAAGAAAAGAACTGCAATATTTATGAAGGAAGATTAGTGGGTTAATTATCATTAGAAAAAATAATATTAATTCGTAGTAAAATAAAAAAATGAAAAAGGTTTTACATAATGTACTACCTTTTTCAGATTTAATAATTATTTAGGGGATAGAACTATAGACCAAAAATACTGAATCTTGAACTGCACCCCAAAAGTAAGATTTTTTCTGTCTAACTTTTGGGGTCAGTACAGTATCTCTAATTTCTGGAGTGCTTTTTCTATATTCATATTATTTTACAGTACCCATGTACGGATGGCATGGGCAACGCCGGATTCATCATTTGTTTTGGTGATGTATTTGGCGATTTTTTTGATTTCTGGATTTCCGTTTTCCATGACAACTGGGTTACCAACGACTTCCAGCATGGCACGGTCATTTTCTTCGTCACCGATCGCCATGGTTTCATCTTTGGTCAATCCGAGTTTTTCAGCTAGGTGAGTGATGGCTGAACCTTTGTCCACATTCTTTTTAAGGAGTTCGAGGTAGAAAGGAGCAGATTTGTTGATAGAGTAGCGTTCGTAAAATTCTGCTGGAATTTTTTCAATCGCAGCATCGAGAATCTCAGGCTCATCGATGAACATACACTTGACGATTTCCTTGTCAGCCATTTCTTCAGGTGTACGGTAGAAGATAGGCATGCTGACGAGGGTTGATTCGTGCACTGTATATTTTCCGATATTGCGATTTGCAGTGTAGATTCCATCCTTGGTAATGGCATGCATGTGGACACCGAGCTTGCGACTGAGGAATTCCATATCCAGATAATCCTCATAAGTCAAGGATTCGCTGATAATCTCATGGCCAGTAGCAGTCTCTTGGACAAGGGCACCGTTGAAGGTTACTACATAGTCACCCTCGTCTCTCAACTGCAAGTCGTCGAGAAGTTTGGCAACACCTGCGATAGGGCGACCGGTTGCAATGACGACTTTGACACCAGCTTCTTTGGCATCTTGGACGGCAGAAAAGACTTCAGGAGTGATTTCCTTTTGGCTATTGACTAGGGTTCCGTCGATATCGACGGCGATTAGTTTAATACTCATAAATTTCCTCTTCTAGTTTTTATTTGGTGTAAAATGATCGTTCTCAATCAAGTGTAAAAATTGCTGGGTGATGCTTGCGAAGATGCTGTTTTGATCCAACATTTCTTTTGGGAAATAGAAACGATTATCTCCGTGGCGACTGCCAGCAAGAGATTGGACGATAGGAGACAGGCTAGAGAGTTCGGCCAGTTCTCCATTTTTTTGTAAAATCTCAATCTGTGTTCGTGGATTTTCAGATTCGGGACGATAGATATCATAAGGGAGGTCAAAGTTCTTATGAATGGCAGTATAGTAGTCGGGATCAAAGCCAATGTCCTCGACCAATTTTCTCATGCTGGCGAGTTGGAATTGATCCTCTTGTGAAAAGGTAATGGATTTAAAGACCTTGCGGTTGACAAAGCGCTGTGATAAGTCTGCTAAAATCTTGTCAGGACTGGTCATCCAGAGTTGGAAGTAGGTATTCATCACACCATCATCCAGAGCCAGATAATCAGACAAGGTCACATTTTTTTCAAAGAATGGCAGGAGATGTGGAGAAGTTCGGGCAAAGAAGTCCTTGTCTTCTGGATAAAGTTCCTTAGCCCGTTTGAGAAGATTCTGAAGGAGAACTTCCATGGCACGTGTTGCTGGGTGGAAATAAACCTGCATATACATCTGGTAACGGCTGAGGACGTAGTCTTCGATGGCATGCATGCCATTGCGCTGAAAGGCGATACCATTTTCGACAGGACGAATGACTCGGAGGATCCGAGTCAGGTCAAATTCCCCATAGGAAGCTCCTGTAAAATAGGAGTCGCGCAAGAGATAGTCCATGCGGTCTGCATCAATCTGACTAGAAATGAGTTGTACGACCTGCTTGTTAGGATAGGTATGGTCGATGATACTGGCTACCTTTTCTGGGAAATCTGGCGCCACTTGTAGCAGGACTTGGTGAATCTCTGTCTCAGAGCTTTGGATGATTTCCTGAGTAATGGCTTCGTGATCTGTGTCAAAGAGATGTTCAAAAGTATGGGAGTAGGCACCATGTCCAAGGTCGTGTAGGAGAGCAGCGGTCATGGTGAGGAGAGACTCGGCAGGATTCCATTCTTCAGGATATTTTTCTTCAAAAATCTCCGTGATACGTCGTGCAATTTCATAGACACCTAGACAGTGAGAGAAGCGGCTGTGCTCCCCACCGTGGAAGGTATAACTGGAAGTTCCCAGTTGCTTGATCCGGCGCAAACGCTGAAATTCTTTTGTATTAATCAAGTCATAGATGATTTGATTATTGACATGGATGTAGTTGTGAACTGGGTCACGGAATACTTTTTCGTTCATATGACCATTATAGCAAAAAGCTAGAGTTTTTGGTAAAATAGTAGGACAAGAGACAAGAAAGAGGACTTGATGTGAAGATTCGGATGCGAAATACGATTCAGTTTGATGAGCAGTTGGAAGTGATTGACCAGCTTTATGACGTGGAAGTGCATGAAAAAGGAGATTATAGCTACCTGCTTTTCTATAATGAGGAAAAGGAAAAAGTGGTTATTAAATTTCATGGTCAAGAACTGGTGATGAGCCGATTTTCCAATCCCAAGACCATTATGCGCTTTCTAAAGGATAGTGATAGTTTAGCCTATATTCCTACACCTATGGGCATGCAGGAGTTTATCATCCAAACGAGCCATTATCAAGTTGGTGGGCAAAAGATTGAACTAGATTATCAACTACAAAATCAAGAGGGACATCCCTTTGCCAGCTATCAATTGGTAATTACTTGGGGATAGTCTCTTGTCTTTTTCAAATTTTGCTAGCTATCTTCTCGGATTAGCCTGCTAATGTGGTAGATTAGGCTAATTTTTGGTATAATAAAAGTTATGGAAATCGAAAAAACCAATCGTATGAATGCGCTCTTTGAATTTTATGCGGCGCTTTTGACAGATAAGCAAATGAATTATATAGAGCTCTACTACGCTGATGATTACAGTCTTGCTGAGATTGCCGAGGAGTTTGGTGTCAGTCGTCAGGCTGTCTATGACAATATCAAGCGGACAGAAAAGATTTTGGAAGATTATGAGATGAAATTGCACATGTACTCGGACTACATTGTTCGCAGTCAGATTTTTGACCAGATTTTGGAGCGCTATCCCAATGATGACTTTCTGCAAGAGCAGATAGAAATTTTAACAAGCATTGATAATAGAGAATAAGAGGAAGAAAAATGGCATTTGAAAGTTTAACAGAACGTTTGCAGAACGTCTTTAAAAATTTACGTAAAAAAGGAAAAATCTCTGAATCTGATGTCCAAGAGGCAACCAAAGAAATTCGCTTGGCCTTGCTTGAGGCCGACGTTGCCTTGCCTGTTGTAAAGGACTTTATCAAGAAAGTTCGTGAGCGTGCAGTCGGGCATGAGGTCATTGATACCCTTAATCCTGCGCAACAAATTATTAAAATCGTTGATGAGGAACTGACAGCCGTTTTAGGTTCTGATACGGCAGAAATTATCAAGTCACCTAAGATTCCTACAATCATCATGATGGTCGGTTTGCAGGGGGCTGGTAAAACAACTTTTGCTGGTAAATTGGCCAACAAACTCAAAAAAGAAGAAAATGCCCGTCCTTTGATGATTGCGGCGGATATTTACCGTCCTGCGGCTATTGACCAGCTGAAGACACTGGGGCAACAGATTGATGTGCCGGTTTTCGCTCTTGGTACAGAGGTACCAGCTGTTGAGATTGTTCGTCAAGGTTTGGAACAAGCCCAAGCCAATCACAACGACTATGTTTTGATTGATACAGCAGGGCGTTTGCAGATTGATGAGCTTTTGATGAATGAGCTTCGTGACGTGAAAGCATTGGCTCAACCAAACGAAATTCTGCTTGTCGTTGATGCCATGATTGGTCAGGAAGCGGCCAATGTTGCGCGTGAGTTCAATGCTCAGTTGGAAGTGACTGGTGTTATTCTTACCAAGATTGATGGCGATACTCGTGGTGGTGCTGCCCTATCTGTTCGACACATTACTGGCAAACCAATCAAGTTCACTGGTACAGGTGAAAAGATTACGGACATTGAGACCTTCCACCCAGACCGTATGTCAAGCCGTATCCTTGGCATGGGAGATATGCTCACTTTGATTGAGAAAGCTTCTAAGGAATACGATGAGCAAAAAGCCCTTGAAATGGCTGAGAAGATGCGCGAAAACACCTTTGATTTCAATGATTTCATTGATCAGTTGGATCAGGTACAAAACATGGGCCCAATGGAAGACCTGCTCAAGATGATTCCAGGTATGGTTAACAACCCAGCACTTCAAAACATGAAGGTAGATGAGCGTCAGATTGCTCGCAAACGTGCCATTGTGTCTTCCATGACACCTGAAGAACGTGAAAACCCAGATTTGCTAAATCCAAGCCGTCGACGTCGTATTGCCGCAGGTTCTGGAAATACATTTGTCGAAGTTAATAAATTCATTAAGGACTTTAACCAGGCTAAACAACTCATGCAAGGAGTTATGTCTGGGGATATGAACAAAATGATGAAGCAAATGGGGATCAATCCAAACAACCTTCCTAAAAATATGCCAAATATGGGAGGAATGGATATGTCTGCCCTTGAAGGAATGATGGGACAAGGCGGTATGCCTGACCTGTCAGCTCTCGGAGGAGCAGGAATGCCCGATATGAGCCAGATGTTTGGTGGTGGACTCAAAGGTAAAATCGGTGAATTTGCCATGAAACAGTCCATGAAACGCATGGCTAACAAAATGAAAAAAGCGAAGAAGAAACGCAAGTAAGACAAAGGAAGGCCGCAGGGCTTTCCTTTTTTAGAAAGAAGAAAAATGAGCACTTCCGTAATTGGAAATGCTCGTTTTTGATGTATTTAGACCCTTAGTCTTTATTTTCGTATGGCAAGATTAAGTTCAAGATGATTCCTGTCATGGCTGATAGGGCAGTACCTGAAAGGGTAACTGGACCAAGTTTAAGGATAGCTCCTCCAAGTCCAAGGACCAACATAGCACTTGCGATGATGAGATTACGCATTTGACCGAAATCAACACGTTCTTTAATCAAGACTTTCAAACCGTTGCTGGCGATAACTCCATAGAGAAGGATTGACATACCACCAAGTACAGCGTTTGGAATAGTTGAAATCAAGGCAGTAAATTTACCAAGGAAGCTAAGGGCAATTGCGATAAAGGCAGCGTTACGGATAACTGAGACAGAAGCGATACGAGTCATACCGATAACCCCTGTATTTTCTCCATAAGTTGTATTGGCTGGTCCACCAAGGAAGGCAGAAACAGAAGTTGCAATACCGTCACCAAGAAGTGTACGGTGAAGACCTGGTTCTTTCAAGAATTGACGGCCACAGATTTGACCCAAAACAGTATGGTCTCCGATATGTTCAGAAATTGTTACGATAGCGATTGGCAAGATGGCGATAGTTTCTGGACCAAAGTAAAGATTGTACTCTTTAAAGGCACCACCAGTGCTAAATGGCAAGTAGAAACCAGGAATTTCAAACCAGTTGGCTTTAAGAACTGGTGTAAAGTCAACTAGCCCAAGAGCTAGAGCGAAGAGGTAACCACCGATAATGGCAAAGAGGAAAGGAATGATTCGTAGGAAGCCTTTTCCTTTTGTATTGATAAAGGCAGCAATCAAGAAAGTAACAACCGCTACAAGAGCATTTTTCCAATTTCCGTCCGCTACAAGCCCAGCGTTAGTAACAGCTGAACCTGCAAGTCCAAGACCGATAACGATAATCATAGGTCCGATGATGATTGGTGGCAAGAGTTTATCAATCCATTTTGTACCTGCAAAACGAACACCAGCAGCAACAAGGACGTAGACCAAACCAGTCAAGATAACCCCTGTTTGGGCAGCAGATACATCCCCACCCATTTCTTTCATAGCCAGTGACATAGCTGTGATAAAGGCAAATGAAGAACCTAGATAAACTGGAACTCTAAATCCAGTTGAAATCATGTAGATAAGTGTTCCAACACCTGAAGCAAAAAGGGCAACAGATACAGGCATTCCCAAAATCAATGGTACCAGGATGGTTGCACCAAACATGGCGAAAACGTGTTGGAAGCTAAGGAGAATTCCTTTTCCAGCTGAAGGACGTTGGTCAACGTCTAGTAACAAATCAACAGTTGATTCTTGTTTCATATAAACCTCACTTTTGGGCATCAAAAAAGAGCCCATTATTTTACAGCAATAGGCCCTCAGAGTAAGACTTCTCTAAAATCTAGATTTTAAAGAGTTTTAAATATTTCTGCGTCTTCGTCACCTCACGGGATGACATTAAAAACCTTTGCTTGTGATAGTATAGCAGAAATTACGAACTTTGTAAATATTTTTTTACTAAAAAATTTAAAGCGGGCGTTTATTGGGCATGCCAGCCTTACGTGGAAATTTATTTGGTGTTTCTTTTTTCTTTTCTACCACTGTGATGTAGCGCGGATCTCCATTTGGTAGGGCGTAGCTGAGATTGTCTTCGACTTTACTGAAGAGGAGGTTGAGGGCATTCTTAGCTTCTAATAATTCCTCAGGAGCATTGCTAGCCTTGAGTGCCAATAGTTTTCCGCCAACTTTAAGGTAGGGAATAGTTAATTCAGATAGCACTTGCATACGGGCAACCGCACGAGCTGTTACAAAATCATACTGAGCACGGAAGTTTTTGTCTTGGGCAAAATCTTCGGCACGTCCATGGTAGAAATGAACATCATCTAAATCCAGTTCTTGAGCCAAAAGTTGGAGGAAGTTGATGCGCTTGTTTAGCGAATCAATGATGGTCACATCTAACTGAGGATAGAGGATTTTCATCGGCAGACTAGGAAATCCTGCCCCAGCTCCAATATCAAGAAGTTTGATATTTTCATTAGGAATCAAGCCTTGCAGAATAGGTGCAATCGAATCGTAAAAATGTTTGAGATAAACTTCTTCCTTGTCTGTAATAGCCGTCAAATTAATCTTTTCATTCCAATCGACCAAGAGCTCAAAATAACGTTCAAATTGTTTTTTTTGCTGGTCCGAAAGTGGAAGATTTTGCTCGGCAAGCAAGTTGTAAAATGTTTCTGGTTTCATAGTTATTTCCTTCTTTAGTATCATCTTATTTTACCACAATCATTAAAAATTTGATATACTGGTACTAATCTAAAAGCAGAAAGGACTTATATAATGACTTGGATTATTCTTGGAGTTATTGCTCTTATTGTTATTTTTGTGATTGTTAGCTATAACGGTTTGGTTAAGAATCGTATGCAAACAAAGGAGGCTTGGAGTCAGATTGATGTTCAGTTGAAACGTCGAAATGATCTCTTGCCAAACTTGATTGAGACTGTAAAAGGTTATGCCAAATATGAAGGTTCTACCCTTGAAAAGGTGGCAGAACTTCGCAATCAAGTTGCTGCAGCGACTTCACCAGCAGAAGCTATGAAAGCTAGTGATGCCCTCACTCGTCAAGTTTCAGGTATTTTTGCAGTTGCAGAAAGCTACCCAGACTTGAAAGCTAGTGCCAACTTTGTTAAATTGCAAGAGGAGTTGACCAACACAGAAAATAAAATTTCTTACTCTCGTCAACTCTACAACAGTGTTGTCAGCAACTACAATGTAAAATTAGAAACTTTCCCAAGCAATATTATCGCTGGGATGTTTGGATTTAAAGCAGCAGATTTCCTTCAAACACCAGAAGAGGAAAAGGCAGTTCCTAAAGTTGATTTTAGCGGTTTAGGTGACTAAGATGTTGTTTGATCAAATTGCAAGCAATAAACGAAAAACGTGGATTTTGTTGCTGGTATTTTTCCTACTTTTAGCTCTTGTTGGCTATGCGGTTGGTTACCTCTTTATGAGGTCTGGGATTGGTGGTTTGGTTATCGCACTGATTATCGGCTTTATCTATGCCTTGTCCATGATTTTTCAATCGACAGAGATTGTCATGTCCATGAATGGAGCGCGTGAGGTTGATGAGCAAATGGCACCAGACCTCTACCATGTAGTGGAAGATATGGCTATGGTGGCTCAGATTCCTATGCCTCGTGTTTTCATCATTGATGATCCAGCCTTAAATGCCTTTGCGACAGGTTCTAACCCTCAAAATGCGGCGGTTGCTGCGACGTCAGGTCTCCTAGCTATCATGAATCGTGAGGAGCTAGAAGCTGTTATGGGACATGAAGTCAGTCATATTCGTAATTACGATATCCGTATTTCGACTATTGCTGTCGCCCTTGCTAGTGCTATCACCATGCTTTCTAGTATGGCAGGTCGTATGATGTGGTGGGGTGGAGCAGGTCGCAGACGAAGTGACGATGATAGAGATGGAAATGGTCTTGAAATCATTATGCTAGTGGTCTCCCTACTTGCAATTGTGCTGGCACCTCTCGCTGCAACCTTGGTGCAACTAGCTATTTCGCGTCAGAGGGAATTTCTAGCTGATGCTTCCAGTGTCGAGTTGACCCGCAATCCTCAAGGAATGATTAATGCCCTACGTAAGCTGGATAATAGCGAGCCGATGCATCACCACGTTGATGATGCCAGCAGCGCACTTTATATCAATGATCCCAAGAAAGGGGGAGGGTTCCAAAAACTCTTTTATACCCACCCACCTATCTCAGAGCGAATTGAACGTTTAAAACAGATGTAAAAAGAATCCAGAGGTTGTCTCTGGATTTTTGCTATGTTCAAAGTTTATAAATCTTCTAAATTAACTACATCCAAACCGTGTTCTGTCAAGCGATAGATAGTCGAACAGACCTCTTTTAAGAAACGACGGTCATGCGAAACAGTGATGATACCGCCTGGATAGGTTGCAAAGAGTTTTCTAATTTGGGGTTGAGAAGTGGGAGAAAAGTTTCGTGTGGGTTCATCTAGCAGGAGAAAGTTTGGTTTGCGCAGGACTAAATCCAAAAGCAGGAGTTTACCCTGTTGTCCGCCGGATAAGGAGCGAATTTTGTGGTGCATCTCTGGATAACTGAAATTGAGACTGGCTAGGTGAGATTGGATTTTCTGTAGTTCTTCTTTTTGTCCAGTTTGGCTAAGATAGGCTATTGGGGATAAATCCAATTGCAATTTCTTGTGATAATCTTGTGGCATAACACCAAGAGAAATCTCTCTTTTGGCACTTAGTAGTTGTTGCAATTTGGTTAACAGAGTCGATTTTCCAACACCATTTGGGCCGATGATACCGATTTTTTCTTGGCCACGGACAGTTAGTTGTAACTCCTGAACTAAAACTCGGTCGTTAATGGACAAATTTTCTTTTTCCAGATGGATTAAGACTTTGGAAGCCGGTAATGGTTGGATGTCTGAAAAGAAAAGTTGGATTTGTTCCTCTTCAAGTGGCTTTTGAGTCATGGACTGAGCTGCCCTTTCGTAGCGTTTTTCTTGTGAGAGGACAGTTCTCATCTTTTTAGCCAATAGGCGACCGGCAGTACTGTCTTTGGTAGCTCGAAGTGCAGTTTCTACATTTTGCTTGACTCGGCGATGTTTTTCCATGGTTTTGTCATAGGTTCTTTGGTCGTTAGCAGCTTGCTGACTTTGTCTGGTAAAATTAGCCTTTCTCTGCTCACTGTAGCGATCATAGTCTAAATGCTCTACTAGTGTTTCCGCTTCTCTACGGTGCTTGACCAGTCGCAAGTGGACAATAGTGTCTGCCGTTTGAGAAAGAAATTCTTCATCATGGGAAATGAAAATAACAGTTTGTCTAATCCTTTGAATCTGATTTTTTAGCCAATCAACCGTCTCAAGGTCTAGGTCATTTGAAGGTTCATCTAAAAATAAAATCTCAAAGGGTTTGGCTAACTCATGGATGAGCTGAATTTTCAAAGCTTCGCCCCCTGATAGACTGCCAATCTCTTGGTTGCTAGCAAAGCGATCGCCATCAAAATGCAATTCCTCAGCCAAACGATAGAGGATACTGTAGTCTAAATCAAGAGAATCTAAAAAGAAGTAGTCGTGTAGACTTTTCTTTTTCAGCTCCTCGGGAAGTTTTTGAGGAATATAGGCCAGTGACTGATAGTCAGACTGGATGTCTCCCTTGATAGTGAAATCAGACAAATATTCCCCCATTAAAGTTTTAAGTAAGGTTGATTTGCCATTTCCTTCCTCTCCAATAATAGCTACTTTTTCCCCGTCTTGGATAGTCATGTTTAAGTCTGAGACAAGATCACGTAAATCTTTGTTTTGTGTGATGGTCAGATGATTGATTTTTATCATATTGTTGCCCTTTCTAGAATGTCCAATAGTGCATAACAAAAAGCTCTACTTTACTTAGTAGAGCCAATGTCTATGTCAAAAAAACTCTATTAATACTCTTCGAAAATCTCTTCAAACCACGTCAGCATCGCCTTACCGTATATATGTGACTGACTTCGTCAGTCTTATCTACAACCTCAAAACAGTGTTTTGAGCAGCTTGCGGCTAGCTTCCTAGTTTGCTCTTTGATTTTCATTGAGTATAAAATGCCAGAAAAAGAGCATAAAAGAGCATGCAAAAAGAGACAAAAACAAGATCTACTAAATAAAGTTCTTTATTTGATAGACTTAGTTGTTCATGTCTCCCTTACCTCCGAGTATTAGTACCTCTATCCTATACCTTTAAGGAAATTTTGTCAACAGAAAACTGGAAATTCTATGCTCTAAAACCCAAAAACAGGTCCATAAAGAGTTAGTACGTGTTTGACATGCTCGTAATGGAACTTGTCATAGTTTCGCCAAGCAGTGCGTGCTTGGTCATTCAGTTTTAGGCTACCGAGACCTATCAGAAGACTGGTACGTTGGTAAAATTTCTCAAGGTCTATTAAGATACTGTTGTCCAACTTTTCCGCTTTTTTGAGCTCTTGCAGAGTAGTATTTAGCAGCTCTTGCAGTCGAATATCATCTGCCCTACCCTGTTTGCAGCTTTGGAAACTTTTATTTAACTCGGATAGGAGTTGGGTTGCATTAGTAATGAGTTCTTTGTCTTCCATATGAGCATCCTCCTTGCTCTGATGTATTATTGCCTATAGTATAGCACTAAAAAACAAAATGTCATAGTAAATATGTTAAAGAATCGAGTTTTAATTATAAAGTTTGGTGGGCTGATTTGTAGGCTTTTCATGATATAATCAAGAGAGTAAATCTTTATGGAGGAAGTATGAAATTAAATATTCAAGAAATTCGTAAGCAGCCTGAAGGCTTGCATTTTGAACAAACGTTAGACCTAGCCGCAGACCTGCGTGCACGCAATCAAGAAATTTTAGATGTAAAAGATATCCATGCGGTTGGGAAAGTACAGTACGAAGACCGTATGTATTTCTTAGATTATCAACTATCTTATACCATTGTTCTTGCTTCAAGTCGCAGTATGGAGCCGGTTGAGTTAGTTGAATCTTATCCAGTAACGGAAGTTTTCATGGAAGGAGCAACCAACCAGCTAGATCAAGAAGTTTTAGACGATGATTTGGTCTTGCCTATCGAAAATGGGGAACTTGACCTTGCTGAGAGCGTGTCAGACAATATCCTACTAAACATTCCTATCAAGGTCTTGACGGCTGAAGAAGAAGCTGGTCAAGGATTTGTTTCAGGAAATGACTGGCAAATCATGACAGAGGAAGAATACCAAGCTCAACAGGCAGTTAAGAAAGAAGAAAACAGTCCTTTTGCTGGCTTACAAGGACTATTTGATGGAGACGAATAATGGTCTTGTCAAAAAAACGCGCACGAAAGGTGCTAGAAGAAATCATTGCTCTTTTTCCAGATGCCAAGCCCAGTCTTGATTTTACCAATCATTTTGAACTACTAGTTGCGGTCATGTTGTCAGCTCAGACAACGGATGCAGCGGTAAATAAGGCTACACCGGGTCTCTTTGCTGCCTTTCCAACGCCACAAGCCATGTCTGTGGCGACTGAGAGTGAGATTGCTTCACATATTTCTCGCCTGGGACTGTATCGGAATAAGGCTAAATTCCTTAAAAAATGTGCTCAACAGTTACTAGACGACTTTGATGGTCAAGTTCCTCAAACACGTGAGGAATTGGAGAGTTTAGCAGGTGTTGGTCGCAAGACTGCCAATGTTGTCATGAGTGTGGGCTTTGGAATTCCAGCCTTTGCAGTAGACACTCATGTGGAGCGTATTTGCAAACACCATGATATCGTCAAAAAATCAGCAACACCACTTGAGGTGGAAAAGCGGGTCATGGATATCTTGCCGCCGGAGCAGTGGTTAGCAGCCCATCAGGCTATGATTTATTTTGGAAGAGCCATTTGTCATCCTAAAAATCCAGAGTGTGACCAGTACCCACAGTTATATGATTTTAGCAATTTATAAGATAAGGGATCAAAAGTTTTTGCTTGATTTTAAGCATGCTTTGTGCTATAGTATTTGATAACTAAATATTCCTTTAAACCTGTCCCGTGAGGCAGGCAAGGAGCGCGATAAAGTAGAAGGGTGAAGTCTATACTGTTTGCAGTAGGGCTCGCTTGGCTATACATTTCAAGTCTCCTTGTTTAAGGAGACTTTTCTTTTTGGAGGTTTGTCATGAAGGCAAAAGAAGTTGTAGACGAATTGACCGTCAAACGAGCGATTACGCGTATTACTTATGAGATTATCGAACGCAACAAAGATTTGAATAAAATCGTCTTGGCTGGTATTAAAACTCGCGGTGTCTTTATCGCCCACCGAATCCAAGAACGTTTGGAGCAGCTAGAAAATCTTTCAGTTCCTGTTGTGGAATTGGATACTAAACCTTTCCGTGATGATGTTAAAAGTGGAGAAGATACTTCTTTGGTTTCTGTCGATGTGACAGACCGCGAAGTTATCTTGGTGGATGATGTGCTCTATACAGGTCGTACCATCCGTGCTGCTATTGATAATATTGTAGGTCATGGTCGTCCTGCGCGCGTGAGTTTAGCAGTTCTAGTCGATCGTGGACATAGAGAATTGCCAATCCGTCCAGATTACGTTGGAAAAAATATCCCAACTAGTCGTTCTGAAGAAATCATCGTAGAGATGGCAGAACTTGATGGCCAAGACAGAGTTCTGATTACTGAAGAAGCTTAGAAAGCTAAGGAGTAGCCATGTCAGAAAATCAACAAGCATTGAACCATGTGGTGTCCATGGAAGACCTCACTGTCGATCAAGTGATGAAATTAATCAAGCGAGGAATTGAGTTTAAAAATGGAGCCCAGCTTCCTTATGAAGACCATCCGATTGTTTCCAATCTTTTCTTTGAGGATTCTACACGGACGCATAAGTCCTTTGAAGTGGCAGAAATTAAACTGGGATTGGAACGACTTGACTTTGATGTGAAGACTAGTTCGGTCAATAAGGGTGAAACACTTTATGATACTATCCTGACCCTATCTGCACTAGGAGTGGATGTCTGTGTGATTCGCCACCCAGAGGTTGACTACTACAGAGAGTTGATTGCTAGTCCCACGATTACGACTTCCATCATCAATGGTGGAGATGGTTCGGGCCAACACCCTAGCCAGAGCTTGCTTGATTTGATGACTATTTATGAGGAATTTGGTCACTTTGATGGTCTTAAGGTTGCTATTGCAGGTGACTTGGACCACTCACGCGTTGCTAAATCCAATATGCAGATTTTGAAACGCTTAGGTGCAGAACTTTATTTTGCTGGACCTGAGGAATGGAGAAGTCAAGAGTTTGCAGACTATGGGCAGTTTGTAACTATTGATGAAATCATTGATCAGGTGGATGTCATGATGTTTCTCCGTGTGCAACATGAACGTCATGATAGTGGAGCTATCTTTTCAAAAGAGGACTACCATGCCCAACATGGCTTGACTCAAGAACGTTACGACCGTTTGAAAGAAACAGCAATCCTCATGCACCCAGCTCCAGTCAACCGTGATGTAGAAATCGCAGACCACTTGGTTGAAGCACCAAAATCACGGATTGTCCAACAAATGACCAATGGTGTCTTTGTTCGAATGGCAATCTTAGAATCCGTACTGGCGAGTAGAAACGCCAACTAAAACACAAGACGTTAAAAGACGCCAGTGAGCGTCCACGAGAGGTGAAAATATGACAAAAAGACTTCTAGTATTAGAAGATGGCACAGTTTTTGAAGGCAAGGCCTTCGGAGCAGATATTGATGTAACAGGCGAAATCGTCTTTAATACAGGGATGACCGGCTACCAAGAATCCATTACAGACCAGTCTTATAATGGACAAATCTTGACCTTTACTTATCCTTTGGTAGGAAATTATGGAATCAACCGTGATGATTACGAATCTATTATTCCAACTTGTAAAGGAGTCGTTGTTTTCGAAGAGGCGCGTAGAGCCAGCAACTGGCGCAACCAAATGACGCTAGATGAATTTTTGAAAGCCAAGAAAATTCCGGGTATTTCAGGGATTGATACGCGTGCACTCACCAAGATTATCCGTAAGCATGGTACCATGCGTGCAACCTTGACCCATGTTGGGGACAGCATGGACCATGTAACTGACCAGCTCCAAGCAACAGTTTTGCCGACAGACAATATCAAGCAGGTTTCTACTAAAACATCCTATCCAGCTCCAGGAGTTGGTTTAAGCGTGGTGCTAGTGGACTTTGGTCTCAAGCACTCAATCTTACGTGAGCTTTCTAAGCGTAACTGTAACGTGACCGTCGTTCCTTATTCAACAACGGCAGAAGAAATTCTCCATCTCAATCCTGACGGAGTTATGTTGTCAAACGGTCCAGGTAACCCCGAAGACGTTCCACAAGCACTCGACATGATTCGTGGTGTACAAGGAAAAATTCCAATTTTTGGTATTTGTATGGGGCACCAACTCTTTGCTATGGCAAACGGGGCTAAGACTTACAAGATGAAGTTTGGTCACCGTGGTTTCAACCATGCGGTACGTGAAATTGCTACAGGACGTGTGGATTTTACAAGTCAAAACCATGGTTATGCAGTTAGCCGTGAGGATTTGCCAGAGCACTTGATCATTACCCATGAAGAAATCAATGACAAGTCAGTCGAAGGTGTACGTCACAGATACCAACCTGCTTTCTCTGTTCAATACCATCCAGATGCAGCCCCTGGTCCACACGACGCAAGCTACCTATTTGACGAGTTTATCGAGATGATGGAAGCTTTTAAACAATCAAACTAAGAACGAGTAAAAGCTCGTCGGAGAATTTATTTAATGGCAACCCGAGAGTTGCCGAATAGAAAGGAGAAGATACATTGTTCGCGGAAGTGAACACGCCCTAAGAACTGTGTGAAAAAGATAAACATCGTCTTGACGCTAAAGGCGTCTGCACCGAGTTTCCTATTTTCACTGTGTTCTTTACGGGCTTTGTATCATAAACTATGCCTAAACGTACTGATATTCAAAAAATTATGGTGATTGGTTCTGGTCCGATTATTATTGGTCAGGCTGCTGAGTTTGACTACGCTGGGACCCAGGCTTGCTTGTCGTTGAAAGAGGAAGGTTATGAGGTTGTCTTGGTTAACTCAAACCCTGCCACCATCATGACGGACAAGGAAATTGCTGATAAGGTTTATATTGAACCAATTACACTTGAGTTTGTGACACGTATTCTTCGTAAGGAACGTCCAGATGCTTTGCTTCCAACCCTTGGTGGTCAGACAGGGCTCAACATGGCCATGGAATTGTCTAAAAATGGTATTCTAGATGAGCTTGGTGTTGAACTTCTGGGTACCAAATTATCTGCCATTGACCAAGCGGAGGACCGTGACCTCTTTAAACAATTGATGGAAGAATTGGAACAACCCATTCCAGAATCTGAAATTGTAAACACTGTTGAAGAAGCTGTTGCCTTTGCAGCAACAATTGGCTACCCAGTCATCGTCCGTCCAGCCTTTACACTTGGTGGTACTGGTGGTGGTATGTGTGCCAACGAGGAAGAATTGCGTGAAATCGCTGAAAATGGTTTGAAATTGTCACCTGTTACCCAATGTTTGATTGAGCGTTCAATCGCAGGTTTCAAGGAAATCGAATACGAAGTGATGCGAGACTCAGCTGATAATGCTTTGGTTGTTTGTAACATGGAAAACTTTGATCCAGTTGGGATTCACACAGGGGATTCCATTGTATTTGCCCCTGCCCAAACCATGTCAGACTATGAAAACCAAATGCTTCGTGACGCTAGCTTGAGTATTATCCGCGCTCTCAAGATTGAAGGTGGGTGTAACGTTCAGCTAGCCCTTGATCCGCATAGCTTCAAATACTATGTCATCGAAGTAAACCCCCGTGTATCACGTTCTTCAGCCCTTGCTTCAAAGGCGACAGGTTATCCGATTGCTAAGTTAGCTGCTAAGATTGCCGTCGGTTTGACCTTGGATGAGGTTATCAACCCAGTCACAGGTTCAACCTATGCCATGTTTGAGCCAGCCCTTGACTACGTTGTTGCCAAGATTCCACGTTTCCCATTTGACAAGTTTGAAAAGGGTGAGCGCCGTCTTGGTACTCAGATGAAGGCCACTGGGGAAGTCATGGCGATTGGTCGTAACATCGAGGAATCTCTCCTTAAGGCTTGCCGCTCCCTTGAAATTGGGGTGCACCACAATGAAATGCCTGAACTTGCAGCAGTTTCTGATGATGCCTTGATTGAAAAAGTTGTCAAGGCCCAAGATGACCGTCTCTTCTATGTATCAGAAGCTATTCGTCGTGGTTATACACCTGAAGAGATTGCAGAGCTTACAAAAATCGATATCTTTTATCTCGATAAACTCCTACATATCTTTGAAATTGAGCAGGAGTTGGGTGCCCATCCACAAGATCTTGAAGTTTTGAAAACTGCAAAATTGAATGGATTTTCAGACCGTAAGATTGCTGAGCTCTGGAAAACGACTGCTGACCAAGTGCGCCAACTTCGTTTGGAAAACAAGATTGTTCCTGTTTATAAGATGGTCGATACTTGTGCGGCGGAGTTTGACTCTGAAACACCATATTTCTATTCAACCTATGGTTGGGAAAATGAGTCTATCAAGTCTGATAAGGAATCTGTACTAGTCCTAGGTTCTGGTCCAATCCGTATCGGTCAAGGTGTTGAGTTTGACTACGCAACTGTTCACTCGGTTAAGGCTATTCAAGCGGCTGGCTATGAAGCCATCATCATGAACTCAAACCCAGAGACCGTTTCAACAGACTTCTCTGTGTCAGATAAGCTTTACTTTGAGCCATTAACATTCGAAGATGTCATGAATGTCATCGACTTGGAGCAACCAAAAGGGGTTATCGTTCAGTTCGGTGGTCAAACAGCCATCAACCTTGCGGAGCCATTGGCAAAAGCAGGTGTGACCATCCTTGGTACACAGGTTGCTGACCTAGACCGTGCCGAAGACCGCGACCTCTTCGAGCAAGCTCTTAAAGATTTGGATATTCCACAGCCACCAGGACAAACTGCTACCAATGAAGAAGAAGCAGTGCTTGCGGCTCGCAAGATTGGCTTCCCAGTTCTTGTCCGCCCATCTTATGTACTTGGTGGACGTGCCATGGAAATCGTTGAAAACGAAGCAGACCTTCGTTCTTACATGCGAACTGCTGTTAAGGCTAGTCCAGACCACCCAGTTCTTGTTGATTCTTATATCGTTGGACAAGAGTGTGAAGTTGATGCCATTTCAGACGGAGAAAATGTTCTCATCCCTGGTATCATGGAGCACATCGAACGAGCTGGTGTTCACTCAGGTGACTCAATGGCCGTTTACCCACCACAAACCTTGTCGCAAAAGGTGCAAGAAACAATCGCAGACTATACTAAGCGCCTAGCAATTGGTCTTAACTGTCTTGGAATGATGAACATCCAGTTTGTTATCAAGGATGAAAAAGTCTATGTTATTGAGGTCAATCCACGTGCCAGCCGTACGGTTCCATTCCTTTCAAAAGTAACCAATATCCCTATGGCTCAGGTGGCGACCAAGCTCATTCTTGGTCAAAACCTTGAAGAACTGGGCTACCAAGATGGTCTTTACCCTGAAAGTACTCGCGTTCATATCAAGGCACCTGTCTTCTCCTTTACCAAACTAGCTAAGGTAGACAGCTTGCTCGGTCCTGAAATGAAGTCAACAGGTGAAGTTATGGGTTCTGATACTACTTTGGAAAAAGCTCTCTATAAGGCCTTTGAAGCTTCTTACCTCCACTTGCCAACTTTTGGTAACGTTGTATTTACTATCGCTGATGATGCCAAAGAAGAAGCTTTGGACTTAGCTCGTCGTTTCCAAAATATTGGCTATGGAATCCTCGCGACAGAAGGGACAGCAGCCTTCTTTGCCAGTCATGGCTTGCAAGCCCAACCTGTTGGTAAGATTGGTGATGACGATAAGGATATTCCAAGCTTTGTTCGTAAAGGAAGAATTCAAGCTATCATTAACACAGTAGGAACCAAACGAACTGCAGACGAAGATGGAGAGCAAATCCGTCGTTCAGCCATTGAACACGGAGTGCCCCTCTTCACAGCCCTAGATACAGCTAACGCCATGCTCAAAGTATTGGAAAGCCGTAGTTTTGTCACAGAAGCAATTTAAATAGAAAAAAGAGAAGGTGTAATGATCTTCTCTTTTTTGTTATATTTTTTCTTGTAAACTACTGCTTAATCAGCTTTTGCGATAAGCTTTAATACTGTGGCTATACCACTCCTGCATTTCTTTTGATGGTGGTGTCATATAATCCCCATACATCTGGGTTAAAAATTGATCATATTTTTTAGGGACGGGCAACATACGGCCTTCAAACTCAGTTAAGATGAGTTCTTTAAAGGTATCAACTGGGAAGACTTCTTTCATTCCTTCTTTACCAATACCAATTCCTCCCTCATATTGAGGAGTGTTGGTTACAGCATTTTTGACTAGCTGATCAATTTTCTTGTAAAAGTAACGAGGATTGACAAATCGGAGGGCGTACCAGCTACATAATCTTAGAAAATCTTTTAACTTGCTATCACCGTGAACTGCGCGTGATTTTTTGATATAAGCCAGTTGACGAAGGGCCACATACTTATAGCTCTTGTCGACAATGCTCAAATCTGTAAAGCGATCAATTGGAAATACGTCGATAAAGAGACTGGTGTCATGACGCTTGTACTTGACATGGTCTTCGATGACAGTAGAAGTGTCCAAAATCGATGCGAAATTATGGAAGTACCAAGAAGAGGTATCGTAGGAAAGAACCTTGTAGCGAGGGTGATTTTCCTCCTCAATAATCTTCAATAAACGTTCATAATCTTCACGATAGAGAGAAATATCAATATCATCATCCCAAGGAATCATACCTTTGTGGCGGATAGCTCCAAGCATGGTTCCATAACTGAGAAAATAAGGAATATTATGTTTCTTACAAGTCTCATCAATATAATCTAGCAGAGCTAGTTGGATTTCTTTAATTTCTTCTTTTTCTAAATATTGCATCCTAATCCTCCAATTTGTAGGCATGAAATTCATGACTGTAGAAGCGTTTTTCTTCAGGTGGCAAGGTCATATAATCCCCGTAAAATTGAGTCAAAATAGTATCAAATTTTTCAGGTGCAGGAAGGTTCAAATTCTCAAAGGGTAAATCAATTGTGTTATCAAAGGTACCACTTGGGAAGACTTCCTTTTCCTTAAATTTAGAAGGGATAAAGGCCATATACTGACCATTTTCACGACTATATTTTTGAATTTCTTTCTCGATTTTATTTGCAAAATAACGAGGAGAAACAGGTCGAAGGAGCAACCAAAAGGCTGTTCGTATCCAATCTTTTAAAAGGCTGTCTTTATAGACGATATTTTTGTGTTTGCTGAAAGACAGAAGTTTGAAGCTTTCCAGTTTATAACAAGTATCAATGACTTTAGGATCATCAAATCGATCCATAGGAAAAATATCAATAAAGACACCAGACTCATAGGTTTTTGTATTCCGAGTATCAATAATTTTAGTCGTACTGTCTATTATTTTGATAAAGTTGTTAAAGTAGTTCTTATCAGTTTCTAAGGAAAGGAGCTTATATTTGCTTTTTTCCTTTTGAAAAATGTTAATAAATCGTTGATAGTCTTCTCGAGGCATGGATAAATCAATATCGTCATCCCAAGGGATAAAGCCTTCATGTCGAACTGCCCCAATCAGGGTCCCGTAGTTAATAATATAGTTGATATTGTGCTTTTTACAGAGAGTATCAATATAATCCAAAATTTCTAATTCAATTTGTTTGGCATCTTCAACAGTTAGTTGTTTCATTTTAAACTCCTATGATTTTTTGAATTTATTTTTTAAGGCTAAGACATGGTTTAAAAATTCATAGAAAATGCTATCTTTTGTTAAGACAAGTAGACCAATATAAGAGATGGCTGATAGCAAGACAATCAAACCAGTATTAATCAAAAATGGTAAATTAATGACCATATCTACAGGATACAAGAAATTAATCAGGAAATAAATTGCTACAAAGGAAAGTGAAAAGAGAGAGTATCGAACAGTATAGCTAAAGATATGTCCCAAGTGGATAAGCTGTTTTCTATGGATGAAAATGATATAGAAAACAAGTAGAGAGGCCTCTGATAGCATAGTTGTTAGTAGGTAGTATTCTGGAGCCACGATATGGTTGAAAAAGAGGAGACTATTTAAGCCCAAATTGAGTAATCCAGCGAAGACTGTATAGACTGTGATACGTTTTTCATAGCCATTTGTAAAGAGAATTTGGGAACCAAGAATGGTATCTAAAGCTAGGATGATCGTCCGAAAAGCGAAGAGAGAGGTCAAGATACCGCCCCCGATATATTTTTCACTACCGTAAAGGAGGATGGCATTTGGTCCTAAAACCATGAGTCCAAAACTCAGTGGAATGATAAAGAAGTTAAAGATTCGACTACCTCTATTAACCAAGGAAACATAGGCTTCCTTGTCTCCTTTCCCCAGATAGTAACTGAGACGGGGTACACTCACTCCAATTGCACCAGTCACCACACCAGCTATAACGGTCACAATTCGTTGAGCCATAGTATAGTAACTAACGTTGACATCAATCCCTGTTTTAACGAGGAAGAGGCGATCCAAAAAAGTGAAGAGCATATTGGCATTGGCGAAGACCAACATGGCTGTCAAAGGGAGAAAGAGTGGTTTAAAATCACTTAGGTGAATTTTAACAAGTTTGATGTCTCTTTTTATCCAAAAATAACTAATCAGGTAGTTAATTAGTGTCGATAGACTCATCACCAGTGTATAGACAACAATATCGTGCTCATTTTTGACAAAAAGGAAAATAGAGACCAACATCAGGATACGGATGAAGGCAGTCTTGTAAAAGAGAAAACTGTAATTTTCCAGAGCTTCATTGACCCATTCGATTGAAAAAATCTGGGCAATGAGTTGAATCCCCATAACAAGGTAGACCTTTTTGATGATTGGATTATCAGTAAAGAAGAGAGGATAAGCTAGGATATAGACCGCAGTGGTCAAAATCGTACAAGCTATGCACAAATAAAAAAGACTAGAGAAGGTTCTATTCAGATCTTTTTTGTTATCCTTGACATTACTAATGGCCCGTAAACCGTAGTTATAGACTCCATAAGTTGCAAAGGGTAAGAAAAATGACAAAATTGTGTCGACTGAGTTGAAGTAACCATAGTCAGTTCGGTCCAAGACACGCGCGACGTAGGTTCCAGTTAAGATGGGAAAAATAATATTTAAGACACGAATTCCCATGTAAGATAGAGCATTTAATTTTATACTTTTCATTCAATTTACCTCATTTTTCATTATATCATAAAGTTAGCTAATAAGAAATGAAGGGCAGTAAGTCAAGCAATCACTTTGAAGTTTCAAAGTTTGATTTTAAGTTTTTTTTAAGGAAAGTATATTATTCTGAAGAACTCTAAAATTTCACAGCCATTTATTAGTAATGACTATAGAATTCCTAGTCATTACTAGAAATGGACTAGTTTCTTTGAAAAATAGAACTCCTTAATCCTCCTATTCTAGAACGGGAGGTCTAGTATTTCTTTTATGATAGGACTAGATTGTGGTATAATAGAGAGAATAAGTTTTTTTAGTAAGACAAAGGAGAAAATAGATGATTTATGCAGGAATTCTTGCTGGTGGAACTGGCACACGCATGGGAATCAGTAACTTGCCAAAACAATTTTTAGAGCTAGGTGATCGACCTATCTTGATTCATACAATTGAAAAATTTGTCTTGGAACCAAGTATTGAAAAAATTGTAGTTGGGGTTCATGGAGACTGGGTTTCTCATGCAGAAGATCTTGTAGATAAATATCTTCCTCTTCATAAGGAACGTATCATCATTACAAAAGGTGGTGCTGACCGCAATACAAGTATTGAGAAAATCATTGAAGCCATTGATGCTTATCGTCCGCTTACTCCAGATGATATCGTTGTTACCCACGATTCTGTTCGTCCATTTATTACACTTCGCATGATTCAGGACAATATCAAACTTGCCCAAAATCATGACGCAGTGGACACAGTGGTAGAAGCGGTTGATACTATCGTTGAAAGTACTAATGGTCAATTCATTACAGATATTCCAAATCGTGCTCACCTCTATCAAGGACAAACACCTCAAACATTCCGTTGCAAGGACTTCATGGACCTTTACGGTTCCCTCTCTGCTGAAGAGAAGGAAATCTTGACAGATGCATGTAAAATCTTTGTGATCAAAGGAAAAGATGTGGCCTTGGCCAAAGGTGAATACTCAAATCTGAAGATTACAACCGTAACAGATTTGAAGATTGCAAAAAGTATGATTGAGAAAGACTAGTAAAATGATTAATCAAATTTATCAACTAACTAAGCCTAAGTTTATCAATGTCAAATACCAGGAAGAGGCTATAGATCAAGAAAATCATATCCTTATCCGTCCCAACTACATGGCGGTCTGTCATGCGGATCAGCGTTATTATCAAGGAAAACGTGATCCCAAGATTTTGAATAAAAAGCTTCCAATGGCAATGATTCACGAGTCATGTGGAACCGTTATTTCTGACCCGACGGGAACCTATGAGGTTGGGCAAAAGGTTGTCATGATTCCCAATCAGCCTCCTATGCAGAGTGATGAAGAATTCTATGAGAACTACATGACAGGGACCCATTTCTTGTCTAGTGGATTTAATGGCTTTATGAGAGAGTTTGTTTCTCTCCCTAAAGATCGTGTGGTGGCTTATGATGCTATTGAAGACACGGTTGCAGCGATTACAGAGTTTGTCAGTGTCGGCATGCACGCTATGAGTCGTCTATTGACCCTTGCTCATAGCAAGCGGGACCGAATCGCCGTTATCGGAGATGGAAGTTTAGCTTTTGTAGTTGCTAATATTATCAACTATACTTTGCCAGAAGCAGAGATCGTGGTTATTGGTCGTCATTGGGAAAAGTTGGAACTCTTCTCATTTGCCAAAGAATGCTATATTACTGATAATATTCCTGAAGATTTGGCCTTTGATCATGCTTTTGAGTGTTGTGGTGGTGATGGTACTGGACCAGCTATTAATGATTTGATTCGCTACATTCGTCCTCAGGGAACGATTCTCATGATGGGTGTTAGCGAGTATAAAGTCAATCTCAATACACGTGATGCCTTAGAAAAAGGCTTGCTTTTGGTTGGGTCCTCTCGTTCTGGTCGCACTGATTTTGAAAATGCCATCCAAATGATGGAAGTCAAGAAATTTGCCAATCGTCTTAAAAATATCCTTTATCTAGAAGAACCTGTAAGAGAAATTAAAGATATTCACCGTGTCTTTGCGACCGACTTAAACACAGCCTTTAAAACCGTGTTTAAGTGGGAAGTATAAGAACTGGAGGTTAATTGTGGAGAAAATCATTAAAGAAAAAATTTCTTCCTTACTTAGTCAAGAAGAGGAAGTCCTCAGTGTTGAACAACTGGGGGGGATGACCAATCAAAACTATTTGGTCAAAACAACAAATAAGCAATACATCGTTAAGTTCTTTGGTAAAGGAACAGAAAAGCTGATCAATCGTCAAGATGAAAAGTACAATCTTGAACTACTTAAAGATTTAGACTTAGATGTAAAAAATTATCTTTTTGATATTGATGCTGGTATCAAAGTAAATGAGTATATCGAATCTGCTATTACGCTTGATGCGACTTCAATTAAGACCAAATTTGATAAAATTGCTCCAATTTTACAAACCATTCATGCGTCTGGAAAGGAATTAAGAGGAGAATTTGCTCCTTTTGAAGAAATCAAAAAATACGAATCTTTGATTGAGGAAAAAATCCCTTATGCCAACTATGAAGCTGTTAGAGAAGAAGTCTTCTCCTTAGAAAAAAGACTGGCTGACTTAGGTGTTGATAGAAAATCTTGTCATATCGATTTGGTACCTGAAAACTTTATCGAATCACCTCAAGGACGACTTTATCTGATTGACTGGGAATATTCATCAATGAACGATCCAATGTGGGATTTGGCAGCCCTCTTTTTAGAGTCCGAATTTACTCGTCAAGAGGAAGAAGACTTCTTGTCTCATTATGAGAGTGAGCAAACACCTGTCTCTCGTGAAAAGATTGCCATTTATAAAATTTTACAAGATGCTATTTGGAGTCTATGGACAGTCTACAAAGAAGAGCAAGGTGCAGATTTTGGTGACTATGGTGTGAGTCGTTACCAAAGAGCTGTTAAAGGTTTGTCATATTATGGAGGTTTAGATGAAAAATAAAAATGGAGTTTCTTTTGGTCTACTCTCAGGTATTTTCTGGGGTTTAGGTCTAACGATTAGTGCTTATATCTTTTCGATTTTTACAGATTTGTCGCCCTTTGTGGTGGCCGCTGCTCACGATTTCTTGAGTATCTTTATCTTACTAGTTTTTCTCTTGGTGAAAGAAGGAAAAGTTCGTCTCTCAATTTTCTTAAATATTCGCAATGTTAGTGTTATCATCGGAGCCTTATTAGCAGGCCCTATCGGTATGCAGGCCAATCTTTATGCGGTTAAGTATATCGGAAGTTCCTTGGCTTCATCAGTATCGGCTATTTATCCTGCGATTTCAGTTTTATTGGCTTTCTTCTTTTTGAAGCACAAGATTTCGAAAAATACTGTGTTTGGGATTGTCTTGATTATTGGAGGGATAATTGCTCAGACCTATAAGGTTGAACAGGTCAATTCCTTCTACATTGGGATTCTCTGTGCTTTGGTTTGTGCCATTGCATGGGGAAGTGAGAGTGTTCTAAGCTCTTTTGCTATGGAAAGTGAATTAAGTGAAATCGAAGCCCTCTTAATCCGCCAAGTGACTTCATTCTTGTCCTATCTTGTGATTGTGCTCTTCTCTCATCGGTCATTTGCAGAAGTGGCCAATGGACAATTGTTAGGTCTTATGATTGTCTTTGCAGCCTTTGATATGATTTCCTATTTGGCTTATTATATCGCTATCAATCGCTTGCAACCAGCCAAGGCTACAGGCTTGAATGTGAGCTATGTAGTATGGACAGTCTTGTTTGCAGTTGTTTTCTTGGGTGCGCCACTAGATATGCTGACAATTATTACGTCACTTGT
This sequence comes from Streptococcus mitis, assembly GCF_000960005.1. Classification (GTDB taxonomy): domain Bacteria; phylum Bacillota; class Bacilli; order Lactobacillales; family Streptococcaceae; genus Streptococcus; species Streptococcus mitis_CK. The sequence continues at coordinate 759,746 of NZ_JYGP01000002.1, read as the reverse complement.
CGTTATTGCTGGAGTTTATATTATTATTAAAGAATAAAGGAGATTTGTGTGAAAGCCATCATTTTAGCAGCGGGCTTGGGAACTCGCTTGCGTCCTATGACTGAAAATACCCCTAAAGCCTTGGTTCAGGTTAATCAAAAACCCTTGATTGAATACCAAATTGAGTTTTTAAAAGAAAAAGGAATCGATGACATCATCATCATTGTTGGTTATCTTAAAGAACAATTCGATTACTTGAAAGAGAAATACGGTGTTCGCCTCGTTTTCAATGATAAATACGCTGACTACAATAATTTTTACTCTCTCTATCTTGTAAAAGAAGAATTGGCCAACAGCTATGTTATTGATGCTGACAATTATCTCTTTAAAAATATGTTCCGCAATGATTTGACACGTTCTACTTATTTTAGTGTTTATCGTGAAGATTGTACCAACGAATGGTTCTTGGTCTATGGAGATGACTACAAAGTTCAAGACATTATTGTTGATAGTAAGGCTGGTCGTATCCTGAGTGGTGTTTCATTCTGGGATGCTCCAACTGCAGAAAAAATTGTCAGCTTTATAGACAAGGCTTATGCGAGTGGTGAATTTGTTGATCTCTACTGGGACAATATGGTTAAGGATAATATCAAAGAGCTAGATGTCTATGTTGAAGAATTAGAAGGCAATAGCATCTATGAGATCGATAGTGTCCAAGACTATCATAAATTAGAAGAAATTCTTAAAAACGAAAATTAAAGATTTCAACATCTGGCTAAAATAGTCGGATGTTTTTTTGATTTTTTACGAATAAATAGATGAGTAGAAAAAGAAATGGAGATATTTATGAAAATCACAAACTATGAAATCTATAAGTTAAAAAAATCAGGTTTGACCAATCAACAGATTTTGAATGTCCTAGAATACGGTGAAAATGTTGATCAAGAACTGTTGTTAGGTGATATTGCAGATATATCAGGTTGCCGAAATCCAGCCGTTTTTATGGAACGTTATTTTCAGATAGATGATGCGCATTTGGAGACAGAATTTCAAAAATTTCCATCTTTCTCTATTTTAGATGACTGTTATCCTTGGGATTTGAGTGAAATATACGATGCGCCTGTGCTTTTATTTTACAAGGGAAATCTTGACCTCTTGAAATTCCCTAAGGTAGCAGTCGTGGGCAGTCGTGCTTGTAGCAAACAGGGAGCTAGGTCAGTTGAAAAAGTTATTCAAGGCTTGGAAAATGAACTGGTAATCGTAAGTGGATTAGCCAAGGGCATTGATACAGCAGCTCATATGGCAGCTCTTCAGAATGGCGGAAAAACCATTGCAGTGATTGGAACAGGACTGGATGTGTTTTATCCTAAAGCCAATAAACGCTTGCAAGACTACATCGGCAATGACCATCTGGTTCTCAGTGAATATGGACCTGGCGAACAACCTCTGAAATTTCATTTTCCTGCCCGTAATCGCATCATCGCTGGACTTTGTCGTGGCGTGATTGTAGCAGAGGCCAAGATGCGCTCAGGTAGTCTCATTACCTGTGAGAGAGCAATGGAAGAAGGGCGCGATGTCTTTGCTATTCCTGGTAGCGTTTTAGATGGACTATCAGACGGTTGCCATCATTTGATTCAAGAAGGGGCAAAATTGGTCACCAGTGGGAAGGATGTTCTTGCGGAATTTGAATTTTAAGATAAAATTTCTCTTTCTAAACCAACTTTTCTTCTATATATAGGAGCTAAGTCTTGACAGTTATGCCAAAATGGTTTACACTTTATAAAGTTTATTACTTTGAAAAGGTGTGATACTGTGGCTACGGCAACAAAAAAGAAAAAATCAACAGTTAAAAAAAATCTAGTAATCGTGGAGTCGCCTGCTAAGGCCAAGACGATTGAAAAATATCTTGGCAGAAACTACAAGGTTTTAGCCAGTGTCGGACATATTCGGGATTTGAAGAAATCCAGTATGTCAGTCGATATTGAAAATAATTATGAACCGCAATATATCAATATCCGTGGAAAAGGTCCTCTTATCAATGACTTGAAAAAAGAAGCTAAAAAAGCTAATAAAGTCTTTCTGGCGAGTGACCCGGACCGTGAAGGAGAAGCGATTTCTTGGCATTTGGCTCATATTCTCAACTTGGATGAAAATGATGCCAACCGTGTGGTCTTCAATGAAATCACCAAAGATGCTGTCAAAAATGCTTTTAAAGAACCGCGTAAGATTGATATGGACTTGGTCGATGCTCAACAAGCACGCCGTGTCCTGGATCGCTTGGTAGGCTATTCGATTTCGCCTATTTTGTGGAAAAAGGTCAAGAAGGGCTTGTCAGCAGGTCGCGTTCAGTCTATTGCGCTTAAGTTAATCATTGACCGTGAGAATGAAATTAATGTCTTTCAGCCTGAAGAATACTGGACAATTGATGCTGTCTTTAAAAAGGGAACCAAGCAATTTCAGGCATCCTTCTATGGAGTAGATGGCAAAAAGCTGAAACTGACTAGCAATGATGAGGTCAAGGAAGTCTTGTCTCGTCTGACTAGTAAAGACTTTTCAGTGGATCAGGTGGATAAGAAAGAGCGCAAACGCAATGCTCCATTACCTTATACTACTTCATCTATGCAGATGGATGCTGCCAATAAAATCAATTTCCGTACTCGAAAGACCATGATGGTTGCCCAACAGCTCTATGAAGGGATTAATATTGGTTCTGGTGTCCAAGGTTTGATTACTTATATGCGTACTGATTCGACCCGTATCAGTCCTGTAGCCCAAAATGAAGCTGCAAATTTCATTACGGATCGTTTTGGTAGCAAGTATTCTAAGCATGGTAGCAAGGTTAAAAATGCTGCAGGTGCTCAGGATGCCCATGAGGCTATTCGCCCGTCTAGCGTTTTTAATACACCTGAAAGTATTGCTAAGTATCTGGACAAGGACCAGCTCAAGCTCTATACCCTTATCTGGAATCGTTTTGTGGCTAGCCAGATGACAGCTGCTGTCTTTGATACTATGGCTGTTAAATTGTCGCAAAATGGAGTTCAATTTGCTGCCAATGGTAGTCAGGTTAAGTTTGATGGTTATCTTGCCATTTATAATGATTCTGACAAGAATAAGATGCTACCAGATATGGCTGTTGGAGATGTTGTTAAACAGGTCAATAGCAAACCAGAGCAACATTTTACTCAACCGCCTGCCCGTTATTCTGAAGCGACACTGATCAAGACCTTGGAGGAAAATGGGGTTGGCCGTCCGTCAACCTACGCACCAACCATTGAAACTATTCAGAAACGTTATTATGTTCGCCTTGTAGCCAAACGTTTTGAACCAACAGAGTTGGGAGAAATTGTTAATAAGCTCATCGTTGAATATTTCCCAGATATCGTAAACGTAACCTTTACAGCTGAAATGGAAGGCAAGCTAGATGATGTCGAAGTCGGAAAAGAGCAGTGGCAACGTGTTATTGATGCCTTTTACAAACCATTTTCTAAAGAAGTGGCCAAGGCTGAAGAAGAAATGGAGAAAATCCAGATTAAGGATGAACCCGCTGGATTTGATTGTGAAGTGTGTGGCAGTCCAATGGTCATTAAACTTGGTCGTTTTGGTAAGTTCTACGCTTGTAGCAATTTCCCAGATTGCCGTCATACTCAAGCAATCGTGAAAGAAATCGGTGTAGAGTGTCCAAGTTGTCATCAGGGACAAATCATTGAGCGTAAAACAAAACGTAACCGCCTTTTCTATGGTTGTAATCGCTATCCAGAATGTGAATTTACCTCTTGGGATAAGCCTGTTGGTCGTGACTGTCCAAAATGTGGCAACTTTCTTATGGAGAAAAAAGTCCGTGGTGGTGGCAAGCAGGTTGTTTGTAGCAAAGGCGACTACGAGGAAGAAAAGATTAAATAAGAGGAGTGTCCTGAAAGTTAATTTCAGGCTCTTTTGGTTAGAACTTGACAAAATTCACCATTGTATGCGAAACTAGAAGAAGATTATTTTATACTCAATGAAAATCAAAGAGCAAACTAGGAAACTAGCCGCAGGTTGCTCAAAGCACTGCTTTGAGGTTGCAGATAAGACTGACGAAGTCAGGAACCATACCTACGTCAAGGCGACGTTGACGCGGTTTGAAGAGATTTTCGAAGAGTATTAACTAGGAGAAGTTATGCGTCTTATCTATCTAATAATTGGTTTTTTATCACTAGCCTTGGCTATTATTGGGGTTGTTTTACCCTTGTTGCCTACAACGCCTTTTCTTTTGTTGTCTATTGCTTGTTTTTCAAGAAGTTCCAAGCGCTTCGAAGATTGGCTTTATCATACCAAGCTCTATCAGAGTTATGTAGCTGATTTTCGCGAGACTAAGTCCATTGCGCGTGAACGAAAGAAAAAAATCATCGTATCTATCTACATCTTGATGGGAATTTCCATTTATTTTGCCCCTCTCTTACCAGTCAAAATCGGTCTGGGAGCCTTGACTATCTTTATCACCTATTATCTCTTCAAGGTCATTCCAGACAAAGAATAAGTAAAATTTGTAACTATTTCCCTTGATAAAAATGAAAGCATATTCACAACAATATGATATAATAAATTCAAAGTAATACTCAAGGAGAATCAAATGATTTACGAATTTTGTGCTGAAAATGTGACCTTGCTTGAAAAAGCGATGCAGGCTGGAGCTCGTCGAATCGAACTCTGTGACAATCTAGCAGTTGGTGGGACAACGCCCAGCTATGGAGTGACCAAGGCAGCGGTTGAATTGGCAGCTAACTACGATACGACCATCATTACCATGATTCGTCCACGTGGTGGCGACTTTGTCTATAATGAACTAGAAATTGCTATTATGCTAGAAGATATTCGTTTGACTGCTCATGCTGGAAGTCAAGGGGTTGTTTTTGGAGCTTTAACTGCTGGTAAGAAGTTGGATAAGCCTAATCTTGAAAAGTTAATTGCTGCATCAAAAGGAATGGAAATTGTCTTCCACATGGCCTTTGATGAATTGAGCGATGAAAATCAACTGGAAGCTATTGACTGGCTTAGTCAAGCTGGAGTCACTCGTATCCTAACTCGTGCTGGTGTGTCTGGCGACTCCTTAGAAAAACGTTTTGCTCACTATCACAGAATTTTGGAGCACGCTAAAGATAAAATTGAAATTCTACCAGGTGGGGGGATTGACCTTGACAACCGTCAGACCTTTATCGACCAGCTGGGCGTGACACAATTGCACGGAACTAAGGTTGTCTTTTAAAAAATAGAAAGGAACTGCTAGCTTTGGGTAGCAGTTTTCACTTATGTTTGAAATTTTTAAATCCTATCAATTTAATCAAGAAAAGGCTAGTGCTTATGGTTTTGTAGAAAATGGGGGAGTCTGGACCTATAGTTGCCAGATTTTGCAAGGTGACTTTGTCATGACTGTATCCATCACTGCTGATAATGTGAGTTTTCAAGTCCTTGACCAGGAAACCGGTGACCTCTATCCACAAGTCCATATGGAAAGTTTTAAAGGAAGTTTTGTTGCAAGTGTCCGTGAGGCTTGTCTGGAGATTCTCTACCAGATTCGGAAGGCTTGTTTTGATGTACAGGATTTTATCTGTCCTCAGACTAAACGAATCATGACTCAAGTTCAGGAAAAGTATGGCAATCAGTTGGAGTATTTGTGGGAGAAGTCGCCTGATACAGCAGTGTTAAGACACGAAGGCAATAAAAAGTGGTATGCCGTCTTGATGAAAATCTCTTGGGATAAGTTGGAAAAGGGCAGAGAAGGACAGGTAGAAGCAGTCAACCTCAAACATGACCAAGTAGCTGACTTACTTTCAAAAAAGGGCATTTATCCAGCCTTTCATATGAACAAACGCTACTGGATTAGTGTGGCGCTTGATGATACTTTATCAGATGAAGAAGTGCTAGAATTGATAGAAAAAAGTTGGAACTTAACCACTAAAAAATGAAACATTTCAAGATTTTTCAAGAACTTTCAATTAGCAAAATATTCTCTACTGAAGAAATTTTCAGAAAATATTGGATTTTTTCTTGACAAGTACTTTTGCCTATGCTAAAATACTAAACAAGATATCAAACGAAGGAGAAAGTCAAACATGAAAACAGCTAAGTTTAATCAATTTGCTTTGTTGTTGAGGTACTCGGGCTAGTGCAAAAAGCATTAGTCCTGTTTGGCTTACCAAGCGGGAGTGAATCAACATCTCGCTTGGGTTTCTGAGCGAGATGTTTTTTTAAAACCACATTTGGAAAAGGGGAAATCTTATGAGAACAGTTGAATTTCTAGATACCAGCCTTCGGGATGGAGAACAGACACCGGGTGTTAATTTTTCAATCAAGGAAAAAATTGCTATTGCAAGACAGCTTGAGAAATGGGGCATTTCAGCCATCGAAGCTGGTTTTCCGGCGGCTAGTCCAGACTCATTTACAGCAGTGCAGGAAATCGCCAAGGTCTTGAAGAAAACAGCGGTAACTGGTCTGGCTCGCTCTGTCAAGTCTGATATTGATGCTTGCTATGAAGCTCTCAAGGACGCCAAGTATCCACAGGTTCACGTCTTTATCGCTACCAGTCCGATTCATCGTAAGTATAAACTCAATAAGAGCAAGGAAGAGATTTTAGAAGCTATTAAGGAGCATGTTTCTTATGCCCGTTCTAAGTTTGAAGTGGTCGAATTCTCTCCTGAAGATGCGACCAGAACGGAGTTGGATTTCCTCCTGCAAGTTGTTCAAACAGCGGTCGATGCAGGGGCGACTTACATCAATATCCCTGATACGGTTGGATTTACCACTCCAGAGGAATACGGAGCTATCTTCAAATACTTGATTGAGAATGTCAAGACGGAACGTCAGATTATCTATTCACCTCACTGTCATGATGACCTTGGAATGGCAGTGGCAAATAGCCTTGCTGCTGTCAAGAATGGGGCAGGACGTGTCGAAGGGACTATCAACGGTATTGGTGAGCGAGCTGGCAATGCTGCCTTGGAAGAAATAGCAGTTGCTCTCAATATTCGCCAAGATTACTACCAAGCAGAAACCAGTATTGTTTTAAATGAAACAATCAATACGTCAGAAATGGTTTCTCGCTTCTCAGGAATTCCAGTTCCTAAAAACAAGGCCGTCGTTGGTGGCAATGCCTTCTCTCACGAATCTGGTATTCACCAAGACGGAGTCCTTAAAAATCCTCTTACCTATGAAATCATCACTCCTGAATTGGTCGGTGTCAAGAGTAATAGCCTCCCACTTGGAAAATTGTCTGGTCGCCATGCCTTTGTCGAGAAACTAAGAGAATTGGCCCTAGACTTCACAGAAGAGGACATCAAACCACTCTTCGCTAAGTTCAAGGCACTGGCCGACAAGAAACAAGAAATCACAGATGCAGATATTCGTGCTCTGGTAGCTGGAACCATGGTTGAAAATCCAGAAGGATTCCACTTTGATGATTTACAACTGCAAACTCATGCAGATAATGACATTGAAGCACTCGTTAGCCTAGCCAATATGGATGGTGAGAAAGTCGAATTTAATGCAATAGGGCAAGGTTCCGTTGAAGCGATCTTCAACGCTATTGACAAATTCTTCAATCAATCTGTTCGCTTGGTGTCTTACACTATTGACGCGGTGACAGATGGAATCGATGCCCAAGCTCGGGTCTTGGTAACTGTTGAAAATAGAGATACAGAAACCATCTTTAACGCAGCAGGTCTGGACTTTGATGTGTTGAAAGCTTCTGCTATTGCCTACATTAATGCTAATACCTTTGTTCAAAAAGAGAATGCTGGTGAGATGGGACGCAGTGTTTCCTATCGTGACATGCCTAGTGTGTAAAGGAGAATGCTATGACAAAGAAAATAGTGGCCCTAGCAGGGGACGGAATCGGTCCAGAAATCATGGAGGCCGGTTTAGAAGTTCTGGAGGCTCTAGCTGAAAAAACAGGTTTTGACTATGAGATTGATAGACGACCTTTTGGAGGTGCAGGTATCGATGCTACAGGGCATCCCTTACCTGATGAAACTCTCAAGGTATGTCGTGAAGCAGATGCTATTCTCCTAGCGGCTATCGGTAGTCCTCAGTATGATGGAGCAGCGGTTCGGCCTGAACAAGGCTTGCTGGCTCTCCGTAAGGAACTCAATCTTTACTCTAATATTCGCCCTGTAAAAATCTTTGACAGTCTCAAGCATTTGTCACCACTCAAACCGGAACGAATTGCTGGTGTAGACTTTGTCGTGGTGCGTGAGTTGACAGGCGGGATTTACTTTGGGGATCATATTCTTGAAGAAAGAAAAGCGCGTGATATCAACGATTATAGCTATGAGGAAGTGGAGCGGATTATTCGTAAGGCCTTTGAAATCGCAAGAAATCGGAGAAAAATCCTTACCAGCATCGATAAGCAAAATGTGTTGGCAACATCAAAACTCTGGCGGAAAGTAGCTGAGGAGGTCGCACAGGATTTTCCAAATGTGACCTTGGAACACCAGTTAGTGGACTCAGCTGCCATGCTCATGATTACCAATCCTGCTAAGTTTGATGTCATCGTGACAGAAAATCTTTTCGGAGATATTATCTCGGATGAATCAAGCGTTCTATCTGGCACACTTGGAGTTATGCCATCAGCCAGTCATTCTGAAAATGGACCAAGTCTCTATGAACCTATTCACGGTTCAGCACCTGATATTGCTGGTCAAGGAATTGCCAATCCAATTTCCATGATTTTATCAGTTGCCATGATGTTGAGAGATAGTTTTGGACGTCATGAGGATGCGGAGCGCATTGAACGTGCTGTTGAGGCAAGTTTGGCAGCTGGTATATTAACGAGAGATCTAGGAGGACAGGCTTCGACCAAGGAAATGACGGAAGCTATTATTGCAAGGTTATGAAGTTAGACGAAAAAATTACTCTAGTCCTTTTGATTTGGAATGTCATGATTTTCTTGATTTATGGTATTGACAAATCCAAGGCAAGGAGAAGAGCTTGGCGCATCCCTGAGAAAATCTTACTTATTTTAGCCTTTACTTGTGGTGGTTTTGGTGCCTGGCTAGCAGGAATCATCTTTCACCACAAGACTCGAAAATGGTATTTTAAAACAGTTTGGTTTCTTGGGATGGTGACCACACTAGTAGCCTTATATGTTATTTGGAGGTAATGGATGGCAGGAAAATCAATTTTTGATAAATTATGGGATCGTCATGTCATCACAGGAGAAGAGGGGCAGCCCCAACTCATGTATGTGGACCAGCACTATATTCATGAAGTGACCAGCCCTCAGGCTTTTCAAGGACTACGAGATGCAGGGCGCAGATTGAGACGACCAGACTTGACATTTGGAACCTTTGACCACAATGTCCCGACGGTCAATATCTACGATATTCGAGATGTCATTTCCAAGGCGCAAATTGATAAGCTAGCTGCAAATGTTGAGGAGTTTGGAATTGAACATGCGGCCCACGGTTCTGAAAAACAAGGAATTGTTCACATGGTTGGACCAGAAACTGGACGGACTCAACCAGGAAAATTCATCGTCTGTGGAGATAGTCACACAGCAACCCACGGAGCTTTCGGAGCGATCGCTTTTGGAATTGGGACCAGTGAGGTCGAACATGTCTTTGCGACACAGACCCTCTGGCAGGTCAAACCCAAGAAAATGCTGGTGGAATTCACTGGTGTTCCTCAAAAAGGAGTTTATTCCAAGGATTTCATTTTAGCCTTGATTGCTAAATACGGCGTTGCTTGCGGCGTTGGCTACGTGGTGGAATATCGTGGACAAGCTATTGATGCACTGAGCATGGAAGAACGCATGACCATCTGCAATATGTCCATCGAGTTTGGTTCTAAGATGGGAATCATGAATCCGGATCAAACAACCTATGACTATCTAAAGGGACGGGAATGTGTTCCAGAGGACTTTGAAGAGGCTGTGGCAGATTGGAAGACCCTTGTCAGTGATGATAATGCTGTTTACGATAAGGTTATCCAGATGGATGTCTCAGATCTTGCTCCTATGGTGACCTGGGGAACCAACCCTGCTATGGGGGTTGACTTTGACAGTAGTTTCCCAGAAATTAAGGATATGAATGATGAACGAGCCTACAATTATATGGATTTGGAACCAGGTCAAAAGCCAGCAGATATTGAATTAGGTTATATCTTTATCGGCTCTTGTACAAATGCTCGTCTCAGCGACTTGCAACTGGCTGCGCGATTTGTCAAAGGGAAGAAAATAGCTCCTAACTTAACGGCTATCGTGGTTCCGGGCTCTCGTCCTGTGAAACGAGCTGCTGAGAAGTTGGGCTTAGACAAGGTCTTTCTAGATGCTGGCTTTGAGTGGAGAGACCCCGGTTGCTCTATGTGCCTAGGGATGAATCCTGATAAGGTACCTGATGGTGTCCACTGTGCCTCAACCAGCAACCGGAACTTTGAAGACAGACAAGGCTTTGGCGCTAAGACTCATCTCTGTAGTCCAGCCATGGCAGCAGCGGCAGCTATCGCAGGGAGATTCGTAGATGTTCGGCAAATGCCAGAAGCCCAGTAAGGAGAGGATATGGAGAAATTTACAGTTTATACGGGAACGACCGTTCCTCTTATGAATGATAACATCGACACCGACCAAATCCTACCCAAGCAGTTTCTCAAGTTAATTGATAAAAAAGGCTTTGGTAAGTACCTCATGTATGCTTGGCGTTATCTGGACGATAAGTATACTGAGGATCCAGACTTTGTCTTTAACCGACCTGAATATCGGAAAGCTAGTATTCTCATCTCAGGGGATAACTTTGGGGCAGGATCTTCGAGGGAGCATGCCGCTTGGGCTCTAGCGGACTATGGTTTTAAGGTCGTGATTGCAGGATCTTTTGGGGACATTCATTACAATAATGAACTTAATAATGGCATGTTACCAATTGTTCAGCCCAGAGAGGTTAGAGAGAAACTATCCCAGCTACAACCAAGTGACCAGGTAACCGTGGACTTGGAACGACAAAAAATCATCTCACCAATTGGAGAATTCACTTTTGAAATCGATAGTGAGTGGAAACACAAACTCTTAAATGGTTTGGATGATATCGGTATTACATTGCAGTATGAAGATTTGATTGCTGCTTATGAAAAACAACGACCAGCCTACTGGCAGGATTAGAAGAAAAATAGAAAAGGAAATAGAACTATGACAAAACACATTCAATGGAACGGAACACTTTCACAAGAAGGCTATGATATTTTAAAAGGTGAGGGCGGTTGTATTGTTTGCCCTACAAAAGTTGGTTACATCATCATGACTAGCGATAAGGCAGGACTTGAACGCAAGTTTGCAGCCAAAGAACGTAACCGTAACAAACCAGGTGTTGTTCTCTGCGGTAGCATGGATGAGCTTCGCGCTTTAGCACAACTCAACCCAGAAATTGAAGCCTTCTACCAAAAACATTGGGACGAAGATATTCTTCTTGGTTGTATCCTTCCTTGGAAACTAGAAGCCTTTGAAAAACTCAAAGCATACGGTGATGGCCGTGAAGAACTGATGACGGACGTGCGTGGTACTAGCTGTTTTGTTATCAAATTCGGGAAAGCTGGTGAACAATTAGCTGCCAAACTTTGGGAAGAAGGCAAGATGGTATACGCTTCATCTGCAAACCCATCTGGGAAAGGAAACCGTGGTAAGGTAGAAGGAATCGGAGAACGTATCGAAGGCGCAGTGGATCTTGTTATTGAGGCAGACGACTACGTGGCATCCATCCAACCTGACAAAACGATTGAAACTCGCTACGAGCAAGGCGTGATGGTCTCTATGGTTGATAAGGACGGCAAACTCATCCCTGAACAAGGAGGAGCACGATCAACTTCACCAGCTCCAGTTGTAATCCGTAAAGGGCTTGACATTGATAAGATTATAATGCACCTGTCAGACACCTTTAACTCATGGGACTACCGTCAGGGAGAGTATTATTAGAATGTAGAAGAAGTCTAGCGTTAAGAGACATTAAAGCTCCTAACACTGGACTTTTCTTTAGAATTTCTTTTCTTTTTTATATAGATGTGATATTCTATATGTGAAATAGAGCTTTGAAATATTAAATACTAACTAGCCTATAATATGAAAATGGAGCTACAAAATGGAAGAAAAATTAAATTATTGGATGATAGTTGCAGGAGGAGGTGGAAAAGTTTGGTCTTTATTTAAAGAAGAAAATATAGCTTGTATAGATTTTGATTCTAATTTATCTAATATTTTAGATTACAATAATCCTGAAGAATTGAAGCAAGGAAAGCAGAGAAATTTATTTATTTGGAAGTTTGCACATGACATAAAAATAAATGATTATATAATAGCTACCTCAGGATTTAACAAAATTTTGGGTATTGGACAATGTGTGAAAACATATTACTTTGATGAAACAAAAACAGAGTTTAAACATTGTATTGGTGTTAATTGGTTGAAAGTAGATGGTGGATGGGAATACCAAGGTAAAAAAGGTGCAAGACAAACCATCAACTGGGATAGAAATTCAGAACGTATCAATTTGTATAAATCTATTCTAAATGGTACATACAGAAAAAATATAGAGAAGGTTGTTATGAATAAAAATATTAACGATTATTTAGATAAATTAAGAAAATCCAAAAACCTCATCCTCCGCGGTGCTCCTGGCACGGGAAAAACTTATCTTGCTAAAGAAATTGCTAAAGAATTAACGGATGGCAACGAAGATCAAATCGGCTTTGTTCAGTTTCATCCTTCGTATGACTACACGGATTTTGTCGAGGGTTTGCGCCCAGTATCCAATGGGGATGGAGCTATCGAGTTTAAATTACAAGATGGTATTTTTAAGAAGTTTTGTCAGAATGCTATAGATTCTAAGAAGATTGGAGGTCAAGATAATTTTGATGAAGCTTGGGATCTTTATCTTGAGTATGTAAATAACAGAGATGAAAAAGAATATTTGACAGAATTTTCCTATCTAACAGTAAATAGTCGAAATAATTTTAATATCAATTATGAAACTAAATCCCAAGGAACTGTCTTAACAAAATCTTATGTTTATGAACTATATAAAGATGAAAACTATCTGAAACAGCCCTATTATCATAACCAAGGAAAAAAAGTCCTTGAAACTTTAAAGAAAAGATTTGCTTTGAAAGACTATATTTCTCCAGAAGAGGTTGAAACAGACAAGAAATTCGTTTTCATTATCGATGAGATTAATCGTGGTGAGATTTCTAAGATTTTTGGTGAACTCTTTTTCTCTATTGACCCTGGCTATCGTGGTGAAAAGGGATGTGTTTCTACTCAGTATGCTAATTTACATGAGACTAATGAGAAATTTTATATCCCTGAAAATGTCTATATTATCGGAACTATGAATGATATTGACCGTTCAGTGGACACCTTTGATTTTGCTATGCGCCGTCGTTTCCGTTTTGTTGAAGTTACTGCTGAAAGCCAGTTATACATTCTAGATAACGAACTAGATGGACATGAGGAAGAAGCGAAAAAACGTTTAAGAAACTTGAACGCTGCTATTGAAAACGTTCAGGAGTTAAACAGTCATTATCATATCGGACCAAGTTATTTCCGTAATTTAAAAGAGTTGGATTATGATTATGAATTACTTTGGTCTGATTACCTCAAACCGCTTTTGGAAGATTACTTACGAGGTTCTTATGAAGAGGCTGAAACTCTGGGTACATTGAAAAAAGCATTTGATCTGACAAAGAATGAGCAAAAAGATCAGGCAGTAGCTGATGACCATGAAGGCGATGAAGACGATGATGCGGATAACTGATAATCAGCATAGAATTGCTAAGGAAGGCTTTGTCGCAGAATATCCCAAACTAAGTCAAGCACTTCTTGATAGAACACTAGATAACCTTTCTAAAGAGGACAATATCTTTATTTTTCCAAATGATTTGAAAAATTCTCCTGACTTAGAGAAGGACCAAAAAATCTTTGAAACAGTTAATCAGAAAATCAAGACTGGAAATGTGGTTGGTTTTCTGGGGTGTGGTCAGGAAAGATTAACAATTGCCTCTCGCTTTTCTGATGAGAGTAATGACCATTTTTTGCATTATCTCTTACACAAGGTTCTTCATATCAATCTCACTAGTTTAGATGTTGCTTTGTCTCTTGAAGAGAGGCTTTATCAACTTTTGATGTATCTCTTCCCTAAGTATCTACAAGCTGCAATTCGAAAAGGTCTTTATAAGGAATACCAGAGATTTTCTCATAATGACACTCATGTTAAGGGAGTGATTGATGTAAGAAACCATCTCAAGAAAAACCTTCCTTTCACGGGAAATATTGCCTACACAACGAGAGAGTTCACCTATGATAATCCCCTCATGCAGTTGGTCCGTCACACTATTGAATACATTAAGAACCAGAAAAGCATTGGTCAAGGGGTTCTTGATAATCTCTTGGCTAGTCGTGAAAATGTAGCAGAAATCGTGCGGGTAACTCCTTCTTATAAACTAGCTGATCGTGTTAAGATTATTCGGGGAAATCAATCTAAACCTATACGTCATGCATACTTTCACGAGTACAGAAAGTTACAAGAACTTTGTCTGATGATATTAAACAGAGAAAAGCACGGTTTTGGATATCAAGAGCAAAAAATTCATGGCATTCTCTTTGATGTTGCTTGGCTTTGGGAAGAATATGTTCATACCTTGTTGCCAAAAGATTTCATACATCCTAGAAATAAGGATAAGACGGACGGTATTTCGGTATTTTCTGTTGGGAAACGGAAAGTATATCCAGATTTTTATCAAGAAGAGCTTAAAATAGTATTAGATGCCAAGTATAAAAAACTGGAATTGACTGAAAAAGGAATCAACCGTGAGGACTTATTCCAGCTGATTTCCTATTCTTATATTTTGAAAGCTGAGAAGGCTGGTCTTGTTTTTCCGAGCAAGGACAAGGTTGTTGATAATGAGATAGGAAAGCTAGCAGGTTATGGAGCTTTGTTGAAGAAATGGTCTATCCAAATTCCTCAGAAGTCTTCATCTTATCGTGAATTTTGTGAAATGCTGGAAAACTCCGAAGAAATATTTAAAAGTAATATTACTAAAGAAGTGGGGAGAAAATAATCTCTCCTCTTTTTTGTCTTTGATATAAGTAAAACCCGAACGATATAATTTAAATTATAAAATTATTTGACAAAAACTGTACTTTGATTTATAATTAATTAAGGAAACGTCGGAAAAGGCGTAGTGATGCGAGAGCATAGGTAGGTCATTACAAAAGAAACGAGACATCGATATGTTAAATGAATTTCCAATTTTTGATTACGAAGATATTCAATTGATTCCAAATAAATGTGTCATTAAAAGCCGTGCAGAAGCGGATACAAGTGTCACTTTAGGAAAGCACACCTTTAAACTACCTGTTGTGCCAGCTAATATGCAGACGATTTTAGATGAAAATGTAGCAGAGCAACTGGCTAAAGGTGGTTACTTCTATATTATGCATCGTTTTGATGAAGCGGGGCGCATTCCTTTTATTAAACGAATGCACGATCAAGGACTTATTGCTTCTATCTCTGTCGGTGTTAAGGACTATGAGTATGATTTCGTTAGCCAGCTTAAGGCTGATGCTCCAGAATATATCACGATTGACATCGCTCATGGTCATGCAGATAGCGTGATTTCAATGATTCTACACATCAAGAAAGAATTGCCAGATACTTTTGTTATTGCTGGAAATGTGGGAACACCAGAAGCTGTGCGTGAATTGGAAAATGCTGGTGCGGATGCTACTAAGGTTGGTATCGGTCCTGGTAAGGTTTGTATCACCAAGGTCAAGACTGGTTTTGGTACAGGTGGTTGGCAATTGGCTGCTCTTCGCTGGTGTGCTAAGGCTGCACGTAAACCGATTATTGCTGATGGAGGAATTCGTACTCACGGTGATATTGCCAAGTCTATCCGCTTCGGTGCCAGCATGGTCATGATTGGTTCCCTCTTTGCAGGACACATCGAAAGTCCAGGAAAAACGATTGAAGTTGATGGTGAACAGTTCAAAGAGTACTATGGTTCAGCTTCACAATATCAAAAAGGTGCATACAAAAATGTGGAAGGCAAACGTATCTTGCTGCCTGCTAAAGGTCATTTACAAGACACTTTAACTGAGATGGAACAAGACCTTCAAAGTGCTATTTCTTATGCAGGTGGACGTCAGGTTGCTGACCTTAAACACGTTGATTATGTTATCGTGAAAAACTCTATTTGGAATGGGGATGCTTCCCACTAAGACGGGCTATTTGGCCAGAAAAAACTTGTTATTAGAGCAAATTTCTGTTATAATAAAACAAGTTTCCACCCTTAGTGTAATGGATATCACGTAAGATTCCGGTTCTTGAGATGGGGGTTCGATTCCCTCAGGGTGGATGTAAACATCCTAAAAAAGCCTTTAATAGGGCTTTTTTCTTTATCTTTCCCCAAATTTGCCTCTAAAACTGAAAACATTATTCTAAAGAATACCCAAATCTCTTCCAGTCCCGTTTTAGAGTGACTCAGGGGGCTTTTTTTGATATAATAAAAAGGACTGTTATCAGTTAGAAAGAGGTTGGTATGAAAGAATTACAAACTGTACTAAAGAACCATTTTGCAATCGAATTTGCAGACAAAAATTTACTGGAGACTGCCTTTACTCATACGAGTTATGCCAATGAGCACCGCCTCTTAAAAATTTCACACAATGAACGCTTGGAATTTTTAGGAGACGCTGTTCTACAGTTATTGATTTCAGAATATCTGTATAAAAAATATCCTAAAAAACCTGAGGGTGACTTGTCTAAACTCCGTGCCATGATTGTCCGCGAGGAGAGTTTGGCTGGTTTTGCGCGTGATTGCCAGTTTGATCAATTTATCAAGTTGGGTAAAGGGGAAGAAAAATCTGGTGGTCGCAATCGTGATACCATTCTTGGTGATGCCTTTGAAGCCTTTCTTGGTGCCCTTCTTTTGGACAAGGATGTGGCCAAGGTCAAAGAATTTATCTATCAAGTCATGATTCCTAAGGTTGAAGCAGGCGAGTTTGAGATGATTACAGACTACAAAACCCATCTCCAAGAGTTACTTCAAGTCAATGGGGATGTGGCTATTCGTTATCAGGTGATTTCTGAAACGGGTCCTGCCCACGATAAGGTCTTTGATGTAGAAGTTCTTGTCGAAGGTAAGAGCATTGGTCAAGGTCAAGGTCGTTCTAAGAAACTAGCAGAGCAGGAAGCTGCCAAAAATGCCGTTGAGAAAGGGCTGGATTCATGTATTTAAAGGAAATCGAAATTCAGGGATTCAAGTCTTTTGCTGATAAGACCAAGGTTGTCTTTGACCAAGGTGTGACGGCAGTTGTTGGACCCAATGGATCTGGAAAGTCCAATATTACAGAAAGTCTGCGTTGGGCCTTGGGGGAGTCAAGTATCAAGAGTCTCCGTGGTGGCAAGATGCCGGATGTTATCTTTGCTGGAACTGAAAGTCGCAAACCGCTCAATTATGCTTCTGTAGTTGTGACTTTGGATAATCATGACGGATTTATCAAGGATGCAGGTCAAGAAATCAGGGTAGAACGCCATATCTATCGTAGTGGAGATAGCGAATACAAGATTGACGGCAAGAAAGTCCGTCTGCGTGATATTCATGATCTTTTCTTGGATACTGGATTGGGACGAGATTCCTTCTCTATCATTTCCCAAGGGAAGGTTGAGGAGATTTTCAACTCCAAGCCTGAAGAACGCAGAGCTATTTTTGAAGAGGCTGCTGGAGTTTTGAAATACAAAACTCGTAGAAAAGAGACTGAGAGCAAATTGCAACAAACTCAGGATAATCTAGACCGCTTAGAGGACATTATCTATGAGTTGGATAATCAAATCAAGCCTCTTGAAAAGCAAGCTGAAAATGCCCGTAAGTTTCTAGATTTGGAAGGTAAACGCAAGGCTATTTATTTAGACGTGCTGGTTGCCCAAATCAAGGAAAATAAGGCTGAACTAGATTCGACAGAAGAAGAGTTGGCACAGGTTCAGGAACTATTGACTAGTTATTATCAAAAGCGTGAAAAATTAGAAGAAGAAAATCAAACTCTTAAAAAGCAACGCCAAGATTTACAGGCTGAAATGGCCAAAGACCAAGTCAGTTTGATGGATTTGACCAGTCTGATTAGTGATTTAGAGAGAAAATTAGCCCTATCGAAACTGGAATCTGAGCAAGTAGCTCTGAATCAACAGGAAGCACAAGCTCGTTTGGCTGCTCTGGAGGATAAGAGAAATACTCTAAGTCAGGAAAAGACTGAAAAAGAAAGCTCTTTAGCCCTCTTAGAAGAAAATCTAGTCCAAAATAATCAAAAACTCAATCGTTTAGAAGCTGAATTACTGGCTTTTTCAGATGATCCTGATCAGATGATTGAGATCTTACGTGAACGCTTTGTGGCGCTTTTACAAGAAGAAGCTGATGTCTCAAACCAACTGACTCGCATCGAGAATGAGTTGGAAAATAGTCGTCAACTTTCTCAAAAACAAGCAGATCAACTAGAAAAGCTGAAAGAACAGCTGGCTACAGCTAAAGAGAAGGCTAGTCAGCAAAAGGCGGAGCTTGAAACTGCTAAGGAGCAGGTTCAAAAATTATTGGCCGACTACCAAGCTATTGCCAAGGAGCAAGAGGAGCAGAAAGCTTCCTATCAAGCTCAACAAAGCCAACTCTTTGACCGTCTGGATAATCTCAAAAACAAGCAGGCGAGAGCTCAGAGTTTGGAAAATATCCTGAGAAATCATAGTAACTTTTATGCAGGTGTTAAGAGTGTCCTCCAAGAAAAAGACCGCCTTGGTGGAATAGTTGGTGCTGTTAGTGAGCACCTGACCTTTGATGTGCATTATCAAACTGCCTTAGAGATTGCTCTTGGAGCCAGCAGTCAGCATATCATCGTAGAAGATGAAGAGTCGGCAACCAAAGCCATTGATTTCCTTAAACGAAACAGAGCTGGTCGTGCAACCTTCCTTCCTTTGACAACAATCAAGGCTCGTACGATTTCTAGCCAGAATCAAGATTCTATCGCTGCAAGTCCAGGATTTCTGGGCATGGCAGATGAGTTGGTGACATTTGATACTAGACTGGAAACCATTTTCAAGAACTTGCTAGCCACAACAGCTATTTTTGATACCGTGGAACATGCGCGTGCAGCAGCTCGCCAAGTTCGTTATCAGGTTCGTATGGTGACTTTGGACGGCACAGAGTTGCGCACAGGTGGTTCCTATGCAGGTGGAGCTAATCGCCAGAATAACAGCATTTTCATCAAGCCAGAACTGGAGCAATTACAAAAAGAAATTGCTGAAGAAGAAGTAAGCTTGCGTTCTGAAGAAGCGAGTTTGAAGACCTTGCAAGACCAGATGGCTAGATTGACCGAATCATTAGAAGCCATCAAATCTCAGGGTGAGCAGGCTCGTATTCAGGAGCAAGGCTTGTCCCTCGCTTATCAGCAGACCAGTCAGCAAGTTGAAGAGCTAGAAACTCTTTGGAAACTCCAAGAAGAGGAATTAGATCGTCTTTCTGACGGAGATTGGCAAGCAGATAAGGAAAAATGCCAAGCACGCCTTGCTACTATTGCCAGTGACAAGCAAAATCTGGAAGCTGAGATTGACGAGATTAAGTCTAACAAAAATGCCATCCAAGAACGCTATCAAAACTTGCAAGAACAGGTAGCGCAAGCTCGCTTGCTTAAGACAGAACTACAAGGGCAAAAACGTTACGAAGTTGCGGATATTGAGCGTTTAGGCAAAGAATTGGACAATTTAGATATCGAACAAGAGGAAATCCAGCGCCTTCTTCAAGAAAAGGTTGACAATCTTGAGAAAGTTGATACAGAATTGCTCAGTCAACAGGCTGAAGAAGCCAAAATGCAGAAAACAAACCTCCAACAAGGTTTGATTCGTAAGCAGTTTGAATTAGATGATATTGAAGGTCAACTGGATGATATTGCTAGTCATTTGGATCAGGCCCGCCAGCAGAATGAAGAGTGGATTCGTAAGCAAACACGTGCTGAAGCTAAGAAAGAAAAGGTCAGCGAGCGCTTACGCCATTTACAAAGTCAATTAACAGACCAGTATCAGATTAGCTATACTGAAGCACTAGAAAAGGCACATGAATTGGAAAACCTCAATCTGGCAGAGCAAGAGGTGCAGGATTTAGAGAAGGCTATTCGCTCACTGGGTCCTGTCAATTTGGATGCTATTGAACAGTACGAAGAAGTTCACAGCCGTCTGGATTTCCTCAATAGCCAGCGAGATGATATTTTGTCAGCGAAAAACCTGCTCCTTGAGACCATTACAGAGATGAATGATGAGGTCAAGGAACGCTTTAAATCAACTTTTGAAGCTATTCGTGAGTCCTTTAAAGTGACCTTCAAACAGATGTTTGGCGGAGGTCAGGCAGACTTGATATTGACTGAGGGTGACCTTTTAACAGCTGGTGTGGAGATTTCTGTTCAACCTCCAGGTAAGAAAATCCAGTCGCTTAACCTCATGAGTGGTGGTGAAAAAGCCTTATCAGCTCTTGCTTTGCTCTTCTCTATCATTCGAGTTAAGACTATCCCGTTTGTTATCTTGGATGAGGTAGAGGCTGCGCTGGACGAAGCCAATGTTAAACGTTTTGGGGATTACCTCAATCGATTTGACAAGGACAGCCAGTTTATCGTTGTGACCCACCGTAAGGGAACCATGGCAGCGGCTGATTCTATCTATGGAGTGACTATGCAAGAATCAGGTGTCTCAAAAATTGTTTCGGTCAAGTTAAAAGATTTGGAAGAAACAGTAGACTAGTTACCAAACGATAGCATCTCTTAGGGGATGCTATTTTTTAAAACTAACATCTTGAATGATTTTTTAAGGTCAGTTCAGGCGCAAAAAACGACATTTGGGCTTTCCTTTTAGCGAAAAGGCTTTCTCTATGATATAATAGTTTCATGATTACAACAGTACCTATAAAAAATGAAAAAGACATCGCAGTACCGGATAAAACAGTTCTTGTTTTAGGCTATTTTGACGGTATTCATAAGGGACATCAGAAGCTTTTTGAAGTAGCTAGTAAGGCTTCGATGAAAGATTATCTTCCAGTTGTTGTGATGACCTTTACAGAGTCCCCTAAGCTTGCTTTGCAACCTTACAAGCCAGAATTAATGCTTCATATTGTTAGCCATGAAGAACGAGAACATAAGATGAAATGGCACGGAGTAGAGGCTCTTTTCCTACTTGACTTTAGTAGTAAATTTGCTAGTTTAACGGGGCAAGAGTTCTTTGATACCTATGTTAGAGCATTAAAACCAGCGATTATTGTAGCGGGATTTGATTACACGTTTGGTTCTGATAAGAAAACTGCGGATGATTTGAAGGACTATTTTGATGGAGAAATCATCATTGTTCCTCCTGTTGAGGATGAAAAGGGGAAAATTAGTTCTACTCGTATTCGTCAAGCTATTCTTGATGGAGATGTCAGGGAAGCTGGTCATTTACTTGGCACTCCTCTACCGTCACGTGGAATGGTTGTTCATGGCAATGCACGTGGACGGACTATCGGTTACCCAACAGCAAACTTAGTTTTAAGAGATCGAACCTATATGCCAGCAGATGGTGTTTACGTAGTCGATATTGAAGTGCAGCGTAAAAGATATCGTGGAATGGCGAGTGTCGGGAAAAATGTTACTTTTGATGGAGAAGAGCCACGTTTTGAAGTCAATATTTTTGATTTTTCAGATGACATTTACGGTGAAACAGTCATTGTCTACTGGTTAGACCGTGTCCGAGAAATGGTCAAATTTGACTCCGTTGAAGAACTGGTAGACCAACTCCAGAAGGATGAATTAATTGCTCGGAATTGGAATGATGGAGAGTAGGATGTTTAAAAAGTGAACCATATTTTGTGTTTGCTTTTTTTATTTTTGGAAGAAATTCTTATAGATATAAACCTAATTGAAGCTTTGTTCGAAATCTGTTAAAATAGGGATATTAATAACTTTAAAAAATAAAGAAAAGAGATTATATGATTACAGGTGAATTAAAAAATAAAATTGATCAGTTGTGGGAAATGCTTTGGACTGAAGGTAACGCAAATCCTCTAACAAATATTGAACAATTGACTTATCTTCTGTTTATGAAGGATTTGGATAGTGTTGAACTTGGACGCGAAAGCGATGCTGAGTTTCTAGGGATTCCTTATGAGGGAATTTTTCCAAAAGACAAACCTGAATACCGTTGGTCGACCTTTAAAAACATTGGAGATGCTCAGGAAGTCTATCGTTTAATGACTCAGGAGATTTTTCCATTTATTAAAAATCTTAAGGGAGATACTGACGATACAGCTTTTTCACGTTATATGCGTGAAGCTATCTTTCAAATAAATAAACCTGCTACACTACAAAAGGTGATTTCTATATTAGATGAATTTCCAACTAGAGGTTCAGATTTAAACTTTGATAGTGACACACAGGGGATTAATGATATTGGCGATATCTATGAATATCTGCTATCAAAATTGTCAACCGCTGGTAAAAATGGACAATTTCGTACACCTCGGCACATCATCGATATGATGGTTGAGTTGATGCAACCAACTATCAAAGATATCATCTCAGATCCTGCTATGGGGTCTGCTGGTTTCTTAGTCTCTGCTAGCCGTTACTTAAAGCGTAAGAGAGATGAATGGGAAACCAATCCAGATAATATCAACCATTTTCATAACAATATGTTTCATGGAAATGATACGGATACAACTATGCTTAGACTTGGTGCAATGAACATGATGCTGCATGGAGTGGAAAATCCACAAATTAGTTATCTCGACTCACTATCTCAAGATAATGAAGAAGCAGATAAATACACTTTGGTTTTAGCAAATCCTCCATTTAAAGGGTCACTTGATTACGATTCAACTTCAAATGATCTCCTTGCTACTGTAAAAACAAAAAAGACAGAATTGCTTTTCCTTGCCCTTTTCTTGCGTACCTTGAAACCAGGGGGACGTGCAGCGGTTATTGTACCTGACGGTGTCCTCTTCGGTTCTTCTAAAGCCCATAAAGGAATTCGTGAGGAAATTGTTGAGAATCATAGATTAGATGCTGTAATCTCAATGCCAAGTGGTGTTTTCAAGCCTTATGCAGGGGTTTCAACTGCTATCCTAATCTTCACTAAGACTGGAAATGGTGGGACGGATAAGGTTTGGTTTTACGATATGAAAGCAGACGGTCTGAGTTTAGATGATAAACGTCAGCCTATCAGCGATAATGATATCCCAGATATTATTCAACGTTTCCATCAACTTGAAAAAGAAGCAGAACGTCAGAGAACGGACCAGTCTTTCTTTGTTCCAGTAGATGAGATAAAGGATAATGATTATGATTTATCTATCAATAAATACAAAGAAATCGAGTATGAAAAAGTTGAGTATGAACCAACAGAAGTCATTTTAAAGAAAATCAATGATCTAGAAAAAGAAATTCAAGCTGGCTTAGCAGAGTTAGAAGAATTACTCAAGTAGGGAGATGAATATATGAAAAAAGTGAAGTTGGAGGAAGTGGTAACTCTCAAAAAAGGTAAGAAAGCCACTATACTTGATGAACAAACGATTCTAAGTCAACGTTATATTCAAATAGATGATTTGAGAAATGACAATAATCTAAAATTTACTGAAAGTTTAAATATGACTGAAGCACTTCTAGATGATGTTCTGATAGCTTGGGATGGTGCTAATGCAGGAACAATTGGCTACGGACTATCGGGAGCTGTCGGTAGCACTATTATGGTCTTAAAAAAGAATGAACAATACAAAGACGAGATTATATCAGAATATTTGGGAGTTTTTTTGGAAAGTAAATCGCAGTATTTACGGTATCATTCAACAGGTGCAACAATTCCACATTTAAATAAAAATATATTACTTGATCTAAAATTAGAATTATTACGTATCGAAGAACAAGAGAACATTATCTGTATTCTTAATATAATTAAAAAACTTATTACTAAAAGAAAATGTCAATTAAAAGAGCTAAACTCGCTCGTCAAATCCCGATTTAACGAGATGTTTGGGGATCCTGTTTTTAATGAAATGAGATGGAGAAGATGTAAGTTAAAGGATATATCAGTAGAAAAATTGGCTTACGGATCAGGGGCATCAGCAATTGACTTTTCAGGATTAAGATATATTCGTATAACTGATATTGATGAATGTGGAAACTTGAAAATTGACAAAAAATCACCTAGCCATTATGACGAAAAATATTTATTAAATACTGGGGATATATTGTTCGCTAGAAGTGGAGCTACAGTTGGAAAAACTTTTTTATATTCAAAAGAGAAGTATGGTCCAGCACAATATGCGGGATACTTGATTAGACTAATTCCTAATTTGTCATTAGTAAACCCTGTTTTCGTTTATCATTTTACAAATACGAAGTTCTATAATGATTTTATTGCTAAAGTTCAGAATGCAGTTGCGCAACCAAATATCAATGCAAAACAATATGGTGAATTAGATTTCATCCTCCCCCCTCTTTCCCTCCAAAACGAATTCGCAGACTTTGTGGCTCAGGTAGACAAATCACAATTGGCAATTCAAAAATCACTAGAAGAACTTGAAACTTTGAAGAAATCTCTTATGCAGGAGTATTTTGGCTGATATTCTGTCATTGTAATTACGGTAATTATTTGTTATAATACTTCAAAGGAGGAAATCAGATGGTCGTAAAAACAAGAAAACAAGGAAATTCAATTACGATTACCATTCCAAGCGAGTTCAATATTCCAAGTGGTGTTAAATACGAAGCGAAATTGTTACCAAGTGGTGAAATTATCTTTACTCCCGAAGAGTCTGGACATCAGATTTCTTATGTTTCTGATGATGACTTTGACTTGAAACTGGATACAATTTTTGATGAATATGATGAAGTTTTCAAAGCTTTGGTGGAAAAATGACAGTCTATCTAACAGAAAAGCAAATTGAAAAAATCAATGCTTTAGCAATTCAACGATATTCTCCAAATGAGCAAGTTCAAACAGTTAGTCCTTCAGCATTAAATATGATTGTGAACTTACCAGAACAATTTGTTTTTGGTAAACCTCTTTATCCAACAATTTTTGATAAAGCAACGATACTATTTGTCCAATTGATAAAGAAGCATGTTTTTGCTAATGCTAATAAACGAACTGCTTTCTTCGTTTTGGTCAAATTTCTACAATTAAATGGCTATCTTTTTTCTGTAACTGTTGAAGAAGCGGTTGATATGTGTGTGACTATAGCGGTAGAAGCTTTAACTGATGAAAAAATGATAAGCTACTCTAAATGGGTTTCTCAGCATTCTATCAGAGGAAAGGTCGAAAAGTAAGCTAGTTTGTTAGATTTGAATGAGTATTAGAAAATAAATGAACAGACAATATTAGAATTCTGAAATGCAGAAACTGATATTGTCTCTTTTTATTGATGAGTAATAATGAAAGTGAGAATTTATGGAATCAAAAGTTACAATTATCATACAAGAAATGTTACCACTTTTAAACAATGAACAATTACTAGCATTGCGAGAAAGTTTAGAACGACATCTAGTGGATGGAAAAAAGAAGCAAAAGCATTCGAATAATAATCTGTTGCAACTATTCATAACTGCTAAGCAGGTGGAGGGCTGTAGCGTAAAAACAATACGTTATTATCAGAGAACAATTGAAAATTTGTTTCATCATATTAAGGAGTCTGTGACACAACTGACAACAGATGATTTGAGAAGTTATCTAGCAAATTATCAGTCTGAAAAGGATTGTAGTAAGGCGAATTTGGACAATATTCGGCGTATATTGTCCTCTTTTTTTGCTTGGCTTGAGCAAGAGGAATATATTATCAAGAACCCTATTCGAAGGATTAAAAAAATTAAGACAGAACAAACTGTGAAAGAAACTTATACGGATGAACATCTGGAAATTATGAGGGATAACTGTGAAAATTTAAGAGATTTGGCAATGATAGATTTATTAGCATCAACAGGTATGCGTGTAGGTGAACTTGTCCAGTTGAATCGTTCTGATATCGATTTTGAAAATCGTGAATGTGTTGTATTTGGGAAAGGTAAAAAGGAGAGACCAGTATATTTTGATGCTCGTACGAAAATTCATTTGAGAAACTATCTCAATGATAGAAAAGATAACCATTCTGCTCTTTTTGTAACGTTAGTTGGGAAAGCCCAGAGACTTGGGATTGCCGGTGTAGAGATTCGATTGAGAAAGTTAGGACAAAAACTTGGAATACAAAAGGTTCATCCACATAAATTCAGAAGAACTTTAGCGACAAAGGCTATTGATAAAGGAATGCCTATTGAACAAGTCCAAAAACTACTAGGTCATAGCAAAATTGATACAACCCTTGCCTATGCAATGGTTAACCAAAGTAACGTTAAACATTCACACCAAAAATTTATCTCTTAAATGCAAATCCCGATATTTCGAGGAGGTGGTTGCGTGAAGAAAGTGAAGTTGGATAAACTTGGAAAAATTATTACAGGAAATACACCTAGTAAAAAAATATTAGAATTTTATGATAGCAATGATATCCCTTTTATAAAACCAGATGACTTTAAAACTATAGATGAAATTTCGTCATCAAAAGGGAATAAAAATTATATATCTGAGAATGCACGAAACAATGCAAGAATAGTCCCCCAAAATTCGGTATTAGTAACTTGTATAGGTATAATTGGAAAAGTTATGATTTCTGAATCTGAATTATCATTTAATCAACAAATTAATGCAATTGTTCCGAATGAATTAATTTTATCTAAATATTTAGCATATTTATTGCTATATAATAAATCTAAATTAGATTTTATTTCCAATGCGCCCGTTGTACCAATCATCAATAAAACTCAATTTTCGGAGTTTGAAGTTACGTTTCATGAAAATATTGATGTTCAAGAAATGATTATACAAAAGTTAGAGAATTTAGATAATCAGATTTTAAAAAGAAGGCATCAATCTAAATTACTCTCAAACCTTGTAAAATCCCGATTTAACGAGATGTTTATATTAAGTGACTTTTCATTAAAGAGACTAGGAGAATTAGTTGATGAAGTCCGATATGGAACGAGTTTACCAGCGACTATTAATGGTAAGTATGGATATTTAAGAATGAATAATATAACTGAAAATGGTAAGTTGAATATACAGAATTTAAAATATATAGATATTCCAGAAAAAGACTTAGAAAAGTATGTAGTAAGAAAAGGGGATATACTATTTAATCGTACAAATAGTATTGAATTAGTTGGGAAAACATGTATTTATGAATTAGATTTTGATATGGTTATTGCAGGTTACATTATTCGTATTAGAACAAATAATAATATTTTAAACCCTAGATATCTATCCGAATTTTTAAATTTTCCTAGTACAAAGAAGTTTCTAAGGAACATCGCGAAAGGTGCTGTTAATCAAGCTAATATAAATGCAAAGGAATTACAAGATATTTCCATCCCCCTCCCCCCTCTAGATCTCCAAAACGAATTCGCAGACTTTGTAGCTCAGGTCGACAAATCACAATTTGCTTGTCAGATAGTTATAAAACTGTGGAGAAATAGCTTGAAATCTAGTATAATATAGCTATCTATTTATTCAAAGTGAGAGAAGAATGGGAAATTTTGATTTTCTTTTAAATAACGAAGAGTATAAATCTTTTTCAAAGCCCTGTATAGAAGCTGAAAGTATGATTGCGACATCTACTGTAGCGACAGCTTTCATGGCTCGTCGTGCCTTGGAGCAGGCTGTTCATTGGATTTATAGCCATGATTCCTACTTAGAAGCCCCTTATCGTGCTACCTTATCTTCATTAGTGTGGGATGATGACTTCAGAGAAATCGTAGATTCAGAACTTCATAGTCAGATGGTTCTCTTGATACGTTGGGGTAATCATGCAGCCCATGGCGGAGAGATTAAGGAACGAGAAGCTATTTTGGCTTTGCATCATTTGTATCAGTTTGTTAATTTTATTGATTACTGCTACAGTAACGAGTTTGTGGAACGTTCTTTCGACGAGAATTTATTGCCACTTTCAGCAAATATCAAGTTTCGAGAAACACCACAATCTATGGCGAAATTACAAAACAGTTTGCCAAACCTTCCTGATTTCGATGAACAGATGGCTAGTCACTCATTAGCTGTTCAAGAGGCTTATACTGAAAAACGTGAGACAGCAGCTCTACGTCAAGATGTACCTTTCCATATCGATCAACTATCTGAAGCAGAGACAAGAAAACTCTTTATTGATATCGATCTCCGTTTAGCAGGTTGGACATTTGAGAAAAACTGTCGTGTTGAGGTAGCTGTTCATGGTTTGAAGCATGGTACAGGAACTGGATATTGTGACTATGTTCTTTATGGTAAAAATGGGAAAATTCTAGCAATTGTTGAGGCCAAAAAGGCATCTGTGAATCCAGAAGTAGGGGAGGTGCAGGTCAAGGAATATGCTGAAGCTCTTGAGAAACAAATCGGTTATAGGCCAATTTGCTTTATTACCAATGGTTTAAAGCATTACATACTTGATGGTCTTAATCGTCGCCAGATTGCAGGTTTCTACTCTCAAGAAGAGTTGCAACTTTTGATGGACCGACGTCACATGCAAAAACCTCTCGAGGATATCTCTAGCAAAATTAGGGACGATATTTCTGGACGTCATTATCAGAAACATGCGATTACAAGTGTCTGTGAAACATTCTCTAATAATCGCAGACAGGCACTCTTGGTTATGGCAACTGGTTCTGGGAAAACTCGTACAGCTGTTTCTCTAGTTGATATCCTGTCACGTCATAATTGGGTAAAAAATGTTCTTTTCTTGGCTGATAGAACTTCCCTGGTTAAGCAAGCTTATGACTCATTTAGGAAATTACTTCCAGATCTTTCAGTTTGTAATTTTTTAGAGGATAAAGATGGCGCTCGATCTAGTCGAATGGTTTTTTCAACCTATCCGACCATGATAGGAGCGATTAGTGATCAAGAAGAAGTGAATCAACGCCCCTTCACTGTTGGACACTTTGATCTCATCATAATTGATGAATCTCACCGTTCTATTTATCAGAAATACAAATCAATTTTTGATTATTTTGATGCAAGAATTGTAGGATTAACTGCCACCCCACGTCAAGATTTGGATAAAAATACTTACGGTTTTTTTAACTTAGAGAATGGCGTTCCAACATACGCATACGATTTGGAAGAGGCTGTAAAAGATGGTTATTTAGTAGCTTATCATTCGATTGAAACTAAGTTGAAACTACCAACAGATGGTCTACATTACGATGATTTATCCCCAGACGAAAAAGAATATTTTGATAGCAAATTTGAAGATGGTAGTTCTGAAAAAGATATTGATCCTGCAGATTTTAATACCTCTATTTTTAATAGAAATACAGTCGAAATTGTTCTAGATGAACTAATGACAAAAGGAATTCAGACAGCTTCAGGTGACGAAATTGGTAAAACCATTATTTTTGCTAAAAACCATCGACATGCTGAATACATCAGAGATATTTTTAACGAACGCTATCAGGAAAAAGGAAGCGATTATGCTCAAGTGATTGATTATAGTATTAAGCATTATCAAACCTTAATTGACGATTTTAAAATTAAGGAGAAATACCCTCAAATTGTAATTTCTGTTGATATGTTGGATACAGGTATTGATGTACCTGAGGTTGTTAATTTAGTCTTTTTCAAGAAAGTACGTTCTAAAACCAAGTTTTGGCAGATGATTGGTCGAGGAACCCGTCTTTGTAAAGACTTATTTGGACCTGAGCAGGATAAGGAAAATTTCTTGGTATTTGATTATGGTGATAATTTTGAATATTTCAAAGCTGATCCACGAGAGGGAGATGGTCGTCACATAGTTTCTCTGACTCAACGTTTGTTTAACATCAAGGTGGACTTGATTCGAGAACTGCAGGGACTTCATTATCAAGATGATCAGTTTGCTAAAGAATACCGTCAGAAACTCGTCACAGAACTTCATGAACGTATGGTTAGCTTAAATGAGTTGGACTTTAGGGTTCGTATGGTCTTAGATACAGTTTATACTTATAGGAAGTTGGAAAATTGGCAAAATCTGACGACAGTCACGAGTGAAACAATCAAGAAAGATCTTTCCTCACTTCTTTTTGAAGAAAATAAAGAGGAAGAGATGGCGAGACGATTTGATTTATGGTTGTTTCAGATACAGTTAGGACAACTGTTAGCTAAGCCAGCAACTGTCCATATTTCTCAAGTTATGAAAACGGCTAAATCCCTTGCTTCTGTTGGTAATATACCACAGGTTTTTGCACAGGCTGAAGTCATCAGGAGAGTACAAGAACCTGAATTTTGGGAAGAAGTTAGTTTATCTGGGCTTGAAAAAATACGCCTTGCGCTTCGAGATTTACTACAGTTTCTGGGGAAAACGGAACACATTGTATATTATGTCAATTTTGATGATCATATTCTTTCTACTGTCCATGATACTACGCCATATTTACAGGTCAATGACCTGCGATCTTATAATGAAAAAGTTGAACATTATTTGAAAACTCATCTAGATGATGAAGCAATTTCTAAGTTATACCATAATGAAAAATTGACCTCTCAGGATTTGCTTGCACTTGAAACATTGCTATGGGAAAAATTAGGCAGCAAGTCAGATTACCAACAACATTATGAAAATAAGGCAATTCCTAGATTAGTTCGTGAGATTATTGGTTTGGATAGAGAGTCTACTAATCAAGTTTTTTCTAAATTTTTATCGGATGAGAGTCTCAATGCCAAACAGATTTCCTTTGTAAAACTGATTGTAGATTACATTGTAGAGAATGGTTGCTTGGAGACTAAAGTTTTAACACAAGAGCCGTTTAAATCGTATGGTTCAGTTCAACTACTCTTTCAACACCAACTCCCTATACTTCGTAATATTGTCCAAACAATTGAACTTATCAATGATCGAGCTGGAGAAGCAGCGTAAATAATAAGAGGTTGTAAATGCAAACGCAAGAAGAAATGAATGTACTGGTACCTGAAAAATTAGCAGAAATAAAGCCGATTAAGTCAATTCAAGATTATATTTTAGCTAATATCCAAGAGTTTGATGCCTATGTTCAAAGCGTTACTGACGTCAAGAGAAACTGGAAAGCTCTAAATCAATTTTTTCTTGAAGAATTAGGGCATGACTGAGGTTGTTTATGGGTAAATGGACATGTAAATGCGGGCAAGCGATGAACGACCATAGGTCGCCCGATTCAAATGCTTATTCAGTATACTCGGATGAGTTGTTAGTAGAAATCATGAATAAAAAAGATGGTAATGATTCAATTTCTTATGAAGACATTTCAGAGGCGTCATTTTATATGTGGAAGTGTCCTAAATGCGGTAGTTTCATGGTTTTTGGCGAAGACGGAGATGCAGATCGCTTTACTTTTTATGAACGCCAAGAAGTTGAAAAGGTCGAGCCTCTCTTTGATCCAGATCAAGAGTTAAATCTTGTTGTGGTTGAGTTTCAGGAGGGAGGGAATGGCTATACTTATATCTGCGATGACCCAAATATCCATATTGGGCACGCTGTTATTGTCCCAGTAGGGAAGGAAAATACTGAAAAAACTGCTTTCGTTGTGCAGAAGTATCATGCCCTACCAAAGGATATCACTTTTCCTGTTGAAAAGTTAAAATGTGTCATTCGTAGGTATTCATATTTCGACCCATTTACTTCGAAAATCGTTTGTAGAAATTTAATTAAGCTGGGAAGAATTCTTGATGTTTGCTCTAAAAACGCTAAACCTAACTCTCAGCAAACATATTACGTTATCAAAACTCCCTTAGGCTATTTCTGGTTAGAATTAAATGGAGTTCCGATTCCAATGAAAATCACACAGATTCAAGTCAGCGATAAAAAGTACCAAGTAGACAGCGCCTTTTATATAAAGCCTTCAGAGATTAACTGTAGAAGATTCTATGAACTGGAGTTGTGTGCTGATTTTGATATTGATGCCTCGAGATGGATCGATGTTCTCTCGGATGAAAACGTTTGGGGCAATAGCTGGGAACTAAATGGCCTTCAATTTGGTATTACTGCTGGGGAGTCTCCAGAATTTGAAGACGAAGTTGTTGCAAGAAAATATAGTCGTATTCCACTTTACTATGACTGGCACCCTGAATTTGAAGATTATTATGGATTCAGCTTAGCTTGGAAAAAATACGAGTCTGATAGCGATTTGTCAATAGATTTTTATACAACATAAGAAAGTTATAAAACATCAAAAATGACATCTTACTATAGACTATTTAATAAAAAACGAACAGGCTCTTTTTCTGTCATTCAGAAGAGAACTTGTTCGTTTTGTTTTTTATGGATTTAGTTTGCTTTTTAAAATACGCGATACACATAGGGATTTTCTGGTTTATCGACTTTGGTAAAGCTGTCGATTTCCAAGGTTGGGAGGTTTTGTTTGAGTTCTTTATGATAGTGATTGACTAGTTTTCCTTTGGCTGTTATCCAGGTGTTATTCTCATACTGACGGGTATTTCCCTTGGTCAGCAATCCATAGACACCTGAATCTGCGATACAGTGAATAATGCCGAAGCGGAACAAAAATTGGCTATTGGCATGACTGGGGTCGTTATAGACAAATCCTGTGAACTGGACTGTCTTGCCCTCAAACTCATCTGGATAGTCGTAGATAGCCTCCATGACTTCCATATAGTTTTCGTTGGTGATCTGAATACTATCTTGGGACAAGTATTTATCCGCCGCAGTTCGCATCTCCTTTTCATAGGCTGTTTTTGAAAAATAAGAACTGGTATCTGGTTTCAAATATTGGCTTGTCGTCCCTTCACTTGTCTGAATGGCTTGATCCGTGCCTTCTGATAAGGGGAATTGATAGCCTTTGGCAGAAACGGTCTGAGAATCCAAGCTAACAGTTGGAAAAGTTAAACCGACGACAATTGGAATGGCAAGAAGAGCAATACTAGTTCCTTTAGATAATCGGCTATTCAGATGACTGTGGGTTTTGACTTGCTTCATCCAGATATACAGCTGGACGATTGCCAAGATAAAGGAAAGCACCATGGAAATATAGGCCAGATAGGAATAGTGCATGTTGATGTACTGGTTTAATTTGCCGGACAGATGGAGATAAATAGTCAATTCAAAATAGCCAGCTAAAACTAAAAATCGAATCATAGGACGACTCCAATCAAGAGAGAATATACTAAGACAACGAGTGTCACAATCGTAATGAAGTGACTGATAAATCGTGCTTTCAAGTAATTTTTCATCATGAGAATATTTTTGATATCCAGCATTGGGCCAATTACGAGAAAGGCCAAAACTGGTGCTAAGCCGAAACTCGAGAGAAGAGAAGATCCGATAAAAGCATCAGCCTCACTACAGAGAGAAAGAAGAAAGGCTAAAATCATCAAGAGCAGGATGGCAAAAAGAGGGGTTGCACTGATAGAGGTCAGAATCCGTGTCGGAACATAGACCTGTATAACAGAGGCAAAGAGACAGCCAAATACCAAATAACGCCCCGTATCAAAAAATTCATCAATGGCCTGCACAAAGACCTGAAAAACTTTTTTTGCAGAGCTCAAGTGAGAAAAATCATGCTCATGACAAGCCAACCGATCTTCTTTTTGAATCGGTTCTTGCCAGAAAAATCCTAGAAAAATCCCAAGTATCACAGCCACAACGATGGAACCCAGAGCTCGCAATAGGGCGATATGGAAGGAGTTGCCAAAGGCAGAATAGGTCGCAAAGAGAACAATGGGATTGATAACAGGTGCTGTCACAAGAAAGGGAACGGCTGTGTAACTGGGAACCTTTTTTTCCAGAAAACGATTGATAATGGGGACGATTCCACATTCACAAGAAGGGAAAAGCATCCCGACAAAGGTCCCAAAAAAGATTCTCCCCCAACGATTTCGAGGGAGAAAATGATAAACCTTTTCAGGTGTGATATAAACCTCAATCAGCCCTGAAACAATACTTCCTATCAGAACGAAGGGTAGGGCTTCAATGATTATAGAGAGAAAAATAGCCCCAGTCTGAAGCACGCTAGATGGGAGTTGTTGGAAAGCAGTCATCTAGTTTTTCTTTTCTGCTTTAGCTTTTTTCTCTTTGTCATCAGGGAAAGTGACTTGCTTCAAATCTGGGAGTTTAGCAAACTCTTCAAACATCTTGTCCAAGTCGTCCGTTTTTGTAAATTTTACAGCCATAGGTGTACCTCGATTCTAAATTCTACCTCTATTATACTATTATTTTGAGGAAAAGTGAAAAGTTAAAATTGAGTATCTAACGAATAATAGAGCGTGATATATCCAAATATACACTATGATTATGATATAATAATTGTGAAATAACGGAGGAAATGATGGAACATAAAAAGATCGGTCAGGTAACTGACGAAGTAAAAGAAATTTTTAATATTGTTCTTGAAGCTAGTGATATTAAAGTTAACAAAGAAGGTTTAAGAAGTCATATGTTGAAACGGCATCATAATGATGTGATTCATCATATCGAAGATCTGGAACTCATACTAAGGAACCCAGATTTCGTCGGGGTCAATCCACGAGAGAAAGATGCTAGTTTTGAATATGTAAAAAGATTTGATAATAATGTTCTTGTTGCGATTAAGTTACATAAAAGTGGCGATTTCTTTTATGTTCCGACCATGTATCGTTTACAAGATTACAAGTTACAAGGTCGTATTAAGTCTGGTAGATTGAGAAAACTTGACAAAAAAAGTAGATAGTGCTAGAATAATATTAAAGAAAGACATTTGAGGGCAGAAAGGTTCCTGCCGCACCTTGAAAAAGGTATCTGAGATGCTGGGTACACCGACCAGCCAAGTGTCCGTTATTTCAAAGGAGGGAGCTTAATGCTCCTTTTTTGTTTAAAAATTTCAAAAAAGATTACACTCACCGCAGGCTCAGGCTTGCGGTTTTTTTATTTTTCAAAAACACGCATTTTGGACGATTAGAAACAGAAATCTAAATGCTATTCTTCACCACAACAATTAGGATAAATAATTTTTAACACGAGGGCTCTCCTTTCACCAAATTTGAGTCTGCCGATCCCTTGGCTATCCTTTCCTTTCACAAACGAGTCGCTTATTCAATTATAAGTTTACGTGCTCCTAGTCACAGTCAGTTGTGCTTGATGGAAAGAATGACACCTATAAAAATGCGAGGTAGTGACTATACCACTCACTTATTCACCTCCCCGTGATTTGTAGTAGTGATAGGCTTTCTCGCTATTATTATAAAACAAAATAAAGAGCACAACGCTTTTTAATTCTGTGTTGTGCCTTGAGTGAAACGAAAGGAATTAATTATAAAAGTTTAAAAAGTCAATGTGTTATTCCAGGTCAGGAACATCTTCCAGAACTGGCTATTATGTCTGATCCATTAAATACTTTTGATGCCATGGAGTGGTTAAAAAAGGTGGCAATGCTCTTTAAGTGCAAGTTATTGCGCTGTAGCATATAAATCTATTCCCTACATATTTTTTTAAATGTTCTACGAGTTAATTTGAAACGTTTAGCTTGTGGTATAATAGATTCATGGATAAAAAATATGAAAAAATCTCCCAGGATTTGGGAGTGACTTTAAAGCAAATTGATACCGTTCTAAGTTTGACAGCTGAAGGAGCGACTATTCCCTTTATCGCGCGTTATCGCAAGGACATGACTGGTAGTCTGGATGAGGTGGCAATTAAGGCCATTATCGACTTGGATAAAAGTCTGACAAATCTCAACGACCGTAAGGAAGCTGTTTTAGCTAAGATTCAAGAACAAGGCAAGTTGACCAAGGAGCTGGAAGAGGCAATCTTAGCTGCAGAAAAACTAGCAGATGTTGAAGAGCTCTATCTTCCATACAAGGAAAAACGTCGGACTAAGGCAACCATTGCTCGTGAAGCTGGACTCTTCCCTCTTGCTCGCTTGATTTTGCAGAACGTAACTGACTTAGAGAAGGAAGCTGAAAAGTTCGTCTGTGAAGGATTTGAGACTGGTAAGGAGGCCTTGGCTGGTGCAG
Source organism: Streptococcus mitis (assembly GCF_000960005.1). Classification (GTDB taxonomy): domain Bacteria; phylum Bacillota; class Bacilli; order Lactobacillales; family Streptococcaceae; genus Streptococcus; species Streptococcus mitis_CK. Next base: position 723,741 of record NZ_JYGP01000002.1, on the reverse strand, counting down.
TTGATATCTTGGTCGAAGCCTTATCGGAAGATGTCAATTTACGTGCTCTAACTTATCAGGAGGTGCTGAGACACTCCAAACTCACTTCTCAAGTCAAGGATGAAAGTCTTGATGAAAAGCAGGTCTTTCAGATTTACTATGATTTTTCTGAGACCGTTGGAAATATGCAAGGCTATCGTACTTTAGCCCTCAATCGTGGGGAGAAGCTAGGTGTCTTGAAGGTCGGTTTTGAACATGCAACGGACCGTATTCTTGCCTTCTTTGCTGCTCGTTTCAAGGTGAAAAATGCCTATATTGATGAAGTCATTCAGCAATCTGTTAAGAAAAAAGTCTTGCCTGCTATCGAGCGCCGTATTCGTACAGAATTAACTGAAAAGGCAGAAGAAGGAGCTATCCAACTCTTTTCTGACAATCTGCGCAATCTCCTCTTGGTTGCTCCACTGAAAGGGCGCGTGGTTCTTGGATTTGACCCAGCCTTTCGTACAGGTGCCAAGCTAGCGGTCGTGGATGCAACAGGGAAAATGCTGACAACTCAGGTCATTTATCCTGTCAAACCAGCGTCAGCTCGTCAAATCGAAGAAGCTAAGAAAGATCTGGCAGACTTGATTGGTCAATACGGTGTAGAGATTATTGCCATCGGAAATGGGACGGCCAGTCGTGAAAGTGAAGCCTTTGTGGCGGAAGTTCTTAAAGATTTTCCAGAAGTCAGCTATGTCATCGTAAATGAAAGTGGTGCTTCTGTCTATTCTGCAAGCGAACTTGCTCGTCAGGAGTTTCCAGACTTGACCGTTGAAAAACGCTCTGCCATTTCTATCGCCCGTCGTTTGCAAGATCCTCTTGCGGAATTGGTCAAAATCGATCCTAAGTCAATCGGTGTCGGTCAGTACCAGCATGATGTCAGCCAGAAGAAACTGTCTGAAAGTCTAGTTTTTGTCGTGGATACCGTAGTTAACCAAGTCGGTGTCAATGTCAATACGGCTAGCCCAGCCCTCCTTTCACACGTAGCTGGACTCAATAAAACCATTTCTGAAAATATTGTCAAATACCGCGAGGAAGAAGGAAAAATCACTTCACGCGCTCAAATCAAGAAGGTTCCTCGTCTTGGTGCCAAGGCTTTTGAGCAGGCTGCTGGTTTCCTTCGTATTCCTGAAAGTGACAATATCCTTGATAATACAGGGGTTCACCCAGAAAACTATGCTGCAGTTAAGGAACTCTTCAAACACTTGGACATCAAGGATCTGAATAAAGAGGCCCAAGGCAAACTCAAGTCCCTATCAGTCAAGGATATGGCGCACGAACTGGATCTTGGCCCAGAAACTCTTAAAGATATCATTGCAGATCTTCTCAAACCAGGTCGAGATTTCCGTGATTCCTTTGATGCACCTGTGCTTCGCCAAGATGTCCTAGATATCAAGGATTTAGTGGTTGGTCAGAAGCTAGAAGGTGTTGTGCGTAACGTCGTTGACTTCGGTGCCTTCGTTGACATAGGGATTCACGAGGACGGCTTGATTCATATTTCCCATATGAGTCGCAAATTTATCAAACACCCAAGCCAAGTGGTGTCCGTTGGTGATTTGGTGACCGTTTGGGTCAAGAAAATCGATACTGAACGTGAAAAAGTCAATCTGTCGCTCCTCGCTCCAAATGAAACTGACTGATTACGTTAAGCAGGTTTCACTAGAAGACTTCGGCAGACCTTTTATCCATCATGTCCAGTGGAATTCTCGTCTACGTTCGACAGGTGGGCGATTTTTCCCCAAAGATGGGCATTTGGATTTTAATCCCAAGGTTTATCAGGAATTGGGGTTGGATGTTTTTAGGAAAATTGTCCGACATGAACTCTGTCATTATCACCTCTATTTTCAAGGGAAGGGCTATCAACACAAGGATAAGGATTTTAAGGAACTGTTGAAAGCAGTGGATGGATTACGCTTTGTACCAACCTTGCCAAATAGCCACTCTAAACCACTCAAGCTCTATCGTTGTCAATCCTGCCAGCAAGCTTATCATCGCAAGCGAAGGATTAATACCAAACGCTATCGCTGTGGACTTTGTCGAGGTAAATTGCTTCTGATAAATCAGCCTGAGGACTGATGAAAGCCGAGCCTACCTGTGATATACTATGTTTAACATAGCAGAAAGAGGAAATATCATGAACAGTAAATTTTATAAAATGAGACGAAATCGCATGATTTCAGGAGTTTTGGCAGGTCTGTCAGACAAGTGGAATTTTGATGTTACCCTTGTTCGTTTTCTATTTGCTATTTTTACAGTCGCAAACTTTGGACTTGGCGTGATTATCTATATCATCCTAGCTTCTATCATGCCTACCAAGGAAGAAATCGAAGCAGAAATGTACGGAACAGGCCCACGTAAACGCAAAGAAGCTCAAGCCATTGACGATAATGAAGGCTGGTTTTGGTGAGGTTTAACAGGAAATATTTATTATTTGCACTATTTAAAAGAAGTGACATAAATGACTGAAAATCCCTTGTTGCTATTTAGCGACAAGGGATTTTGGTATTTAATTATAATCTGTTTCGTCTTTAGAAAGACGAATTACCTGATCAGCCATTTTCCAAATACTAGGATTGTGAGTTGCGATGATAATTGTTCTATTTGCATTACGAAGTTCAAGGAGAATTTCCATAATTTCCTTAGAATTTTTAGGATCTAGTGAGGCGGTTGGTTCATCAGCTAGAATTAAAGGAGGATTTTTTAGGATAATCTTGGCAAGTGCTACGCGTTGAGCTTCACCACCAGATAATTCATAGATTTTTTGGTTGAGACTTAGATAATCCAGTCTTACAGCTTGCAGTGCTTGAAGAAGAAGTCTCTCTTTTTCTTGTTTCTTGTTCTTTTTTTTACCAATCATTCCCAGCTCAAGGTTTTCTCGAATGGTCTGACTTTCTAATAGTCCAAAGTTCTGGAAGAGATAGCCAAGTTCGTTACGATAAAATTCCTCATTTTTTACTGAAGTCAAAGGATTTCCTTTGTAAAATATTTCCCCTTTATCGAAAGTCTCTAGTTTTGCTAGCATATTCAGCAAAGTGGTTTTGCCACAACCACTATCTCCTATCAAAGCATACACCATACCACTTTGAAAATTAAGACTCAAGTCTGAAAAAATGACACGAGAACCAAATTGTTTCCAAATATGTTGTAATTCAATCATACTATCCTCCTTTGATGATGCTAGCATAAGTTTTACTTTCCTTTTTATCACAGATTTTCAATAGAGAAACAGCTAATCCTGAAAAACTGAGAAATAAAATCAGGGTAATCCAGATATTCTTAGAAATAATGAAAGCTAGACTACTTCCGACAAAGAGAGCTATTATTTGAGAAGTGATATATCTACAGTGTAATTCAAAGAAATAATACCCAGCTATTTTTTTCAAGAATATGGTTTTGCGAAAGGCTTCAAAATAGAGTAGGTTTAAACTTGTAAAAAGTAAAATTGAAGTCAAGATAGCAAAAATACCACTCGCTAAATTACTATAAATTTCGATTTTAATTTTTTGATTTAACTGGAGGTAGGTCTCTCTAGCAAAGGATAATCCTGAAATCATAGGATCAAGTTGATAGTACTTCAAAAGTTCTTGTGTTTGCTGTAAATCGGTAAAATAGAGATATTCTAGATTCGTAAACCAAAATATAGAAGAATCTTTTCCAAGTGCCTTAGGAGAAACTACGATAAAAATAGGGGTTGACAACCATTGATCATAAGAAATATGGGTAGTATTATAAATGAATACATCTTTTTTTTGATCAGTATAAGTTATACTAACTTCGACTCTATGCTTTGTATCACTACTGTATAATCGATTAGTTAAATCTTCTTGTATGTTTGGTTTTATTTGTTCCTCATTTTTCTTTTGTTCTTGAGGTAGTATTACAAGAACCTGTCCATCTTTTAGATTATTGATTTTTTTAAAGGTTTCTGATGTTAACTCTATACCTTCTTTTTTGAAGTAGTCAGGTGTTACATAGAGAATATTTTTCCCTTCCAAGTCATAGGGATTTTGTTCAGAATCATTATGAGTTGAAAGAGAATGCTTTATAGCTTGAATAGCGAGATTATGTTTGACTAAAAAGGCATTTCCATTTTCTAAAGAATATTGAATAAAGTCAAACCATTTATTAGCATTCATTTTGAGTTCATCTATATTTTTTCTTTGACTTGAACGACCTGTTTGAAGATTAACAATATTGGAGTGTTGTTTCCAAGTAGCTTGTCCAGCCTCATTTTTCATAAATATATGATGATAAATGGACAAGCGCCCAAATCCTACAATAACTAATAAGATAGACAGAGCTTGACCAAAGTAAAGAATACGTAAAATTGACTTAATTGGTAATTTTCCTTTAATGATAGAGATAAGATGAACTCTTTTCAAAGAAATAGTAAAAAGAAAAGCGATGAGAAGACTTAGCAAGAGAAGCAGGCTATTATAAAAAATAAATAGTATTACTAAAAAAGTCTGAATTTCATAAGGATAGCCTAGGTAAATTACTAAAACACTAGCTATTAGGGAAGCAGGCAAGCCGAAAAGAAGGATATCAAGTCCGTCTCTTATGATAGAACGAAAGAAGAGATTTCTGAGACGTTCTCCATTAATCAGTCTTATTCCTGATTGAGAGAGAGATTGAATCTGTCCGATAACAATAAGTGATAAAAAGGTTAATAAAAAAATGAAAAGACTAGTAAGTTGATTGGGTTGGGCAATGAGGGTCAATACGAAGGAGACTCTATTATTTTCAAATGTGTTAACTTTTTCTAGTCCAAGTTGTTTAAGGTGAATAGCTAATTCTTGATTTGTTAGCGATCCACTGATAATATTGTAATTGTTGAGAAGATTACTTTTATTGATACTTTCTTGACTTGCTTGAGGCATCCAGTCTGGAAGTTTCCCATCTCCAAAAACTTCGTAGTAAGTTTGTGATTTTCCATCACTATCTACTTCCCAAATGGTTCTTGCGATAAGACTATTATGTTCTTTAGCAAGACTATTTAATTTTTCCTTAACGATAGAATAATCTGCTTGCCCGCTTAATACTGCTGCACCTGGGAAAAGGGTTTGTGGAAGAGAGTCTTTCCAAAAGGACAAAGCACCAATCAGAAAGAGTGCCAGAAGAAGATTGCTGATGAAGAGAAATATACGTTTCATAGGAACCTCTTTCTAAAAAAGAGGGAGATCAACCTCCCTCTTCATTGCAGTTATGCGAATTATAGCTTACTACTTTTTAAAATAAGCACTAAAAAACTAAAGTTTTACAAGGTATCGAAGAAAACCCTTTCACAATTATATTTTACTCCTTTTTTAAAAATAAAACAAGTGATGATAGGACTTCGTATAGTAGATATTTTCAAAAAATTCCCCAATCTTACAAAAATGTAAGATTAAAGTCTCTTTTGTAAGGTTAGGTTATGGCAAGCGGTCTTTTTTTGATGTAAACTAGACTCATAAAGAACAAAGGAGTAACATCATGAAACAAATCTTACATAAGAAAACTAGAAAACCAAGCAATAAAGATATCGAGCGTGTTCAGCTGGGATGCGCTATGATGCAAGCAACATTTCATTTGATGGGATATTAAGAAAGGAGATTCTCATGACACTTTTAGATGTAAAACACGTTCAAAAAATTTATAAAACTCGTTTTCAGGGCAACCAAGTAGAAGCTCTCAAGGATATTCACTTTACCGTCGAAAAGGGTGACTACGTTGCTATCATGGGTGAGTCCGGTTCTGGTAAATCAACTCTTCTCAATATTCTAGCTATGCTGGATAAACCAAGTCGTGGGCAGGTTTACTTGAATGGAACTGACACTGCAACTATTAAAAATTCACAGGCTTCTAGCTTCCGTCGTGAAAAGCTGGGCTTTGTCTTCCAAGACTTTAACTTGCTAGACACTCTCTCTGTAAAAGACAATATCTTGCTTCCGCTTGTCTTGTCAAGAAGACCTATTACGGAGATGATGAAGAAATTGGTGGTGACAGCTGAGAATCTAGGCATCAACCAATTGCAAGAGAAGTACCCTTACGAGATTTCTGGTGGTCAGAAACAGCGTGTGGCAGTAGCCCGTGCCATCATCACAGAACCTGAAATTCTCCTTGCGGACGAGCCAACAGGTGCCCTTGATTCCAAGTCCTCTGCAGCCTTACTTGATGTATTTGATGAAATCAATGAGCGCGGCCAAACCATTCTCATGGTAACCCACTCAACAGCAGCAGCTAGCAGGGCTAAGCGCGTGCTCTTTATCAAAGACGGCATTCTTTACAACCAAATCTACCGTGGAGAGAAGACAGAGCGTCAGATGTTCCAAGAAATCTCTGATACCTTGACTGTCATGGCAAGCGAGGTGAATTAGTATGTTTCGATTAACCAATAAGTTAGCGGTATCGAACTTGATTAAAAACCGCAAACTCTACTATCCTTTTGCGCTGGCTGTTCTCTTGGCAGTCACCGTGACCTATCTCTTTTACTCTCTAACCTTTAATCCTAAGATTGCGGAAATTCGTGGAGGATCCACCATTCAAGCTACTCTTGGATTTGGTATGTTTGTCGTCACCCTTGCGTCAGCCATAATCGTACTCTATGCCAATAGTTTTGTTATGAAAAACCGTTCCAAGGAACTGGGAATTTATGGCATGTTGGGCTTGGAGAAGCGTCATCTTATCAGTATGACCTTTAAGGAGTTAGTGCTATTTGGGATTCTAACTGTTGGAGCGGGTATCGGTATTGGAGCCTTGTTTGACAAGTTGATTTTCGCTTTCTTGCTCAAGCTAATGAAATTGAAGGTTGAACTGGTCGCTACCTTTCAAATGAATGTTGTCATTGCAGTACTTGTTGTCTTTGGTTTGATTTTCCTAGGCCTCATGTTCCTGAATGCCCTTCGAATCGCCCGTATGAATGCCCTTCAGCTCTCTCGTGAGAAAGCAAGCGGTGAGAAAAAAGGTCGTTTCCTACCTCTACAAACTATTCTTGGTTCCATAAGTTTAGGGATTGGATATTATCTTTCCCTTACTGTAAAAGATCCTCTTACAGCCTTAACAACTTTCTTCCTAGCTGTTTTGCTGGTTATTTTTGGAACCTATCTCTTGTTCAATGCAGGTATTACAGTCTTCCTACAAATCTTAAAGAAAAACAAGAAATACTATTACCAACCTAATAACCTCATCTCTGTTTCCAACTTGATTTTCCGTATGAAGAAAAATGCGGTTGGACTAGCAACTATCGCAATTTTGTCAACAATGGTTTTGGTAACCATGTCAGCAGCTACTAGTATTTTCAATGCCTCAGAAAGCTTTAAAAAAGTCCTAAATCCTCATGATTTTGGGGTTTCAGGGCAAAATGTTGAAAAAGAAGATTTGGACAAACTCTTGAGCCAGTTTGCAAGTGACAAAGGTTATAAGATTAAAGAGAAAGAAGTGCTTCGTTATACTTACTTTGGTGTTGCAAACCAAGAAGGAAATAAGTTAACACTTTTTGAAAAAGGACAAAACCGTGTCCAAGTCAAAACAGTTTTTATGGTATTTGACCAAAAAGATTATGAAAATATGACTGGTCAAAAACTGTCTCTATCAGGAAATGAGGTCGGACTCTTTGCCAAGAATGAGGGAGTTAAAGAACAGAAAGCTCTAACTCTAAATGATCATCAATTTTCTGTAAAAGAAGAATTCACTAAAGATTTTATTGTAAACCATGTTCCAAATCAGTTTAATATTTTGACTTCTGATTACAATTACCTTGTTGTACCTAATTTACAAGCCTTTTTGGACCAATTCCCAGATTCGGCTATCTATAATCAGTTTTACGGTGGTATGAATGTAGGTATCAGTGAAGAAGAGCAACTCAAGGTCGCTGAAGAATATGAAAAATACTTACAAAAGTTTAATGCTCAATTAAACACTGAAGGTAGCTATGTGTATGGTAGCAATCTAGCAGATGCTAGTGCTCAAATGAGTGTTCTCTTTGGCGGTGTCTTCTTTATTGGTATTTTCCTATCCATTATCTTTATGGTCGGAACCGTTCTGGTCATCTACTACAAACAAATTTCTGAAGGATATGAAGACCGTGAACGCTTTATTATCTTGCAAAAAGTCGGTTTAGATCAAAAGCAAATCAAGCAAACCATCAACAAACAGGTTTTAACTGTTTTCTTCCTTCCTTTGCTTTTTGCCTTCATACATCTAGCCTTTGCTTACCATATGCTTAGTCTGATTTTAAAAGTGATTGGTGTAATAGATACGAATATGATGTTGATTGTGACCTTGTCTATCTGCGCTATCTTCCTCATCGCCTATGTGCTGATTTTCATGATTACTTCAAGAAGTTATCGCAAGATTGTCCAAATGTAAAAAAAGATACCTCGACTTCAAAATCGAGGTATTTCTTGTATTCTAAATGCTGAAAAGTTGTCCGAGCAGGAAGGTAACTCCCATGGTCAAGAGACCAATAGCAAGGTTCCGAATCATAGCTGTTTTGGTTGGGGCTTTTCCAAGTTTGGCACTAGTGTAACCAGTGAGAAGAAGGGCCACACCGACGATAAGGACAGTAACAGGGATGCGGTATTCACTTGGGAAAATGGTAATTGAAAGCATGGGTGGTAAGCTACCAAGGAAAAAAGAAATAAAGCTAGAAATGGCAGCGTGCCAAGGATTGGTAAATTCTTCATACTCAATCCCATATTTTTCCTCTACCAAAGCCTTGAGTGGATTTTTAAGAAAGGCTTTGTTGGTGAGAAGTTGGGCTGATGTTTCACACTCACCATTTTGAATATAGGCAGCATAGAGGGACTTTTTGGCTAATTCCATATCTTGGTCTAGCAAGAGTTGCTCACGCGCAACGGCTGCTTCCTCGGTATCTTTTTGAGTTGAAACGGACACATATTCTCCACCTGCCATTGAAAAGGCACCAGCTAAGATAGCCGCAAAACCTGATAAAAAGATAATCCAGATATTGCTTGTAGCACTGGCAACCCCGATAACCACACCAGCAATGGAAATAATCCCATCGTTGGCACCAAGAACACCCGCACGCAGGATATTTAAACGACCTGCAAAATTTGAATCGATTTCGTGATTTGTTTCTGACATATTATTCTCCTTTTTATCCAGTATAAAGGAAAAATATAGGGAAATCAATCTTTTAAAAGTATCTGAAAAAAGTTGCACGATTTTAATTTTACGAGCTTTTTTAAAAGATAGAAACAGCACTAGCTAGTAGAGAAGGATAAAAGAGAAGCAAAGCTGATAGACTAGTCCTTTTTCTACTTATCTATGGTATAATAGGAGGTAGATTTACTAATCGGAGTAAGAAAGATTTTATGATTAAACTAGTAGCAACGGATATGGACGGAACCTTCCTAGATGGGAATGGACGCTTTGATATGGACCGCCTCAAGTCTCTCTTGGTTTCCTACAAGGAAAAAGGGATATACTTTGCGGTGGCTTCGGGGCGCGGATTTCTATCCTTAGAAAAATTATTTGCTGATGTTCGTGATGATATTATTTTCATTGCGGAAAATGGAAGTTTGGTAGAATATCGAGGTCAAGATTTGTATGAAGCGACTATGTCTCGTGAGTTTTATCTATCAACTTTTGAAAGGCTGAAAACTTCACCTTATGTAGATATCAATAAACTGCTCTTGACGGGAAAAAAGGGAGCTTATGTTCTAGATACGGTTGATGAGACCTATTTGAAAGTGAGCCAGCACTATAATGAAAATATCCAAAAAGTAGCGATTCTGGAAGATATTAAAGATGACATTTTCAAATTTACGACCAACTTCACAGAAGAAACGCTTGAACCTGGGGAGGCTTGGGTCAATGAAAATGTCCCTGGTGTTAAGGCCATGACAACTGGCTTTGAATCTATTGATATTGTTCTGGACTATGTCGATAAGGGAGTGGCCATTGTTGAATTAGCTAAAAAACTTGGTATCACAATGGATCAGGTTATGGCTTTTGGAGACAATCTAAATGACTTGCATATGATGCAGGTTGTGGGACATCCTGTAGCTCCTGAAAATGCACGACCTGAAATTTTAGAATTAGCAGAGACAGTGATTGGTCACCATAAGGACCAGTCGGTTATAGCTTATATGGAGGGCTTATAATGGCAGATATAAAATTGATTGCATTGGACTTGGATGGAACCTTGCTGACTACTGAAAAAAGGCTGACGGATCGTACCAAGGCAACCCTGAAAGCTGCGCGTGACCGTGGTATCAAGGTCGTATTGACCACTGGTCGTCCCTTAAAAGCTATGGATTTCTTTCTCCATGAGCTAGGGACTGACGGTCAGGAAGATGAGTATACGATTACCTTTAATGGTGGATTAGTTCAGAAAAATACAGGTGAAATCCTTGATAAGACAGTTTTTTCATATGATGATGTGGCACGCTTGTATGAGGAAACAGAGAAATTATCACTGCCTCTTGATGCCATCTCAGAAGGGACAGTTTATCAAATCCAATCGGACCAAGAAAGTCTTTATGCCAAATTCAATCCAGCTTTGACCTTTGTTCCAGTGGACTTTGCAGACTTGTCTAGTCAAATGACCTACAACAAATGCGTGACTGCCTTTGCTCAAGAACCCTTGGATGCAGCCATTCAGAAGATTTCTCCAGAATTGTTTGACCAATATGAAATCTTTAAATCACGTGAAATGTTGCTAGAGTGGTCACCAAAGAATGTTCATAAAGCAACAGGTTTGGCAAAACTGATCAGCCATCTTGGAATCAACCAAAGCCAAGTCATGGCATGTGGTGACGAGGCCAATGACCTCTCTATGATTGAATGGGCAGGGCTCGGTGTTGCCATGCAAAATGCTGTTCCTGAAGTTAAGGCAGTCGCAAATGTGGTAACTCCAATGACCAATGATGAGGAAGCTGTCGCCTGGGCTATCGAAGAATATGTGCTAAAGGAGAACTAAGATATGGGATTATTTGACCGTCTATTCGGAAAAAAAGAAGAACCTAAAATCGAAGAAGTTGTAAAAGAAGCTCTGGAAAATCTTGATTTGTCTGAAGATGTTGAGTCTTCTCTTACAGAAGCTGAGGAACTTCCTCAAGAAGATGCAGAAGTTGAAATTGTTGAACAAGCTGAGCTCCAAGAAGATAAAATCCAAGACACAGTTGAAGAAAGTATTGATTCAGGGTCAGTTGTAGAAGTTTCTCAAGAAGAAGTCGAAGAATTGCCAAACTCAGAAGAAGTCACAGAGGAAGAGAATACTGAGCTCCTAGAGACTGTAGAAGAAAATAGTTCTGAAGTTCTTGAAGCAGAAAGGTCTCAAGTAGAAGAAACTGTTCAGGAAAAATATGACCGCAGTCTCAAGAAAACTCGTACAGGCTTCGGTGCTCGCTTGAATGCCTTTTTTGCTAATTTCCGCTCTGTTGACGAAGAATTTTTCGATGAACTGGAAGAACTGCTCATCATGAGTGACGTTGGTGTCCAAGTCGCTTCTAATTTAACAGAGGAGCTACGCTACGAAGCCAAGCTTGAAAATGCCAAGAAACCTGATGTACTTCGCCGTGTCATCATTGAGAAATTGGTTGAGCTTTATGAAAAGGATGGCAACTACGATGAAAGTATTCACTTCCAAGATGGCTTAACAGTCATGCTCTTTGTCGGGGTTAATGGTGTTGGGAAAACAACTTCTATCGGAAAATTGGCCCACCGCTACAAACAAGCTGGTAAGAAGGTCATGTTGGTTGCGGCAGATACCTTCCGTGCTGGTGCCGTTGCCCAATTAGCAGAATGGGGACGCCGTGTGGACGTTCCAGTTGTGACTGGACCTGAAAAAGCTGATCCAGCCAGTGTGGTTTTTGATGGCATGGAACGAGCTGTAGCAGAAGGAATTGATATTCTTATGATTGATACTGCTGGTCGTTTGCAAAATAAGGATAACCTTATGGCTGAGCTGGAAAAGATTGGTCGTATCATCAAGCGTGTTGTTCCAGAGGCACCCCATGAAACCTTCTTGGCTCTGGATGCATCAACAGGTCAAAACGCTCTTGTACAGGCCAAAGAATTTTCAAAAATCACGCCATTAACTGGAATTGTCTTGACTAAGATTGATGGAACTGCTCGAGGTGGTGTTGTTCTAGCCATCCGTGAAGAACTCAATATTCCTGTAAAATTGATTGGTTTTGGTGAAAAAATCGATGATATTGGAGAGTTTAACTCAGAAAACTTTATGAAGGGTCTCTTGGAAGGCTTAATCTAATCAGAAGCAAAAATCCTGCAAGGTACAAACTTGCAGGATTTTTTGTTATTCTAAACGGCCATCTTGACGATAGGCGATATCTGGTTGCCAAGTCCATTTGGCACCGAATTTTTCAAGTAAGTCAAAGCTAGCTTGAGGTCCCATGCTTCCAGCTTTATAGTCATGAAGTGGGGCACCATTTTCAGCCCAGAGTTCTTCGATTCGGTCAATCAATTTCCACGACGCACCAACTTCATCCCAGTGGCTAAAGTTAGTTGAGTTGTTATTTAGGACATCATAAATCAATTTTTCGTATGGTTCTGGAGAGGCACCAGTTGCGGTCGCATCTGTACGGTAATCCAGTGAGTTAGGAGCCAAGTTGAATTCTTCTCCTACCTGCTTCCCATTTAGGCTAAGAGAGAAGCCTTCTGTTGGTTGGATATAGATGGTCAAAATATTTGGAGCAAGTGGTTCTCCAAATATAGAATCCATTTGTTTAAAGACGATGTTGACATGAGTTCCTTTTTCAGTTAGTCGTTTACCAGTACGGAAGAAGAAAGGAACACCACGGAAGCGATCGCTGTCTACAAAGAAGGCACCAGATGCAAAGGTTTCTGTTGTAGATTCTGGATTTACATTTGGCTCGCTACGATAAGAGATGTATTTCATGCCATCAATCTTACCTGAACGGTATTGACCACGGATAAAGTATTCTTTAAGTTCTTCATCAGTTGGGTGATAGAGGTTTTTAAAGACCTTAATCTTCTCAGCACGAATCTCGTCTTTTGTGAAGCTTGCTGGCTTGTCCATGGCAAGGAGAGAAAGAAGTTGCAAAGTATGGTTTTGTACCATGTCGCGGAGGGCACCAGATTCATCATAATAGCCACCACGTTCTTCTACACCCAATCGCTCCGCAAAGGTAATTTGAACATTGTCAATAAAGTCCTTGTTCCAAACGTTTTCAAAAATCAAGTTTGCAAAGCGAACTGCAAAAATGCTTTGGATCATTTCCTTACCAAGATAATGGTCGATACGGAAAATTTGTTCTTCGTCAAATGTTGCTAGGAGCTCGTCATTCAACTTGCTTGCAGTTGCGTAATCTGTACCAAATGGTTTTTCAACGATTAAGCGTTCAAAACCTTTACCGTCAACAATGTTTTCAGACTTGAGGTGTTTTGCGATGGTTCCAAAGAACTGAGGTGCCATAGACAAGAAGAAGAGCTTGTTGTGTTCAGCTTGGTACTTGTCATTTAGTTCAGCCTGCAATTGACGCAAAGCAATGTAGTGTTCTGTATCGTTGACATCATGACTTTGATAGTAGAAGTGACTAGCGAACTCTTGAGCCTGTTCGGTACTATCTGCCAAATCAAGGATGGATTCGACGACAACAGATTCAAAATATTCCTTGCTCCAAGGACGACGGGCAGTTCCAATAACGGCAAAGTGCTCGGAAAGATTGCCGGATTTATATAGTCTAAAAAGGGAAGGGTAGAGCTTGCGTTTAGCCAGGTCTCCACTCGCACCGAAAATTGTAACAATAACCTTAGATGACATCTAGCTACCTAATTTCTATTTTTATTCCTAGTCTTGCTAGGTATGAGGAAATCTCATTTCATAAATTTAATTCTAACATAATTTTCCGAAAAATCAAAAAATCCAATACGAGATAGAAAAAAACTGCAAGGAAATCCTTACAGTTTGCGTTTAGACGTTTAAGACCTTGTCCAAGAAATCTTTCAGACGTGGGTGTTGTGGGTTATCAAAGATCTGATCAGGTGTTCCGTCTTCAAGGAATTCACCGTCTGCAGTAAAGATAACGCGGTTGGCAACCTGACGGGCAAATCCCATCTCATGGGTTACGATAATCATGGTCATGCCTTGTTTAGCCAAGTCTTTCATAACGTTTAGTACGTCTCCGACCATTTCAGGGTCAAGGGCAGAAGTTGGTTCATCAAAGAGCATGATGTCTGGATTCATTGCTAGTCCACGAGCGATAGCCACACGTTGTTTTTGACCACCGGATAGGCTATCTGGGTTAGCATTAGCTTTATCTGCTAGTCCAACCTTTTCAAGCAACTCCATCCCCAATTTCTCAGCTTCTTCTTTGGTCATTCGTTTGTGTTCAATAGGAGCAAAAGTGATATTCTCTAGAACAGACATGTGTGGGAAGAGGTTGAAGTGTTGGAACACCATTCCGATATTTTCACGGACATGGTCAACATTGGTTGTTTTTTCAGTTAAGTCATAACCGTTCACAGTGATGTGACCGCTCGTAACTTCTTCTAGAAGATTGAGGCTACGGAGGAAGGTTGACTTACCAGAACCCGAAGGGCCGATGATACAAACAACATCTCCTTCATAGAACTTAGTCGTGATTCCTTTTAAAACCTCATTTTTTCCATAATGCTTGTGTAAATCATTTACATCAATTTTTAATTTTGCCATTAACGAATCCTCTTTTCTAAGCGTTTCGCTAGTCTAGTCAAAAGTGTGATAATTACAAGATAGAAGATAGCAAGGATTGCATACATCTTGAAACTTTGGTAGTTACGGGCGATGATAATCTTACCAGTTTGGAAGAGTTCAACCAAACCGATAGCAGATACGATGGTTGTATCTTTAAGTGCGATAACGAATTGGTTGACAAAGTTTGGCAACATCAATTTAGTTGCTTGTGGCAAGATAATCTTACGCATGGTTTTTCCATAAGAAATCCCCAAGCTTCGGCTGGCTTCCATTTGACCAACCGGAACAGCCTGAATACCACCACGAACGATTTCAGCGATATAAGCGGCTGCATTGAGTGAGAGGGCGATAGTACCAGCTACGAAGTCGTTAATTGGGCTTTGTTGGCCTGTGATAGACTCGATGAAGTTTGGAATTCCCCAGAAGATGAAGGCTGCAAGAATCATCAAAGGAATACCACGGATAACGTCAACGAAAATCTCAGAGATCACACGAAGAGATTTGTAGGGGCTAACGCTAAACATACCGAAGATAATTCCGATAACAATAGCAATAGCAAATGAGATAAGAGCTAGAGCAAGAGTGATACCAAGACCGCTAAGGAGTTGTTTGTAGTTGTTTTGAAGCAAGCCCCAGATAGTTGTTTCGTCAACAGTGCTTGTTGAAGTAGTTGAAGATTCGCTAGCTAGGTATTTATCAAGAATCTTTTGGAATTCTCCGTTTGCTTTAAGGTTTGCAAGTCCGTTGTTGAACATTTCAATCAATTCTGGATTTGTGCCTTTTTTAACGGCAAAGGCTGTTTCTCCGATTGGACTTCCAGGGATTGGTGTTTTCAATTTTTGTCCTTGGCTGATAGAATATTTGAGAACAGGTTCATCATCCATAACGGCATCAATGGCACCAGTGTTTAAACTGTCATACATTGAAGAACCATCAGCAAAAGTTTTGATTTTGTAACCGTATTTGCTTTGATTTTCTGTTAGGAAGGTTTGAGAGGCAGTTCCGTTTTTAACACCAACTGTCTTTCCTTTTAAATCTTCATAAGAAGCAATGGTGCTTGATTCTTTGACACCAAGGATTGTATTAGCAGTGTAGTATGATTCTGAGAAGTCAAAAGTTGCCTTACGAGCATCTGTGACAGACATACCAGCAATGATACCATCAGCTTGTCCAGCTTGAACAGCACTGATAGCGGCATCGAAACCAGGATTGGTGATTTCAATTTCAAAACCTTGGTCTTTAGCGATTGCCTTAATCAAGTCCATATCAATACCAGTAAATTGGTTACTTGAGTTTTGGAACACAAAAGGTGCAAAAGAAGAATCACTGGCAATGATGTATTTAGCTTTAACAGGAGTTGCTTTTAGGCCTGCTGCAGTAGTTGTGGTTGGCACTGCTGAAGATGATGAAGCGGTCCATTTCTTGATGATTTTGTCAAGACTACCATCTTTTTTCATTTCAGCCAAGGCTTGGTTAAATTCAGTGACTAGGTGCTCGTATTTGCTTCCTTTTTTAACACCGAAAGCAAAACTTCCTACAGCTTCACCATCCATTTCAATATGGAGGTCTTGACCTTGGTTAATGGCATATTCGATAACAGGTTTGTCATCCATCATGGCATCGATAGCACCAGCACTCAAGCTGTTGTTCATCAAATCACTAGTGTCAAATGTTTTAATAGTAAACCCGTATTTATCTTTGATTGTTTCAAGAAAACGTTGAGCAGCAGTTCCGTTTTTAACACCAACAGTTTTGCCAGTTAATTGGTCGTACTTGCTAATTTTGTGTGCCTTTGTAGTTGCAATGACAACTTTTGTATCATAGTAAGTATCAGACATGGTGAAGACTTTTTCACGTTCTTTCGTCTTTGTCATCCCTGCCATGATAGCGTCAGCTTGACCAGCTTGAACCGCATTGACCGCTGCGTCAAATCCAGGATAGGACATCTGAATGTTCCATCCTTTAATCTCAGCGACTTTGTTAATAATGTCAACATCAATTCCTTTATAAGTTTGATCTGAATCTTTAAACTCAAAAGGTGCGTAGGCGGTATCAGACACAATCTTAATCGTCTCTGCTTTCGCAATACCTAATGAGAAAATTGGGAATAAAATTAGCAAAAATGCTAGAAATTTTTTCTTCATTTTTAGTCTCCTTTTCCGAATATTTTCCCATTATATCAGAAAAAGTAAAAAAAGGCAAATTTTTATATTTTTGTGTCAGAAAATATAACATTGATTTTTTCTTTTCTTCCTTGAATTGCTATTAAAAACTGCTATAATAATAGTATATATAGAAGAAAAGAGGACAGGGATATGAAGAACAAAAGAATATTTAAAGACTTCCAAGCTTCAAAAATGAGTTTAAACATTTACACAAGCCCCTTGTTAGCCTTTGCTTTTGTCTTCATAGGAGAGTTTGTGGCTTATACTCTGTATGGTATTAGTTTGTTAGCTCTCATCGGACTTGCTAGAAATTTTGGAGAGGCTGGTCAAAATCTTGCAATCTACTTGCAGACCTTGCATCAGAGCTTGATGGATAAAACAAGTGACTTTCATTTAATTTTAGAATTGCTGGCCTTTGGTTTTATTATCAACACTGTGTTCAGATGGACTAAAAAAGTTGAGAAAAGACCTATTCGAACTTTGGGATTTTATAGAGAAAATTTCCTCAGAAATCTTCTGAAAGGATTTGGTCTAGGTTTAGCGCTTTTTCTTCTGACCTTGTTAGGTTTGGTAGCATTAGGGCAATATCGTTTGGAATCCATTCACTTGAATCCTTATTCGCTTACCTTTGTTGTCTTTACTATCCCATTTTGGATTTTACAGGGGACAGCAGAAGAAGTGGTATCTCGTGCTTGGCTCCTTCCTCAATTGGCTTCAAGAACCAATTTAAAACTTGCTGTTGTCATATCTAGCATATTTTTTACCCTGCTTCATATGGGGAATTCTGGCCTAACCCCTCTATCTCTAGTGAATCTCTTTTTATTCGGAGTCGCCATGGCTCTTTACCTTCTCAAAACTGATACAGTTTGGGGTGTTGCAGGTATTCATGGAGCTTGGAATTTCGCACAGGGTAATCTCTTTGGGATTTTAGTTAGTGGTCAGCAGTCAGGAACGTCTTTGATGACCTTTTTACCACAAGGCAATCAAGACTGGCTGTCAGGTGAATCTTTTGGAATTGAAGGTTCTATCATGACAAGTCTAGTCTTGCTACTGCTGATTCTCTACCTCGTCTATCAATTAAAGAAAGAAAATGAAAGGATGTGACTTCGATCCGTCCTTTTCTTCGTGAAAATGCTATAAGTATGCTAAAATAGGAATAGCATATCGAGAGAGGATTCTTATGATCAATCGTATTACAGATAATCAATTTAAACTAGTATCAAAATACCAACCTTCAGGAGATCAACCACAAGCTATCGAGCAGTTGGTTGATAATATCGAGGGTGGAGAAAAAGCTCAGATTCTGATGGGAGCGACCGGAACAGGGAAGACCTATACCATGAGTCAAGTCATTTCCAAAGTCAATAAACCAACTCTGGTTATTGCCCACAATAAAACTCTAGCAGGCCAGCTCTATGGAGAATTTAAGGAATTTTTCCCTGAAAATGCTGTTGAGTACTTCGTATCCTACTATGATTATTACCAACCTGAGGCCTATGTCCCTTCTAGCGATACCTATATTGAAAAGGATAGCTCTGTCAATGATGAGATTGACAAACTTCGTCACTCAGCGACTTCAGCCCTTCTGGAGCGTAATGATGTTATCGTCGTAGCTTCCGTTTCTTGTATCTATGGTTTGGGTTCGCCCAAGGAATACGCTGATAGTGTCGTTAGTCTCCGTCCAGGCCTTGAAATTTCTCGTGATAAACTCTTGAATGACTTGGTCGATATTCAGTTTGAGCGAAATGATATTGATTTCCAACGGGGAAGATTTCGCGTTCGTGGGGATGTAGTGGAGATTTTCCCAGCCTCTCGTGATGAGCATGCCTTTCGAGTAGAATTTTTTGGAGACGAAATTGACCGTATCCGTGAAGTTGAAGCGCTGACGGGTCAGGTCTTGGGAGAAGTGGATCATTTGGCGATTTTCCCAGCTACTCACTTTGTGACCAATGACGACCATATGGAAGTTGCTATTGCCAAGATTCAAGCAGAATTAGAAGAGCAGTTAGCTGTCTTTGAGAAGGAAGGTAAATTGCTTGAAGCCCAGCGCTTGAAACAGCGGACAGAGTACGATATCGAAATGCTGCGTGAGATGGGCTATACTAACGGGGTTGAGAACTATTCACGTCACATGGATGGACGGAGTGAGGGCGAGCCTCCTTATACGCTTCTCGACTTCTTCCCAGATGATTTTTTGATTATGATTGACGAGAGCCACATGACCATGGGGCAAATCAAGGGCATGTACAATGGAGACCGTTCACGTAAAGAAATGCTGGTTAATTATGGTTTCCGTTTGCCGTCAGCTCTGGACAATCGACCTCTCCGTCGGGAGGAGTTTGAGAGTCACGTTCATCAGATTGTTTACGTTTCAGCGACACCGGGCGACTATGAAAATGAACAGACGGAGACAGTGATTGAGCAAATCATTCGTCCGACAGGGCTTTTGGATCCTGAGGTGGAAGTCCGTCCGACTATGGGACAGATTGATGATCTCTTAGGTGAAATCAATGCCCGTGTTGAAAAGAATGAACGAACCTTTATCACAACCTTGACCAAGAAAATGGCAGAGGACTTAACCGACTACTTCAAAGAAATGGGCATTAAGGTCAAGTACATGCACTCGGATATCAAGACTTTAGAGCGGACAGAGATTATCCGTGACCTGCGCTTGGGTGTCTTTGATGTCTTGGTCGGAATCAACCTCCTCCGTGAAGGAATTGACGTTCCTGAAGTGAGCCTCGTAGCGATTCTCGATGCTGACAAGGAAGGTTTCCTTCGTAACGAACGTGGACTCATCCAGACCATTGGTCGTGCTGCTCGTAACAGCGAAGGGCATGTCATCATGTATGCGGACACGATGACTCAGTCTATGCAACGTGCCATCGATGAAACGGCACGCCGTCGCAAAATCCAGATGGCCTATAATGAAGAGCATGGTATCGTGCCACAAACCATTAAGAAAGAAATTCGTGACTTGATTGCCGTGACTAAGGCAGTTGCTAAGGAAGAAGAAAAGGAAGTTGACATCAACAGCCTCAACAAACAAGAGCGCAAAGAACTAGTCAAGAAACTTGAAAAACAAATGCAAGAAGCCGTTGAAGTGCTTGACTTTGAACTAGCAGCTCAGATTCGGGATATGATGTTGGAAGTCAAGGCGTTGGATTAGAATATTACCTAAAGGAGAAAATATGTCCCGTTCCCAATTAACGATTTTAACAAATATTTGTCTGATTGAAGATCTCGAAACCCAGCGCGTGGTTATGCAGTATCGCTCTCCTGAAACCAATCGCTGGTCTGGTTATGCCTTTCCAGGAGGTCATGTAGAAAATGGTGAGGCTTTTGCGGAGTCTGTCATTCGTGAAATCTATGAAGAAACAGGATTGACTATCCAAAATCCGCAACTGGTAGGCGTTAAAAATTGGCCTTTGGATACAGGAGGTCGCTACATTGTCTTTTGTTACAAGGCGACCGAGTTTACTGGAACTCTTCAATCTTCAGACGAGGGAGAAGTTTCTTGGGTGCAAAAAGACCAGCTTCCAAACTTGGATCTGGCCTATGATATTTTACCCTTGATGGAAATGATGGAAGCGCCTGACAAATCAGAGTTTTTCTATCGCCACCGTACAGAAGATGGCTGGGACAAGAAAATCTTCTAGTCTTTTACTAAATAACCTAGCTGATCCAAGGCCTCCTCTATATAGTGGAGGTCTTGTTGTGTTTCGTATCTAATAGCAATAGGAGATTAGTAAAAACATGTGTACTCTGAAATAAATTTAAAATATTTCTAAAAAAGTATTGACAAAATAAAAGAAAACGCTTACTATATAAATAAGGGAACGGTTCCACAATAAAAAGGAGGAGTGATGACTACAATAAAACAGGTTGCTGAAGAAGCCGGAGTATCAAAGTCAACAGTTTCAAGATATATTTCGAAAAAAGGCTATGTCGGAGATGATGCGAGAGAAAAGATAAAAAATGCTATCAAGAAATTAAATTACACACCAAATGTATTAGCACAATCTTTAAAAACTAAAAAAAATCAAATGGTAGGACTCTTATTGCCAGATATTTCTAATCCGTTCTTCCCAAGATTGGTTCGAGGAGCCGAATCATATTTGAAAGATAAAGGTTATAGGATTATGGTTGGTACTATTTCAGATCATGATTCGTTAGAAGAATATATAAACCTTTTGTTAAAAACAAATGCAGCTGGTATTATAACAACCCTTGACTTTACAAAGGAATTTCCAAATCTAACATTACCTGTTGTTGTGGTTGACCGGATTAGTAAAGATACAGGCTATGGTGTTTTTTCTGATAATCAGTTGGGTGGACGTTTGGCTGCTAAAGCAATTTGGAATGCTGGCGCTGAGCAGGTTATGATCATCAAAGTTTTAGATGATAAAGCTGAGAATATTGTGGAACGATTTGAAGCAAGTTTAAACTATTTGAGGAATAAAAATTTAGAAATTTGTATTGAAGAAAGTGAAACTTTTGACTTTGAAAAAATTCAAAAAGAAGCTAAAGAGAATCTAAAAAGAAATCCAAATATTGATAGTATTATAGCACCTTCTGATATTCATGCGATAGCTTATATTCATGAAATTTTAGCAATTGGGAAAAAAATTCCAGATGATATTCAAATCATTGGTTATGATGATATTGTACTTAGTCAATTTATTTATCCTTCTTTATCAACTATCCACCAATCATCATATAAAATGGGAGAACAGGCTGCAAAGCTAATCTATAATATGGCAAATAAGTTCTCTATAGATGAAGCTAAAATTAAACTCCCTGTTAGGTACATAGAAAGAAATACATTAAGGAGAAAGAAATGAGTAAAATTGTTGTTGTTGGAAGCATTTCAATGGACTTAGTTATGAGAACAAAAAGGATTCCAGAAGGAGGTGAAACGATTTTTGGCGATTCATTTAATATAGTTCCAGGTGGAAAAGGTGCAAATCAAGCTGTAGCTATTGGTAGATTATCCAGTGTTGAAGATAATATTTACATATTTGGGAACGTAGGAGAAGATATTTTTTCAGCAGATTTATTAAGTAATCTGCAAAATAATGATATTTCTACAGCATATGTGGGAACGGTACCACAGTCTACAGGAGTTGCACAAATTACTTTATATGGAGGTGATAATAGGATTATTTATTATCCCGGAGCTAATAATTTAGTTAAAACAAATGATTGGAAAAATGAGTGGAAATTACTTAGTGATGCAAGTATTGTTGTATTACAGAATGAAATACCACATGAAGCCAACTTATCTATAGCTAAATTTTGCCAAGAAAATCAAGTTAAGGTTCTTTACAATCCTGCACCAGCTAGAGAAACAGACAAAGAGATGATTCCTTTTTGTGATTTTATTACTCCTAACGAGCACGAATGTTCAGAGCTTTTTCCAGATAAGAAATTAGAAGAAATTATTAAAATTTATCCTAATAAAATGATTGTGACATTAGGAGTTGAAGGTTCTATTTATTATGATGGGACAGCAGTTAAGAAAATTCCTGCTATAAAAGCAGAAGTAGTTGATACTACAGGAGCAGGAGATACGTTTAATGGTGCTTTTGCTTATGCTATCTCAAAAGGAAAAGAGATGGATATTGCATTGTCCTTTGCAACGATTGCTTCACATCTTTCTGTTCAAAGATTTGGAGCGCAAGGAGGTATGCCGAGTTTGAAAGAAATAAAGGAGCATTCAGGATATGAAGAAATATGGGATTTTAAATAGTAATATAGCGAAACTAGCTGATGATTTAGGTCATATGGATTTGGTTTGTATCGGAGATTTAGGATTGCCAGTTCCAAAAGGTGTTGATAAAATTGATTTAGCATTAAGAAAAGGTAGTCCAAGTTTTTTAGAAGTTTTAAAAGAATATTCAGATCATGTACTTATTGAAAAAATTTTCTTAGCAGAAGAAATTAAGGAAAAAAACAAAGAACAGTGGCAAGCAGTTCTAGATCTTTTAGGATCGAATATAATTATTGAATATATTAGTCATGAAGAATTGAAAGCTATGAATACTAAAGTTAAGGCAGTTATTCGCACTGGGGAAGATACACCATATTCGAATATAATCTTGCAATCAGGAGTTATTATTTAGAAGGGGGTTGCCTATGAAAATTGAAATGAAGAACATTTCAAAATCTTTTGGGAATAATCGTGTTTTAGAAAGTATTGATTTGGTTCTTAATTCAGGAGAAGTTCATGCTTTAATGGGGGAGAATGGCGCAGGCAAATCAACCTTAATGAATATTTTAACTGGACTTTTTCCAGCTACTTCAGGAACTATTTTTATTGATGGAAAAGAAAAAACATTTTCTAATCCTCAAGAGGCAGAACGGTTTGGACTGAGTTTTATTCATCAGGAAATGAATACTTGGCCAGATATGACTGTACTTGATAATCTTTTTTTAGGAAGAGAAATTAAAAATTCGATTGGGTTTCTAGATAAAGTTAGTATGGAAAGGAAAGCTAAAGAAGCATTTAAACGTCTTAATATCTCTATTCCTCTCGATGCAATCATTGGTCAATTATCAGTCGGACAACAACAAATGATAGAAATAGCAAAATGTTTATTATCAGAAGTTTCCTTGTTAATTATGGATGAACCCACAGCAGCTTTAACTGATCGTGAAACTGAAACACTTTTTAAAGTGATAGAAGGATTAAAATCTGATGGTGTAGGTATTGTGTATATTTCACATCGGATGGAAGAAATCTTTAAGATCACAGATCTTATAACTGTTATGAGGGATGGGTTTGTAATTGATACCAAGAAAACGAAGTTTACTAATGCAGATGAATTAGTTCAGAAGATGGTAGGCCGTGAATTAGAAGATTATTATCCAGAAAAAAAGGCTGAGATTGGGAATATTGTTTTTCAAGCTAAGAATCTTTCTGGTGATGCTTTTACGGATATTTCTTTCTATGTACGTCAAGGGGAAATTCTTGGTTTTTCTGGTTTGATGGGTGCTGGTCGTACTGAAATAATGCGAGCAATTTTTGGAATTGATTCTTTAAAATCTGGTCAAATTATAATAAACGGAGAACAACTGATAATTAAAAATCCTTTTGAAGCAATTAAGCATGGAATTGGTTTCTTAACAGAAGATCGTAAAGATGAGGGATTGATTTTAGATTTTTCTATTAAAGATAATATGACTTTACCTAGTACTCGTGATTTTGTTAAAAATGGCATTTTCGATAATAAAACAAGTGGTATATTTGTACAACGCTTAATTGATAGGTTACAAATTAAATCAGGTTATCCAGATAAGGAAGTTGGGACACTTTCTGGTGGTAATCAACAGAAAGTAGTTTTAGCAAAATGGATAGGTATTGCACCAAAAGTACTGATTTTAGATGAGCCAACTCGTGGGGTAGATGTTGGAGCTAAGCGTGAAATTTACCAATTAATGAATGAATTAGCTGAACGAGGTGTACCGATTATTATGGTCTCTTCAGATTTACCAGAAGTGATTGGAGTCAGTGATCGCATTATGGTCATGCATGAAGGTAGAATTAGTGGGGAATTAACACGTCGAGAAGCTACACAAGAAAAAGTTATGCAACTAGCTACAGGAGGACAATAGTGTGAAAAATACTATGAAGTACATGTCAGAATTGACAACGGTAATAGCATTGATAATTTTAATGGCTGTCATCACTATTATCAATTCAAATTTTTTAACAGCAAATAATCTGTTAAATTTACTATTGCAAGTAACATCAAATGCACTGATTGCTTTTGGAATGACTTTTGTTATTCTAACAGGTGGAATCGATTTATCAGTAGGATCAATTTTAGCCTTATCCAGCGCGCTAACAGCAGGTTTATTAGGATCTGGAATGCCTGTTACGTTAGCAATTCTCATCTCTTTAATTTTGGGTTGCATTCTAGGTATGATGAATGGGTTATTGATTTCCTACGGGAAATTAGCTCCATTTATCGTCACTTTAGCGACTATGACTATTTTTAGGGGAGCAACACTTGTTTATACAAATGGGAATCCTATTACAAAAGGATTAAGTGATACATTCTTATTTCAATTTTTGGGGCAAGGTTACATAGTAGGAATTCCATTTCCTGTAATTATTATGTTTATTGTATTTATTGTTTTATATGTTTTACTTCATAAAACAGCATTTGGTAAATCTGTATATGCTATAGGGGGGAATGAAAAAGCAGCATATATATCAGGTGTGAAATTAAATAAAGTGAAAATTATCATTTATTCAATATCAGGTATTATGGCTTCAATTTCTGGATTAATTATAACATCACGCTTAAGTTCTGCTCAACCAACAGCAGGTGCTAGTTATGAAATGGATGCTATTGCAGCTGTTGTTCTTGGAGGAACCTCTTTATCTGGAGGTAAAGGTCGTATACTTGGGACTCTAATAGGTGCTTTAATTATTGGAGTTTTGAATAATGGACTTAATATTATTGGTGTTTCAGCATTTTGGCAACAAGTAGTAAAAGGAGTTGTAATCTTAATTGCTGTTCTGATTGATCGTTTTAAAGTTGTAAAACAGTAGAATAATTTTCAATTTTTTTGGAAATAGTAACAATTTATTAGATGACGTACAATAATCGGGATTGAAACTATCCCTATAGATATATATTACGAGGAGTAATAACATGAAAAATATTAAAAAAATTAGCATTTTTGCTTTGTTTGTAACATTTATTTTTGCTTTAGTAGCTTGTGGAAAAACTGGTTTAGGAAATTCATCAAATGATAATAAATCTACGACTCAAAAGTCGGCAAAAGAATTAAAATTAGGAGTTTCTATTTCTACTACTAACAATCCTTATTTTGTGGCTATGAAAGATGGCCTTGAAAAAGCTGCAGGGGAAAAAGAAGTAACTTTGAAGATAGCAGATGCACAAGATGATGCTGCTAGACAAGCAGATGATATTCAAAATTTTATTAGTCAAAATGTAGATGCTTTACTAATTAATCCAGTTGATTCTGATGCAATTGTTACATCTATTAAAGCTGCTAATAATGCAAACATTCCGGTAATCTTAATTGACCGCGGTAGTAATGGTGGTGAAGTCTTGACAACTGTTGCTTCTGATAACGTAGAAGCAGGTAAAATGGCTGCAGAATTTATTACCAAGCAATTGGGAGAAAAAGCAAAAACTTTTGAATTATCAGGAGTCCCTGGCGCTTCTGCAACTGTAGATAGAGGTAAAGGATTTGAACAAATTTCAAAGACAAATTTAGATGTTCTTTCTAGTCAATCCGCTAATTTTGATCGCGCAAAAGCATTGAATACAGCGCAAAATATGATTCAAGGAAACAAAGAAGTACAAGCAATCTTTGCACAGAATGATGAGATGGCGTTAGGAGCTGCACAAGCAGTAAAAGCAGCTGGTCTTAGCAATGTATTAATTGTTGGTATTGATGGTCAACCAGATGCACATGATGCTATTGCAAAAGGTGATATTACTGCCACTATTGCTCAGCAACCAGCTAAGATGGGTGAAATTGCTATTCAATCAGCAATAGATCATTATCAAGGGAAAAAACTGGAAAAAGAAACAGTTTCTCCAATTTATCTTGTGACTAAGGATAATGTTGATCAACATAACTGGTGATATATTTTTAGTAAGCAAGTAGTTGTTAATTTTCATTCAATGTGGTTTTTAAATATCATTGTTACTATTTGAGCTATTGGATTCAAAAAGACCAGATTCCAAACTTGGATCTGGCCTATGATATGCTACCTTTGATGGAAATGATGGAAGCTCCTGACAAGTCAGAGTTTTTCTACCGCCACAGTACAGAAGACGATTGGGAAAAGAAAATTTTCTAATCCTTTACTAAATAACCTAGCTGATCCAAGGCCTCCTCGATATAGTGGAGGTCTTGTTGTGTTTCGGCTTCAACTAGGTGGTAATGGATACCATCTGTCAATTCAGATAAAGGTTTAAAATCAGAATGCTCGACTTGTTCTAGAAAATGTTGCACATCTCTGCGACAAGACAGTTTAAGCAAGGTTTCAATTTCTCCATAGACGGGATGGTCAATCAAGGTATTTTGAACACGTCCACCATTATCAACGATAGCAAGGAGTTCTTGACCGATTTCTTCAACTTCATGTTTCACTTTGAAAAGTTTGTGAACATAAGGATTGGTTTCAATTTGCTTATAGACGTAGCCACGATTAGTGGATAGGATAGGAGCGCCATCGGCTCTCAAAATTGCAATGTCCTGCACAATGACCTGACGTGTGACATGAAAATGTTCCGCCAAACTTTGGCCATTAAGGGCTTTAGGAGCTTCTTTCAAGAGTTGGAGCAGAGCTTGTTTGCGATCTTTTGTCATAGCTTTTCCTTTTAACGGCGTTTTCGAAGCACTTTATAGACAGCTAGTGCTAATGTATAGTCTACCATACTATGGATAATTGTGCCAAATCCAACTAGTACAAATAGAACATAAAACATATTTTCTACATTGGTACCAGAAGTTGCGTAAAAAACGACACAGGCCAATACTTCAGCAAGGGCATGGATAAGCGCTAAAACAAAGTTAAAAATCCAGGAAGCTTTTGGTTTATCTAGGGTATCGGGGAATTTTTGTAGGTAAAGAGCTCCCAAAGTCCCAAAAAAGATATGGGAAAAAGCTCGAAATACGATAACCATGGGATAGCCAGCCATCAAAAATCCAAAACTAGAGGCTAGGATGACAAAAACAGCCATCAAGGGCGATAAGAACATGGCAATAAAAATAGCGATGTGGCTTCCTAAAGTATAGGAAGCAGGTGGAATGACAATCTTGAAAGGCATAACAATTGGAATCAAAATTGCAATAGCCGTTAAAAGGGCAGTCATTGTCATAAATTGTGTCTTTTTCCGTGTATTCATAAGAATCTCCTTTTTTCTGTATATACACTAGTATAGTACAATAAACAAGACAATAAAGCAAGGATTTACTTAGGTTTATAGGTCGTTTTTTAGTAAAAAGTTCACTATAAAGAAACTACTTCAAACAAAATCTCCACCTTCAAGCTTGAAAGCGGAGATTATTTTTATTTCTTCAAGGTTTGTAGTCTTGGAACAATAGCTAGGGTTAGAACTGCAGAAATGACTAATTCGGCGATTGAATTTGTTGAGATAACAGTTGCTAGGAGTTTTTGGATATTACCATCAAAAACATTTCCAAAAAGGTAGAAAATTCCACCAAGGACAAAGACTGTATTGGTAAGTGAACCAAGGGCACCAGCTAGAATCAGACCAGTCTTGTTTTTCATCAGTTTATAGACTAGATAAGGAGTTAAACCAATCAAAATACGTGGGACGATAGCTATAATAGCTGAGTAGATGTTTCCGTTTGGTACGAATGGTGAGAAGAGGTAGCTTGTCGGTAGAATTGTAATCGTGTTAACAGTTAAACTAAGTAGCCCCATCAAAAATCCAAGTGTAACCCCAACTCGTGGACCGTAGATAATGCTGGCAATAATGACAGGAATATGAACGATGGTCGGTTTGATTGGAAATGGGAAAAGGTTAAAGATAAGTGAGCTCAGAAAATGAATCACGAGCATGGTTGCAAAAAAGATAGCAATGGGTGCAATATTAGAGCGTTTTTTCATCGAGAGTTTCCTTTATTCTTTCTAAAATAATTGTGAGGTCAGCTAATGCTCCTCGTCCATGGTCTCCACAAGCTAGTAGGGATTTCTTAGGAGCAATCAGCTGATAGCCGTAGCTTTCTAATGTTTTCAGATTAGCCTGAGTTGCCGGATGTTCATACATCTTTGTATTCATAGCAGGAGCTATTAGTTTAGGAATATGACTGGGCAATGCTAGAGCTGTACTGGTCACCATATTGTCCGCAAATCCGTGGGCTAGTTTTGCAATAGTGTTAGCAGTTGCAGGGGCCACAATAAATAAATCCGCCTTTTTTCCAAGTTCGATATGATTGACCTGATCAGGATAGGGTTCCTTCATGACATCCAAGTGGACAGGATTCTGTGAGAGTACCTGTAGTGTCAAAGGTTGGATAAACTCTGTAGCAGCCTGAGTCATTAAAACAGTGACTTGATGACCTTGTTTTTTTAGAGAACTGACTAAATCTGCCGACTTGTAAGAGGCGATAGACCCCGTTACAGCCAAGAGAATATGTGCCATAGCTTTCCTTTCTATGAATGATAGGCTTGAATTTTTTTAAGGAGGAGTTCTGCAATTTCTTCTTTAGTCTGGACTGTTTGAAGCTGATCTTTCTCAACAAAGATAGCTCTGTGCTGCTTTGCTGAGATTTGAGTCAGGTCATTTGCAATGATTAAGTCTGCTTGGTTTTTGATGAGACTTTTTCGTGCAATGTCAACCAGATAGTCTTCGTTAACATCAACCAGCAGTTTGAAACCAATCAGATGAATAGCAGGATTCCACTCCTTGACTAGAGAGATAATTTTGGGTGTCTTTTTTAGGAACAAAACCTGAACCTCGTCAGTTGAAGAAATCTTAGCTTGATGATTTTGCTTGCTTAAAAATTCTTCTAGATTAGAGCTAGCCTGAACTTCCTCCAGCCCTGTCATATAGACAGGAGTGTAATCAGATACGGCCATTGAGTGAATCAAAACCTGATAATCTGCAACACGTTCTTTCATTTCCAGAAGAAGGTTCTTGGTATTGTTAATTTCTCGAATGCTTAGGTTGGGATGGGCTTCTGGCTTCACGGCTCGTTTTGTTGTTATCAAACAAACTTCATGCCCTGCAGCAAGCAAAGTTTCTGTGATGATTTTGCCCAAGCGACCTGTGGAATGATTAGTGATAGAGCGGACGCTATCGATAACTTCACTGGTACCGCCCGATGTAACTAAAATTTTCATAGCACTATTGTACACAAAAATAAACGGTAAGTAAAATGAAAGTGATAAAATTTTGGTAAAAACGAAGATTTACTATAGTTTCAAACTATAAAGCAATATAAAATTTAAAAAAGGACTCTAAAAACCTTAAAAATAGGGATATTTACGAACGTTTAGAGAGTTTAAGGATGTTAAAAATCTTGTTTTGTGTTATAATGAATTATCATATAAGAGGTTAGAGGAGTTTTGAATGAAAACAGATATTGAAATCGCACAGAGTATTGAGTTGAAGCCTATTGTTGATGTTGTAGAGAAACTGGGTATTTCTTACGATGATTTGGAGTTGTACGGAAAGTACAAGGCTAAACTCAGCTTTGATAAAATTCGTGCAGTTGAGAGCAATCCAGTTGGGAAATTGATTTTGGTTACTGCTATCAACCCAACGCCTGCAGGCGAAGGAAAATCAACTATTACCATTGGTCTGGCGGACGCCTTGAATAAGATTGGAAAGAAAACCATGATTGCTATCCGCGAACCATCTCTTGGCCCAGTAATGGGGATTAAGGGTGGTGCGGCAGGTGGTGGTTACGCTCAAGTTCTGCCAATGGAAGACATCAACCTCCACTTTACTGGAGACATGCATGCCATTACAACTGCTAACAATGCTCTTTCTGCCTTGATTGACAACCACTTGCACCAAGGAAATGAGCTAGGAATTGACCAACGCCGTATTCTCTGGAAACGTGTAGTGGACTTGAACGATCGCGCCCTTCGTCATGTAACCGTTGGACTTGGTGGTCCTCTAAATGGTATTCCTCGTGAGGATGGATTTGACATTACCGTCGCTTCCGAAATCATGGCCATTCTTTGCTTGGCGACTGATATTGAGGATTTGAAACGCCGTTTGGCTAACATTGTTATCGGATATCGCTATGACCGTACACCAGTTTCTGTAGGTGATTTGCAGGTAGAAGGTGCTTTGGCTTTGATTTTGAAGGATGCTATTAAGCCAAACTTGGTTCAGACAATTTACGGTACACCTGCCTTTGTACACGGTGGTCCATTTGCCAATATCGCTCATGGATGTAACTCTGTTTTGGCAACAACAACAGCTCTTCATTTGGCTGATTATACTGTTACTGAAGCTGGTTTTGGTGCAGACCTTGGTGCTGAGAAATTCCTTGATATCAAGACACCAAACTTGCCAACATCTCCAGATGCTGTTGTCATCGTCGCAACCCTTCGTGCCCTTAAGATGAATGGTGGTGTAGCTAAGGACGCTTTGACAGAGGAAAATGTGGAAGCAGTTCGTGCAGGTTTTGCTAACTTGAAACGACACGTTGAAAATATCCGTAAGTTCGGTATTCCAGCAGTTGTAGCTATCAACGAATTTGTATCTGATACAGAAGCTGAAATCGCAGCCTTGAAAGAACTCTGTGCCTCAATCGATGTACCAGTTGAGTTGGCTAGTGTCTGGGCTGATGGTGCAGAAGGTGGTGTATCTCTTGCTGAAACGCTTGTCAAGACTATCGCTGAAAACCCAGCCAACTATACACGTCTTTATGACAATGACCTTTCTGTTCAAGAAAAGATTGAAAAGATTGTTACTGAAATCTACCGTGGTAGCAAAGTAAACTTTGAGAAGAAAGCTCAAACACAAATCGCTCAAATCGTTCAAAACGGATGGGACAAATTGCCAATCTGTATGGCTAAAACTCAGTATAGTTTCTCTGACAATCCAAATGCACTTGGAGCACCTGAAAACTTTGAAATTACCATTCGTGAATTGGTACCAAAATTAGGTGCAGGCTTTATCGTTGCCCTAACTGGTGATGTCATGACCATGCCTGGGCTTCCAAAACGACCAGCAGCCCTCAACATGGATGTTGAAAGTGATGGAACAGTCCTAGGTTTGTTCTAGTATATTGTAATTGACTTTATACTCTTCGAAAATCTCTTCAAACCACGTCAGCTTCACCTTGCCGTACTCAAGTACAGCCTGCGGCTAGCTTCCTAGTTTGCACTTCGATTTTCATTGAGTAAAAAATGAGTTTGAAAATACTATCCAAGCTCATTTTCTTATCTAGATATAAGGCCATATTTTCAGCTGATGAAAGAGTTGCCTTCTATAAGCAATCAGTCTAGGTAAAGATATTTTCTCTGATTTCTGATATAATAGAAATATTGACTTCAAGAGTAAGGAAGAGAAGATGAACGCATTATTGAATGGAATGAATGACCGTCAGGCTGAGGCGGTGCAAACGACAGAAGGTCCCTTGTTGATCATGGCGGGGGCTGGTTCTGGAAAGACCCGAGTTTTGACCCACCGCATCGCTTATCTGATTGATGAAAAGCTGGTCAATCCGTGGAACATCTTGGCCATTACCTTTACTAACAAGGCTGCGCGTGAGATGAAGGAGCGTGCTTATAATCTTAATCCAGCCACTCAGGACTGTTTGATTGCGACCTTTCACTCCATGTGTGTTCGTATCCTACGTCGCGATGCGGACCATATTGGCTACAACCGCAATTTCACTATTGTAGATCCTGGAGAACAGCGAACGCTCATGAAACGCATTCTCAAGCAGTTGAACCTGGATCCTAAAAAATGGAATGAACGGAGCATTTTAGGGACTATTTCTAATGCTAAGAATGATCTGATTGATGATGTGGCTTATGCTGCCCAAGCTGGCGATATGTACACGCAAATCGTGTCCCAGTGTTACACGGCTTACCAAAAAGAACTGCGTCAGTCGGAGTCGGTTGACTTTGATGATTTGATTATGTTGACCTTGCGTCTTTTTGATCAAAATCCTGATGTTTTGACCTATTACCAGCAAAAATTCCAATACATCCATGTTGATGAGTACCAAGATACTAACCATGCCCAGTACCAATTGGTCAAACTCTTGGCTTCGCGCTTTAAAAATATCTGTGTAGTTGGAGATGCGGACCAATCTATCTACGGTTGGCGTGGTGCTGATATGCAGAATATCTTGGACTTCGAAAAGGATTATCCTCAAGCCAAGGTTGTCTTGTTGGAGGAAAATTACCGCTCAACGAAGACCATCCTCCAAGCGGCCAATGAGGTTATTAAAAATAATAAAAACCGTCGTCCTAAAAATCTCTGGACTCAAAATGCGGATGGGGAGCAAATCGTATACTATCGTGCTAATGATGAGCTGGATGAGGCTGTATTTGTAGCCAGAACCATCGATGAACTTAGTCGCAGTCAAAACTTCCTTCACAAGGATTTTGCAGTTCTCTATCGGACTAATGCGCAGTCCCGTACTATCGAGGAAGCCTTGCTCAAGTCAAACATCCCTTATACAATGGTCGGCGGAACCAAGTTCTACAGTCGTAAGGAAATCCGCGATATTATTGCATATCTCAACCTCATTGCTAATTTAAGTGACAATATTAGTTTTGAACGTATTATCAACGAGCCTAAACGTGGAATTGGGCCAGGAACGGTTGAGAAAATCCGTGATTTTGCCAATATGCAAAACATGTCCATGCTAGATGCTTCAGCAAATATCATGTTGTCTGGAATCAAGGGGAAGGCGGCCCAATCTATCTGGGATTTTGCCAATATGGTTCTTGATTTACGGGAGCAGTTGGACCAATTAACCATTACAGAGTTGGTTGAGGCTGTCCTAGAAAAAACAGGTTACATCGATATTCTTAATGCCCAAGCGACTCTAGAAAGCAAGGCTCGGGTAGAAAACATCGAGGAGTTCCTTTCTGTTACGAAAAACTTTGATGACACCTCTGATATGTCAGAAGAGGAAACTGGTTTGGACAAACTGAGTCGTTTCTTAAATGACTTGGCCTTGATTGCGGACACAGATTCAGGAAGTCAGGAGACATCAGAAGTGACCTTGATGACCCTACATGCTGCTAAAGGTCTCGAGTTTCCAGTTGTCTTTTTGATTGGGATGGAAGAAAATGTCTTTCCACTTAGCCGTGCGGCTGAAGATCAAGATGAATTGGAAGAAGAGCGTCGTCTTGCCTATGTAGGTATCACACGTGCAGAGAAAATTCTTTATCTGACCAATGCCAACTCACGCCTGCTTTTCGGTCGTACCAATTACAATCGTCCGACTCGTTTTATTAACGAAATCAGTTCAGACTTGCTTGAGTATCAAGGCTTAGCTCGTCCAGCAAATACAAGCTTTAAGGCATCTTATAGCAGTGGTGGGGTTGCTTTCGGTCAAGGTATGAGTCTTGCTCAGGCTCTTCAGGACCGTAAACGCAGTGCGGCCCCAAAAACTATCCAGTCAAGCGGCCTTCCATTTGGTCAATTTTCAGCCGGTGCAAAATCTGCGTCTAGCGAGACAAATTGGTCCATTGGTGACATTGCTCTCCACAAGAAATGGGGAGAGGGAACTGTTCTGGAAGTTTCAGGAAGCGGTGCTACGCAGGAATTAAAAATCAATTTCCCAGAAGTAGGTTTGAAAAAACTTTTAGCTAGTGTAGCCCCAATTGAGAAAAAAATATAATTTTCCATCCTTCTCACGAATAATAAAGTGAGGAGGATTTTTATGTATAGTATTTCATTCCAAGAAGATTCACTGTTGCCAAGAGAAAGGCTGGCAAAAGAAGGAGTTGAAGCGCTCAGTAATCAAGAGTTGCTAGCTATTTTACTCAGAACAGGAACACGTCAAGCCAGCGTTTTTGAAATTGCCCAGAAAGTCTTGAATAATCTTTCAAGCCTAACAGATTTGAAAAAAATGACCCTGCAGGAATTGCAGAGTCTATCTGGTATCGGGCGCGTTAAGGCCATAGAATTACAAGCTATGATTGAACTGGGCTATCGTATTCACAAACACGAAACCCTTGAGATGGAAAGTATTCTCAGCAGTCAAAAGTTGGCCAAGAAGATGCAACAGGAGTTGGGACATAAAAAACAAGAGCACCTGGTGGCGCTCTATCTCAATACTCAAAATCAAATCATCCATCAACAGACCATTTTTATCGGCTCAGCTACCCGCAGTATCGCTGAACCGCGAGAGATTCTTCACTATGCCATCAAGCATATGGCGACCTCTCTCATCTTGGTTCACAATCATCCTTCGGGAGCGGTAGCGCCTAGCCGAAATGATGATCAAGTCACTAAACTTGTAAAAGAAGCCTGTGACCTGATGGGGATTGTCCTCTTGGACCATTTGATTGTCTCTCATTCTAATTACTTTAGTTATCGAGAAAAGACGGATTTAATCTAAAGTTCATTAACGAAATAGTCAAAGAGGTTTTTATCTTTGGGACGATTTTCAAATAGAAATTCTGGGTGCCATTGGACACCGAGAAAGGCGACATCATCCGTACTCATGACAGCTTCAATGATACCATCCTTAGGGTCATGAGCTGCAATCTTTAAGTTAGGTGCTAAATCCTTAATACTCTGATGGTGGAAGGAGTTGATATGGGAGATTTCTCCATAGATTTCTCGAAGAACAGTATCAGGTTCTGTCACCAAGCGTTGAGTTGTGTATTCGGCAGAACAATCTTGCCAGTGATCTTCGATATCTTGATACAAAGTTCCACCCATGGCAACGTTAAAGAGTTGAGTTCCACGGCAGACAGAAAAAATTGGTTTTTTCTGTTTAATAGCTTCCTTGATGAGGGCCAGTTCGAAGATATCCCTTTGAAGGTGGTAGTCATCGCTATCGATAGTTTTTGGTTCACCATAAAATTTTGGATCAACATTTTGCCCACCTGTCAAGATGAGCTTGTCAATCATACTGATATAGTGGCAGGCCATTTCTTGATCACCAATCGGTAGGATGATGGGAATCCCTCCAGCGTCTTTAACGCCTTCCACAAAGCCTTTTGCTACGTAGCTCATCATGATGTCATCATCTGGATGAGTTTTTTCGTTTCCTGTAATCCCAATAACTGGTTTTTTCATAAAATGATTTTCGCTTTCTAATCCTCTTTTCGCATGAAGTAGAGGAGGGTTTGGAGTTCACTTGTCAAATCGACATACTGAACGACCACGTCTTTTGGTAAATGCAGATGGACTGGTGAAAAACTGAGAATTCCTTTCACTCCAGCATCTACTAAGAGATTGGCAACCTCTTGTGACTTGACGCTGGGAACGGTCAGGATAGCAGTCTTGACATCAGCATCCTTGATTTTATCCTTGATTTGAGAAATTCCGTAAATGGGAATTCCATCAGGAGTTTGGGTACCGACTTCGGGATGGTCATCTAGGTCAAAGGCCATGATAATTTTCATCTTGTTACGCTCGTGGAAGCGGTAGTGGAGAAGGGCATGGCCCATATTTCCAATACCAACCAGCATGACATTGGTGATGGAGTTATCATTGAGCAAATCGGCAAAAAATGTCATCAGTTTTTTGACATCATAGCCAAATCCACGCCGACCTAGTTCACCAAAATAGGAAAAATCACGACGTACAGTCGCTGAGTCAATACCGATAGCCTCTGCAATTTGCTTAGAGTTGGCACGTTCAATCTTTTCTGCATGAAATCTCTTAAAAATTCGATAGTAGAGAGAGAGTCTTTTCGCTGTAGCTTTTGGAATAGCAGACTGTTTATCTTTCACAAAATCACAACCTTTCTATTCTTCTATTTTATAGAAACATTGTGAAAAAATCAACAAAAATAAGAAAAAACTAAGAAAAATCTTAGTTTTGATGTAAAAAATCTGCATGTGATAGAAAACGGTAGAGGTCCCCGACCAGCCCTTGGTAAACTTTCTGGCCCTTAAAAGTCAGAGAAGTCACATAAAGTGTATCTGGTAGGGTTACACATCCTGACAGAGCCAGCATGAGAGCCTCGTAATCCTCATACTTGAGAGTCCGCTCTACCTGATAGCTGTCCTTATAGGTCAGTTCAAACATATGGGACCTATCTTTCAGATTTTGTAAAGACACCACGTTCTACCAAGCTATCCATGAGGAAGTAGAATTTTTCCTGATGAATGTGGTGGTCTTCTGATTTGAAAATATCAACTAGACGTAGCCCAAACTTGTCAGTGATATTGATTTTAGCACCTGTAAGTTCCTTGTTAATGATGATTTTGAGTTGGAAGCCTTCACCACTGTTCGGAACTTTTTCCAAAAGGCGAGTCAATTCATAGTTACCAACCTTAGTCTCAAAAAAGGTATTGTCCTTAAGGGTGAATTTTTTAACAGAAGGGCTAAGAGTGTAGTCGTAACGACAATTTTTTAACTGAATGGTTTTTTCAAATGCCATATGGCTAACCTCCGATAATTTCTTTTAAGGTTTTTGCGAGGGTATGTAGATCTTCACCAGTATTTTCTGGCGACAAACTGATACGAACGGATTCCTTCAAGCGTTCTGAATTTGCCCCGTACATGGCCTCAAGAACATGGCTGGATTGTACAATGCCTGCAGTGCAGGCTGAGCCAGTAGAGATTGAAATTCCAGCCAAATCTAGACGAAGGAGTAAGAGGTCATTTTTTTGGCCAGGAAATCCAATATTGAGAACATAGGGGAGATGGTGTTCGCCTCTATTCAGGTAATACTGAACTCCCTCTAGTTCTGCAAGGAAGGTAGTTTCTAAATTTTGTACATGTTGAAAATGCTCTACTTGTTTTTCTAGGTCTTCTTTTAGAGCTGCAACCATGCCTATTATGGCAGCTAAATTTTCAGTTCCTGCTCGTTTTTTCTGTTCTTGGTCTCCACCATGGAGATAGGAATCAAAGTCCATGCTAGAAGCGTAGAGAAAACCGATTCCCTTAGGACCATGGAATTTATGGGCAGAAGCAGTGAGAAAATCAATGCCCAATTCTTCTGGGTGTATAGGGATTTTACCAATAGCCTGAACTGCATCGACATGATAGGCGGCTGGGTGTTGCTTGAGTATTTGGCCAATTTCAGCAATGGGAAGTAGGTTTCCTGTCTCGTTATTGGCAAACATGGTAGAAACCAAAATCGTATCATCACGTAAGGATTCTTGGATTTGCTGGGCTGTGATTTCTTGATTTTCTGGCTGGATAATGGTTGCTTCAAACCCAAAGTTTTGAACCAAGTAATCAATGGTTTCAAGGACGGCATGGTGCTCAATGGCAGTTGTGATGATATGTTTTCCTTGTTCTTGGTGACGAAGGCAGTAGCCAATGATGGCAGTATTGTTTCCTTCAGTCCCACCAGAAGTGAAAAAGATATGTTGAGGTTTTGTTCCCAGTAATTGAGCTAGTTCCTGACGGGCTTCGCGTAAGAGCTTGCCAGCTTGACGGCCATGCCCATGAATACTAGAAGGATTTCCATGGGTTTCTTGCATAACCTTGGTCATAGCTGAAATAGCAACTGCTGACATGGGAGTCGTTGCAGCATTGTCCAAATAAATCAAAGAATCACCTTATTTCTTTTTGTTGTAGGCAAAGAGTGGGCTGACTGGTTTTCTTTCGTGAATACGGACGATAGCATCACCAATTAACTCACTAGCAGTGATGTAGCATACGTTTTTAGGAGTTTTTTCTTTTGTTGCTACTGAATCAGTCACAAGAATTTCTTTAATATTAGTATTGTCAAGAAGTTCAGCAGCTCCTTCGACGAAGAGACCGTGGCTAGAAACAGCATAAATTTCTGTAGCTCCTTCACGTTCAACGATTTTAGCAGCTTCAGAGAAGGTACGTCCTGTGTTAAGAATATCATCAATCAAGATGGCTTTCTTACCTTCAACATCACCAATAATATAACCTTCGTTACGAGTTGCATCGTCTTGAGGGTAATCGATAATGGCGATAGGAGCATCAAGATACTCAGCCAAGCTACGAGCACGTTTGACACCTGAATTTTTAGGGCTAACGACAACAACATCTGAGCCAAGGAGCCCCTTATCGCAGTAATGTTTTGCAAATAGAGGAACTGTATAGAGGTTGTCAACAGGAATATCAAAGAAGCCTTGAACCTGAACGGCATGCAAATCAAGCGTAAGGACACGGTCAACTCCAGCCTTAACCAGCATATTAGCAACTAGTTTAGCTGTAAGTGGCTCACGAGGTGAAGCAATGCGGTCTTGACGTGCATAGCCAAAATATGGAAGGACAACGTTGATACTGTGGGCACTTGCGCGCACACAAGCGTCAACCATGATCAACAATTCCATTAGGTGGTTGTTAACAGGGAAACTTGTAGACTGGATGATGTAAACATCATAACCACGGACACTTTCTTCGATATTCACTTGGATTTCTCCGTCTGAAAATTGACGTGATGATAGTTTTCCAAGCGGTACACCAACAGCTTGTGCAATTTTCTGTGCAATCTCTTGGTTAGAGTTGAGTGCGAAAAGTTTCATGTTTTTTCTATCTGACATTATAGACCGTCCTCTGTAAACTTTTTAAATCCTAGCCATATCTGCCTAGCCTATATGAACTGGGATTTTTGTATTTTAACTCTTCTATTTTACCAAAAAATGGAGATTATTTCAGCTATTTTTCATGCTTTTGACAAATCGAACCAATTTTGAGGGAGCTTTTTGGTAGGAAATCTGATTTTCCTCTAAAAATTGTTGGAAATCCTGTTTGCCTTGCTCATAATTTTCCACTTCAAGTTCTAATTCGTAATCTGTAATATCAAAGTACTGACTCTCATCCAGTGCCATGAGACCAATAGCTGTTTGCATTTCATAGCGAAGTGTCGTTAGACAACCAAGGATCTGCCATTCACTTGTTTTAATACCATGTTTCGCCAATTCATCCAATACTATCCCTTGAGGAAGTTCTTTCTTGCTCAGATAGTTTTCAGCATCTTTTAGTTGCAATTTTTGGTTGTATTCCATGTTTCCAACACTTTGCGGGACTTTGAGTGTCAATTCTGCCCAGTCTCCAAAGGTTCGAATGCGCATAGCAACTTTCTTTTCTCGCAGTTCAAAATCAGGTGTGTCGATGTAGTAATTTTTTTGAAGAACAGGAGTGACACCTGTGAACTGGTCTTTTAGACGATCATATTCATCTTTTTTCAATAGTGTTTTCAATTCAATTTCTAAATGTTTCATTTTTGTTACCTTTTCTTTATCGTTGAAAGCGGATTTATGGTATAATAAGCATTGTATTTATTGTATATGAATCTGGAGAAAAAATCAAAGATATTTTTGAAGGATAATATGAGAACAAGGGAGAATATATGACCTTAGAATGGGAAGAATTTCTAGATCCTTACATTCAAGCTGTTGGTGAGTTAAAGATTAAACTTCGTGGTATTCGTAAGCAATATCGTAAGCAAAATAAGCATTCTCCTATTGAGTTTGTGACTGGTCGAGTCAAGCCGATTGAGAGCATCAAGGAAAAAATGGCTCGGCGTGGCATTACTTATGCGACCTTAGAGCACGATTTGCAAGATATTGCTGGTTTGCGTGTGATGGTTCAGTTTGTAGATGACGTTAAGGAAGTAGTGGAGATTTTGCGCAAACGTCAGGATATGCGGATCATACAGGAGCGAGATTACATTACTCATCGAAAAGCATCAGGCTATCGTTCCTATCACGTGGTAGTAGAATATACGGTTGATACTATCAATGGTGCCAAGACTATTTTGGCGGAAATTCAAATTCGTACCTTGGCCATGAATTTCTGGGCAACGATAGAACATTCTCTCAACTACAAGTACCAAGGGGATTTCCCAGAGGAGATAAAGAAGCGACTGGAAATCACGGCCAAGATTGCCCATCAGTTGGATGAAGAAATGGGGAAAATACGTGATGATATCCAAGAAGCTCAGGCTCTTTTTGATCCTTTGAGTAGAAAATTAAATGATGGTGTAGGAAACAGTGACGATACAGATGAAGAATACAGGTAAACGAATTGACCTGATAGCTAATAGAAAACCGCAGAGTCAAAGGGTTTTGTATGAATTGCGAGATCGTTTGAAGAGAAATCAGTTTATACTCAATGATACCAATCCGGACATTGTCATCTCCATTGGTGGGGATGGTATGCTCTTGTCGGCCTTTCATAAGTACGAAAGCCAGCTTGACAAGGTCCGCTTCATTGGTGTTCACACTGGACATTTGGGCTTCTATACGGACTACCGTGATTTTGAGTTGGACAAGCTAGTGACTAATTTGCAGCTAGATACCGGAGCAAGAGTCTCATACCCTGTTCTGAATGTGAAGGTTTTTCTTGAAAATGGTGAAGTGAAGATTTTTAGAGCACTGAATGAAGCCAGTATCCGCAGGTCTGATCGAACCATGGTGGCAGATATTGTCATCAATGGTGTTCCCTTTGAACGTTTTCGCGGAGATGGCTTAACAGTTTCAACGCCGACTGGTAGTACGGCTTATAACAAGTCGCTTGGTGGAGCTGTTTTACACCCTACCATTGAAGCTTTGCAATTAACGGAAATTGCTAGTCTTAACAATCGTGTTTATCGAACGCTGGGTTCGTCTATTATTGTTCCTAAGAAGGATAAGATTGAACTCATTCCAACGAGAAATGATTACCATACCATTTCGGTTGACAATAGCGTTTATTCTTTCCGTAATATTGAGCGTATCGAGTATCAAATTGACCATCATAAGATTCACTTTGTCGCATCACCTAGCCATACCAGTTTCTGGAATCGTGTTAAGGATGCTTTCATCGGCGAGGTGGATGAATGAGGTTTGAATTTATCGCAGATGAGCATGTCAAGGTCAAGACCTTCTTAAAAAAGCATGAGGTTTCTAAGGGGCTTCTGGCCAAGATTAAGTTTCGAGGTGGAGCTATTCTGGTCAATGATCAACCACAAAATGCGACGTATCTATTGGATATTGGAGACCGAGTTACCATTGATATTCCCGCTGAGGAAGGTTTTGAAACTCTCGAAGCTATCGAGCGCCCACTGGATATTCTCTATGAGGATGACCATTTTCTAGTCTTGAATAAACCCTATGGAGTGGCTTCTATTCCTAGTGTTAATCACTCCAATACCGTTGCCAATTTTATCAAGGGTTACTACGTCAAGCAAAACTATGAAAATCAGCAGGTTCACATTGTGACCAGACTTGATAGAGACACTTCTGGCTTGATGCTTTTTGCTAAGCACGGCTATGCCCACGCACGATTAGACAAGCAGTTACAGAAGAAGTCCATTGAAAAACGCTACTTTGCTTTGGTTAAAGGTGATGGACACTTGGAGTCAGAGGGGGAAATTATTGCTCCGATTGCGCGTGATGAAGACTCCATTATCACCAGAAGAGTGGCTAAAGGTGGAAAGTATGCCCATACTTCCTACAAGATTGTAGCTTCTTATGGAAATATCCACTTGGTCGACATTCGCCTTCATACTGGACGAACCCACCAAATCCGAGTCCATTTTTCTCATATTGGTTTCCCTTTGTTGGGCGATGACTTGTATGGTGGTAGTCTAGACGATGGAATTCAGCGCCAAGCCCTACATTGTCATTCCTTAACTTTTTATCATCCATTTTTAGAGCAAGACTTGCAGTTAGAAAGTCCCTTGCCGGATGATTTTAGCAACCTTATTACCCAGTTATCAACTAATACTCTATAAAAACTGTTTCAGAGTATAATTATTATTTTAAAGGAGAAAACTCATGGAAGTTTTTGAAAGTCTTAAAGCCAACCTAGTTGGCAAAAATGCTCGTATCGTTCTCCCTGAAGGGGAAGAGCCTCGTATTCTGCAAGCAACTAAACGCTTGGTAAAAGAAACAGAAGTGATTCCTGTTTTGCTTGGAAATCCTGAAAAAATTAAAATTTATCTTGAAATTGAAGGGATCATGGATGGTTATGAGGTCATCGACCCTCAACATTATCCTCAATTTGAAGAAATGGTTGCTGCCTTGGTAGAACGTCGTAAGGGCAAAATGTCTGAAGAAGATGCACGCAAGGTTTTGGTTGAAGATGTCAACTATTTTGGTGTTATGTTGGTTTACTTGGGCTTGGTTGATGGAATGGTGTCAGGAGCGATTCACTCAACAGCTTCAACAGTTCGTCCAGCTCTTCAAATCATCAAAACTCGTCCAAATGTAACTCGTACTTCAGGTGCCTTCCTCATGGTTCGTGGTACGGAGCGTTACCTCTTTGGGGACTGTGCCATCAATATCAATCCAGACGCTGAAGCTTTGGCTGAAATTGCAATCAACTCAGCAATTACAGCTAAGATGTTTGGAATCGAGCCTAAAATTGCTATGCTAAGCTATTCTACTAAAGGTTCAGGATTTGGAGAAAGCGTTGATAAGGTTGTTGAAGCAACTAAAATTGCTCATGACTTGCGTCCTGACCTTGAAATCGATGGGGAATTGCAATTTGATGCAGCCTTTGTTCCTGAAACTGCAGCTCTGAAAGCTCCTGGAAGTACGGTAGCTGGTCAAGCAAATGTCTTCATCTTCCCAGGTATCGAGGCAGGAAATATCGGATACAAGATGGCTGAACGTCTTGGTGGTTTTGCAGCTGTAGGACCTGTTTTGCAAGGTTTGAACAAACCAGTTAACGACCTTTCTCGTGGATGTAATGCAGATGATGTTTACAAGTTAACCCTTATCACAGCAGCTCAAGCTGTTCATCAATAAGATTTAGTCCTCTTTCCCTTGGGAAGAGGCTTTTTATACTCAATGAAAATCAAAGAGCAAACTAGGAAACTAGCCGCAGGTTGCTCAAAGCACTGCTTTGAGGTTGCAGATAAGACTGACGAAGTCAGGAACCATACCTACGGCAAGGCGACGTTGACGTGGTTTGAATTTGATTTTCGAAGAGTATTAATACTAGGAAAAGGACAGTTAGAATCTTCTGTGTTATACTAGAGATATGTTAGATTTGAAAGAATACGGTATCGTCATGTGGCCGGAGGAGAAGATCATTTCTTTTCGTGAGAAACTTCTCAACTGGTATGATGCAAATAAAAGAGATTTACCATGGCGTAGGAGTAAGAATCCTTATCATATCTGGGTCTCTGAAATTATGCTCCAGCAGACTAGGGTGGATACAGTTATTCCATACTATGAACGTTTCTTGGACTGGTTTCCAACAGTGGAAAGTTTGGCGAATGCGCCTGAAGAAGGTTTGTTGAAGGCTTGGGAAGGTTTGGGTTATTATTCTCGAGTTCGTAATATGCAGGTTGCAGCCCAGCAGATTATGACTGACTTTGGTGGCCAATTTCCAAACACCTATGAAGGAATTTCTAGTTTAAAAGGAATTGGCCCTTACACAGCAGGAGCCATTTCTAGTATTGCTTTTAACTTGCCTGAGCCAGCTGTAGATGGTAATGTTATGCGTGTTTTGGCCCGTCTGTTCGAAGTCAACCACGATATTGGCATTCCAAGCAATCGCAAAATTTTTCAAGCAATGATGGAAATCCTGATTGACCCAGAACGGCCAGGTGACTTTAATCAAGCCTTGATGGACTTGGGCTCAGATATTGAGGCACCTGTAAATCCCAGACCAGAAGAAAGCCCAGTTAAGGACTTTAGTGCGGCATATCAGCATGGCACAATGGACCGTTATCCAGTTAAGGCTCCAAAGAAAAAGCCTGTTCCTATTTATCTTAAAGCCTTAGTTGTGAACAATTCTCAGGGACAATTTTTACTTGAAAAAAATGAAAGTGAAAAGTTGTTGGCAGGATTTTGGCATTTCCCACTGGTAGAAGTAGATGACTTTTCGGAAGAGGAGCAGTTTGACCTCTTCCATCAGGTTGCAGAAGAAAGTGTGAACTTTGGTCCCAGTCCAGAGGAGAGTTTCCAGCAGGACTATGACCTAGATGTTGATTGGCTTAATGTTTATTTTGAGACTGTCAAGCATGTCTTTAGTCATCGTAAATGGCATGTTCAAATTGTAGCAGGTCAGGTGACTGACTTCCATGAT
The DNA here is from genome assembly GCF_000960005.1 of Streptococcus mitis. Lineage (GTDB taxonomy): Bacteria > Bacillota > Bacilli > Lactobacillales > Streptococcaceae > Streptococcus > Streptococcus mitis_CK. Next base: position 679,258 of record NZ_JYGP01000002.1, on the reverse strand, counting down.
TTTTCAGATAGGGAAGTTCGCTGGCTTTCACCAGAAGAGTTTAAGAATTACCCACTTGCCAAACCCCAACAAAAAATCTGGCAGGCTTATGCACAAGCCAACTTAGACAGTAGCAAAGACTAGCTATTGTGTCTTCTTTTTATTTTTTTGGTATAATAGTAGAGAAAAAGGTGAACATATGAAAAAAATATTAATTGTAGATGATGAAAAACCAATCTCAGATATTATCAAGTTTAATATGACCAAGGAAGGTTACGAAGTTGTAACTGCTTTTAACGGTCGTGAAGCGCTAGAGCAATTTGAAGCAGAGCAGCCAGATATTATTATTCTGGATTTGATGCTTCCAGAAATTGATGGCTTAGAAGTTGCGAAGACTATTCGCAAGACAAGTAGTGTGCCTATTATTATGCTGTCGGCTAAAGACAGTGAATTTGATAAGGTTATCGGTTTAGAGCTTGGGGCGGATGACTATGTAACCAAACCCTTCTCAAATCGTGAGTTACAGGCGCGTGTTAAAGCTCTTCTTCGTCGTACGGACTTGGTTTCTGTAGATAATCAAGAATCAGATGAAAATAAAACTCAACCCTTGCAAATTAGGGACTTGGAGATTGTTCCAGATGCCTATGTTGCTAAGAAATACGGTGAAGAACTAGACTTAACTCACCGTGAATTTGAGCTTTTGTATCACTTGGCTTCTCATATCGGTCAAGTAATTACGCGTGAACACTTGCTTGAAACGGTCTGGGGTTATGATTATTTTGGAGATGTTCGGACTGTTGACGTAACTATCAGACGTTTGCGTGAGAAGATTGAAGACACACCAAGTCGTCCAGAGTATATCCTAACACGTCGCGGTGTTGGTTATTATATGAGAAATAATGATTGAATTTATTAGAAAAAATATTCTTACTAGTGATTTTATCTTCATTTTAATTTTATTGGGTTTTATCTTGATTGTTACCTTGCTTTTGCTGGAAAATCGGCGAGATAATATTCGGTTGAAGCAAATCAATCAAAAGGTTAAAGATCTGATTGCGGGAGATTATTCTCAGGTATTGGATATGCAGGGAAGCTCTGAAATCACTAATATTACCAATAATCTCAATGATTTATCAGAAGTAATTCGTCTAACCCAAGAAAATCTGGAACAAGAGAGTAAACGATTACATAGTATCCTATCTTACATGACGGATGGAGTCCTCGCGACCAATCGTCGTGGTAAGATTACTATGATTAATGACATGGCTAAGAAACAGCTAGGCGTTCAGAAGGAAGATGTTTTAAACAAAAGTATTCTAGAATTGCTTAAGATTGAAGATGAGTATGAACTTCGTGATTTGATTACCCAAATTCCTGAACTCATGATTGATTCTCAGGATGCCAATGGTGAATATCTGAGCCTTCGTGTACGCTTCGCCTTGATTCGTCGAGAGTCTGGTTTTATCTCAGGTCTGGTTGCCGTTCTGCATGATACAACGGAGCAAGAGAAGGAAGAGCGTGAACGGAGACTCTTTGTTTCCAATGTTAGTCATGAGTTACGGACTCCACTGACTAGCGTAAAATCCTATCTTGAAGCCTTGGATGAGGGGGCCTTGTCAGAACCTGTCGCACCAGACTTTATCAAGGTATCTCTAGATGAAACTAACCGTATGATGCGAATGGTAACGGATCTCCTCCATCTTTCACGGATTGATAATGCGACCAGTCACCTAGATGTGGAACTGATTAACTTTACTGCCTTTATTACCTTTATCCTTAACCGCTTTGATAAGATGAGGGGATCAGACGAAGAAAAGAAATATGAATTGGTCAGAGATTATCCGATTACCTCTGTCTGGATTGAAATTGATACAGACAAGATGACACAGGTGATTGATAATATTCTCAACAATGCCATTAAATATTCTCCAGATGGTGGAAAAATCACAGTGACCATGAAGACGACTGATGATCAGATGATTTTATCCATCTCAGACCAAGGATTGGGTATTCCTAAGCAGGATTTGCCACGTATCTTTGACCGTTTCTACCGTGTGGATCGTGCTAGAAGTCGTGCCCAAGGTGGAACAGGATTGGGACTGTCTATTGCCAAAGAAATTATCAAACAACATAATGGTTTTATTTGGGCCAAGAGTATATACGGTAAGGGTTCAACTTTTACCATTGTACTCCCTTATGATAAGGATGCAGTGAAAGAAGAAGTATGGGAGGATGAAGTAGAAGACTAGAATGAGTGAAACAGGCTTTAAATATAGTATTTTAGCATCGGGTTCCAGTGGAAATTCCTTTTATCTGGAAACTCCAAAAAAGAAGCTTTTAGTGGATGCAGGCTTGTCGGGCAAGAAAATTACCAGCTTACTTGCTGAAATAAATCGCAAACCAGAGGACTTGGATGCCATCTTGATTACGCATGAGCATTCTGACCATATTCATGGAGTGGGTGTTTTGGCTCGCAAGTATGGTATGGATTTGTACGCCAATGAAAAGACCTGGCAGGCTATGGAAAATAGCAAGTATCTTGGCAAAGTGGATTCATCTCAGAAGCACATTTTTGAGATGGGTAAAACCAAAACATTTGGAGATATCGACATTGAGAGTTTTGGTGTTAGCCATGATGCGGTTGCACCGCAATTCTATCGCTTTATGAAGGATGATAAGAGTTTTGTCATGCTGACTGATACAGGTTATGTTAGTGATCGAATGGCAGGAATTGTCGAAAATGCAGATGGCTATCTTATCGAGTCCAACCATGATGTAGAGATTTTGCGAGCAGGTTCTTACGCTTGGCGACTCAAACAACGAATCCTATCGGATCTCGGTCACCTTTCTAACGAGGACGGTGCTGAAGCTATGATTCGTACCTTGGGAAACCGCACTAAGAAGATCTACCTTGGGCATTTATCTAAGGAAAACAATATCAAGGAACTGGCTCACATGACCATGGTTAATCAGCTAGCACAAGCTGATCTGGGAGTTGGAGTAGACTTTAAGGTTTATGATACCTCACCAGATACCGCAACACCTTTGACAGACATATAAAAAAGAAGGCGAGCGCCTTCTTTTTATATATCTTTTACAATCCAGCAAAATCTTTGATTTCTTGTGCTGACATAGAAGAGTCGCAACGGACATTGATTTGTCCATCTGCGATGTGGACAAAGCCTGGTACAGTTGGGATTCCGTAGCGTGAACGGAATGCTTGCAACTCATTGAGTTGGCTTGCTTCTTCACTATTGATGAAGTAGATGTGAGCTTTGGTTTCAGCTACGACACCTGCTAAAGTACCTGCAAATTTACGGCAGTAAGGGCAAGTTTTGCGACCGATAAAGAAGGTTGCAGTTTCTTTTTTATCAAGAGCTTCTTGAGCATGCGCAACTGTAGTGACTTCAAGGTTTTTGATATTATCTAAAAATTGTTCCATGAGATTACCTCGCTTTCATTGATATGTCTAGTATGCCATAAAGTTTCTAAAATTGCTTAGATTTGATACGAAAAAAAGATGAGATTGGTTGGTCTCATCTTTTATAGGACTTTATTTTACAAAAGCATTGATTTCTGCTTCGATGTTAGCAATCTTAGCTTGTGATTCTTCGTTGGTTTCACCTACAACTGCAATGTAGAACTTGATTTTTGGTTCTGTACCTGAAGGGCGAACAGCAATCCATGAACCGTCAGCAAGTGTGTATTTCAACACATCACTTGGAGGAGTTGTTAAGTTTGTAACAGTACCGTCAGCAGCAGTAGCAGTTTGTGCCTTGAAGTCTTCTACGACAGTGATAGCTGTTGCGTTCCATTCTTTTGGAGCATTGTTACGGAACTTAGCCATAATCGCTTTGATTTGTTCAGCACCATCGACACCTGAAAGGGTAACAGAGATAGTTTTTTCTGCGTAGTAGCCGTACTCTTTGTAGATTTCTTCGATACCGTCAGCAAGTGTCAAACCGCGTGAACGGTAGTAGGCAGCAAGCTCAGCAACGACGAGAACAGCTTGGATAGCGTCTTTATCACGTACGAATGGTTTAATCAAGTAACCGAAGCTTTCTTCAAATCCCATCATGTAAGTGTGGTTGTGTTTTTCTTCGAATTCTTGGATTTTTTCAGCGATGAATTTGAAACCAGTCAAGACGTTGAACATAGTTGCGCCGTAGCTTTCAGCAATCTTCGTTACCAAGTCAGTTGATACGATAGATTTACATAGGGCTGCATTTTCAGGAAGAGTTCCAGCGTTTTTGTGGGCTTCCAATATGTATTTAGCCATGATAGCACCGATTTGGTTACCTGAAAGGTTGAGGTAGCTACCATCTTTTTGAAGAACTTCAACACCAACACGGTCAGCGTCAGGGTCAGTTGCGACAAGAACATCCGCACCAACTTGACGACCAAGTTCTTCAGCAAGGGCAAAGGCTGCTTGGCTTTCTGGGTTTGGAGATTTTACAGTTGAGAAGTCAGGGTCAGCAGTTGCTTGTGCTTCAACGACTTGAACTGAGTCAAATCCTGCTTGGGCAAGAGCACGACGAGCCAACATTTCACCAGTACCATGAAGTGGTGTATAGACAATTTTCATGTCTTTACCAAATTCTTCAATCAAGGCTGGGTTGATGTTTACGTCCTTAACCTCTTTAAGGTATTCTACGTCAACAGCTTCGCCGATAACTTCAATCAAGCCAGAAGCTTTTTCAGCTTCCACATCAGCAACTTCAACTGCAAATGGGTTTTCGATAGCACGGATATAAGTAGTCAACGCGTCCGCATCGTGTGGAGGCATTTGTCCACCGTCTTCACCGTAAACCTTGTAACCGTTAAATGGAGCAGGGTTGTGGCTGGCTGTGACCATAATACCTGCGAAACAGTTGAGGTGACGAACTGCAAATGAGAGTTCTGGAGTTGGACGAAGGCTTTCAAATACATAAGATTTGATACCATGTTTAGCAAGAACTGCAGCAGATTCAAAGGCAAACTCTGGTGAGAAGTGACGGCTATCGTAGGCGATTGCCACACCACGTTCTTTTTCATTTCCACCTTTAGACTCAATCAAACGAGCCAATCCTTCAGTAGCTTGGCGAACAACGTAGATGTTGATGCGGTTTGTACCAGCACCAATCAAGCCACGCATACCCGCAGTACCAAATTCAAGATTTGTATAGAAGGCATCTTCCTTAGTTTTTTCGTCCATATTTTCCAAATCTTGACGAAGGTAGTCAGGAAGCTCCGCAAAATCAACCCATTTCTGGTAATTTTCTTGGTAAGACATTGAAATTCTCCTTTTTGTAAATTGTTTTAACCGTTCACATTATAGCACTTTTTAGCGTTTTAGTAAAACGGTAGCATAATTTTCAGAAAAGTAGTGACATATGCCGGTTTATCAAGTCTTGAATGCCTTAGGGAAACATGCTATACTGTTTGTATGATTATTTTACAAGCTAATAAAATTGAACGTTCTTTTGCAGGAGAGGTTCTTTTTGATAATATTAACCTACAAGTTGATGAACGAGATCGAATTGCCCTTGTTGGGAAAAATGGAGCAGGTAAGTCTACTCTTTTGAAGATTTTAGTTGGAGAAGAGGAGCCAACTAGTGGAGAAATCAATAAGAAAAAAGATATTTCTCTGTCTTACCTAGCCCAAGATAGCCGTTTTAAGTCTGAAAATACCATCTACGATGAGATGCTTCATGTCTTTGATGACTTACGTCGGACGGAGAAACAACTTCGTCAGATGGAGTTGGAGATGGGTGAAAAGTCTGGTGATGATTTGAATAAACTGATGTCAGATTACGACCGCTTATCTGAAAATTTTCGCCAAGCAGGTGGCTTTACCTATGAAGCTGATATTCGAGCGATTTTGAATGGATTCAAGTTTGACGAATCTATGTGGCAGATGAAAATTGCTGAGCTTTCTGGTGGCCAAAATACTCGTTTGGCACTTGCTAAAATGCTACTTGAGAAGCCCAATCTCTTGGTCTTGGACGAGCCAACTAACCACTTAGATATTGAAACTATAGCCTGGCTAGAGAATTACTTGGTAAATTATAGCGGAGCCCTCATTATCGTCAGCCACGACCGTTATTTCTTGGACAAGGTTGCAACGATTACGCTGGATTTGACCAAGCATTCTTTGGATCGCTATGTGGGCAATTATTCTCGTTTTGTTGAGCTGAAGGAGCAAAAGCTAGCTACTGAAGCAAAAAACTATGAAAAGCAACAAAAGGAAATTGCCGCTCTGGAAGACTTTGTCAACCGCAATCTAGTACGAGCTTCAACGACTAAACGTGCCCAATCTCGCCGAAAACAACTGGAAAAAATGGAGCGTTTGGACAAGCCAGAAGCTGGTAAGAAATCAGCCAATATGACCTTCCAGTCTGAAAAAACGTCTGGTAATGTTGTATTGACTGTTGAAAATGCGGCTATTGGCTATGATGGGGAAGTCCTGTCTCAACCGATTAACCTAGACCTTCGTAAGATGAATGCTGTTGCCATCGTTGGTCCAAATGGTATTGGCAAGTCAACCTTTATCAAGTCTATTGTGGACCAGATTCCTTTTATCAAGGGTGAGAAGCGCTTTGGCGCTAATGTTGAGGTTGGTTACTATGACCAAACTCAAAGCAAGCTGACACCAAGTAATACTGTACTGGATGAACTCTGGAATGATTTTAAACTGACACCAGAAGTTGAAATCCGTAACCGTCTAGGTGCCTTCCTTTTCTCAGGAGATGATGTTAAAAAATCAGTTGGTATGTTGTCAGGTGGAGAGAAAGCTCGTTTGCTTTTGGCTAAATTGTCTATGGAAAACAACAACTTCCTGATTCTGGACGAGCCGACCAACCACTTGGATATTGATAGCAAGGAAGTGTTGGAAAATGCCTTGATTGACTTCGATGGTACTCTTCTATTCGTTAGCCATGACCGTTACTTTATCAATCGTGTGGCAACTCATGTACTGGAATTGTCTGAAAATGGTTCAACTCTTTACTTGGGAGATTATGACTATTATGTCGATAAAAAGGCTGAAATGGAAGTCAGTCTGACAGAGGAAGCTTCAACTAACAATCAAGCAAATGAAGTAAGTTCAGTCAATGATTATCAGGCCCAGAAAGAAAGTCAAAAAGAAGTTCGCAAGCTCATGAGACAAATCGAAAATCTAGAAGCTGAAATCGAAGAGTTAGAAAGTCAAAGTCAAGCCATTTCTGAACAAATGTTGGAAACAAACGATGCCGGTAAACTGATGGAATTGCAGGCTGAGCTGGACAAAATCAGCCATCGTCAGGAAGAAGCTATGCTTGAATGGGAAGAATTATCAGAGCAGGTGTAAAAATGGAACATCTTGGAAAAGTATTTCGTGAATTTCGAACAAGTGGCAATTATTCCTTAAAGGAGGCAGCAGGGGAGTCTTGCTCTACTTCTCAGTTATCTCGCTTTGAGCTTGGGGACTCTGACCTAGCAGTCTCACGTTTCTTTGAGATTTTGGATAACATTCATGTAACAATCGAAAATTTTATGGATAAGGCAAGGAATTTTCACAATCATGAACATGTTGCCATGATGGGACAAATTGTACCCCTTTATTATTCAAATGATATTGCAGGTTTTCAAAAGCTTCAAGAAGAACAACTTGAAAAGGCTAAGAGTTCGACAAATCCACTCTATTTTGAGCTGAACTGGATTTTGCTACAAGGTTTGATTTGTCAAAGAGATGCGAGTTATGAGATGAAGCAGGATGATTTGGATAAGGTAGCAGATTATCTCTTCAAAACAGAAGAATGGACCATGTATGAGTTGATTCTGTTTGGTAACCTCTATAGTTTCTACGATGTGGAGTATGTCACTCGGATTGGTAGAGAAGTTATGGAGAGGGAGGAATTTTACCAAGAGATTGGTCGCCATAAGAGATTAGTGTTGATTTTGGCCCTCAATTGTTACCAGCATTGTTTAGAGTATCTCTCTTTTGACAATGCAAGCTATTTTGAGACTTATACAGAGAAGATTATTGGTAAAAACATTAGTCTGTATGAACGAAATATTTTACATTACCTCAAAGGTTTTGCCTTATATCAAAAAGGAAAGTGTAAAGAAGGTTGTAGCCAGATGCAAGAGGCTATGCATATTTTTGATGTGCTAGGTATTCCAGAGCAAGTAGCCTACTATCAGGAACACTACGAAAAATTTGTCAAAGATTAATTTTCCCAAATAAGGGAAAAAATAAAAAGCTCCTTTCGGTTTTGATACAATAGTTTCAAAATTTGAGAGGAGTTTTTATATGAATCGCTATGCCGTACAGTTGATTAGCCGTGGAGCTGTTAACAAGATAGGGAATATGCTCTATGATTATGGAAATAGTGTCTGGTTGGCTTCCATGGGATCTATAGGCCAGACTGTTTTAGGAATGTATCAGATTTCTGAACTCGTCACATCTATTCTCGTAAATCCCTTTGGCGGGGTCATTTCAGACCGTTTTTCTCGTCGTAGGATTTTAATGGTGACAGACCTTGTGTGTGGGATTCTTTGTCTGGCTATTTCTTTTATAAGGAATGACAGCTGGATGATTGGAGCTTTGATTGGGGCTAATATTGTGCAGGCGATTGCCTTTGCCTTTTCTAGACCAGCAAATAAGGCCATTATCACAGAATTGGTAGAGAAGGATGAACTGGTCCTCTACAATTCTCGTTTGGAGTTGGTCTTGCAGGTTGTCAGTGTGAGTTCTCCTGTACTCTCTTTTCTGGTTTTACAATTCGCAAGTCTCCATATGACGCTACTGCTAGACTCGCTGACTTTTTTCATTGCTTTTATTCTAGTGGCTTTCCTTCCAAAAGAGGAAGCAAAAGTTCAAGAGAAAAAGGCTTTTACTGGGAGAGATATTTTTGTAGATATCAAGGATGGGTTACACTATATCTGGCATCAGCAAGAAATTTTCTTCCTTTTGCTGGTAGCTTCCAGCGTTAATTTCTTTTTTGCGGCTTTTGAGTTTTTGCTTCCTTTTTCAAATAAACTATATGGAGTACAAGGTGCTTATGCGACTATCTTAACCATGGGTGCGATTGGCTCAATTATAGGAGCACTGATAGCAAATAAATTTAAATCAAGTATGAATACACTTTTGTTCTTATTGATTTTAACAGGAGTAGGAGTTTTCATGATGGGTTTGCCACTGCCCAATATTTTAACCTTTTCTGGAAACCTGATTTGTGAACTCTTTATGACGATTTTTAATATTCACTTCTTTACACAGGTACAGACCAAGATTGATGGAGAATATTTGGGTAGGGTATTGAGTACCATTTTTACACTGGCAATTCTCTTTATGCCGATTGCGAAAGGTTTGATGACCTTTCTTCCAAGTGTCCATCTTTATTCTTTCTTGATTATTGGACTTGGAGTTGTCGCCTTATCCTTCTTAGCTCTAGGCTATGTACGAACTCATTTTGAAAAAGAGACATAAGTTTGCTTGGACTTCAAAAATAATTCCAATCTAAGTGTTTTTTCCGCCCTTCTCGTTTGTGAGAAGGGCTTAATTTATGGTAAAATAGTTTTATGAATAAAAGAATGAATGAGTTGGTCGCCTTGCTCAATCGCTATGCGACTGAGTACTATACCAGCGATAATCCCTCGGTTTCAGACAGTGAGTATGATCGCCTTTACCGAGAGTTGGTTGAGTTAGAAACTGCCTATCCAGATCAAGTGCTAGCAGACAGTCCTACCCATCGTGTTGGTGGCAAGGTTTTAGATGGTTTTGAAAAATACAGTCATCAGTATCCTCTTTATAGTTTGCAGGATGCTTTTTCACGTGAGGAGCTTGAAGCTTTTGACGCGCGTGTTCGTAAGGAAGTGGCTCATCCGACCTATATTTGTGAGCTGAAAATCGATGGCTTGTCTATCTCGCTTACTTATGAAAAGGGGATTTTGGTTGCTGGGGCAACACGTGGTGATGGTTCTGTTGGGGAGAATATAACAGAAAATCTTAAGCGTGTTAAGGACATTCCTTTGACCTTGCCAGAAGAACTTGATATCACGGTTCGTGGGGAATGTTATATGCCACGCGCTTCTTTTGACCAGGTTAACCAAGCTCGCCAAGAAAATGGAGAGTCTGAATTTGCCAATCCTCGTAATGCGGCAGCAGGCACTCTGCGACAGTTGGATACAGCAGTAGTTGCCACGCGCAATCTTGCGACTTTCCTCTATCAAGAAGCCAGCCCTTCAACTCGTGATAGTCAAGAAAAGGTTTTGAAGCACCTAGAACAGCTTGGTTTTGTGGTCAATCCTAAGCGAATCTTGGCTGAAAATATAGATGAAATCTGGAATTTTATCCAAGAAGTAGGAGAGGAACGGGAGAATCTGCCTTATGATATCGATGGGGTGGTGATCAAGGTCAATGATTTAGCAAGCCAAGAAGAACTCGGTTTTACCGTCAAGGCTCCAAAGTGGGCAGTAGCCTACAAGTTTCCTGCTGAGGAAAAAGAAGCTAAACTCTTATCAGTTGATTGGACAGTAGGTCGTACTGGAGTTGTCACGCCAACTGCAAATCTCACACCAGTACAACTAGCTGGTACGACTGTTAGCCGTGCGACCCTGCACAATGTGGATTATATTGCTGAAAAAGATATCCGCAAAGACGATACGGTTATCGTTTATAAGGCTGGTGACATCATCCCTGCTGTTTTGCGTGTGGTAGAGTCTAAACGTCTTTCTGAAGAAAAACTAGATATTCCATCACATTGCCCAAGTTGTGACAGTCACTTGCTTCATTTTGAAGATGAGGTGGCTCTCCGTTGTATCAATCCACGTTGCCCTGCCCAAATTATGGAAGGTTTGATTCACTTTGCTTCTCGAGATACTATGAATATTACAGGACTTGGTCCATCTATTGTTGAGAAGCTTTTCGCTGCTAATTTAGTCAAGGATGTGGCGGATATTTACCGTTTGAAAGAAGAAGATTTCCTCCTTTTAGAGGGGGTTAAGGAAAAGTCTGCTGCTAAACTGTATCAGGCCATCCAAGCATCTAAGGAAAATTCTGCTGAAAAGCTCTTGTTTGGTTTGGGCATTCGTCATGTCGGAAGCAAGGCCAGTCAGCTGTTACTTCAACATTTCCACTCGATTGAAAATCTGGCTCAGGCAGATTCAGATGAAGTGGCTAGTATTGAAAGTCTGGGTAGTGTGATTGCCAAGAGTCTTCAGACATATTTTGCGACAGAAGGCTCTGAAATTCTCCTCAAAGAATTGAAAGAAGCTGGGGTCAATCTGGACTATAAAGGACAGACGGTAGTGGCAGATGCGGCCTTGTCAGGTTTGACCGTTGTATTGACTGGAAAATTGGAACGGCTCAAGCGCTCAGAAGCTAAAAATAAACTCGAAAGTTTGGGTGCTAAAGTGACTGGCAGTGTTTCTAAAAAGACCGACCTCGTCGTGGCAGGTGCAGATGCTGGAAGTAAACTTCAAAAAGCACAAGAACTTGGTATTGAAGTTCGAGATGAAGCTTGGCTCGAAAGTTTGTAAAGAATAGTAGAAGGCTAGATGTTAGATAGTCTGAAACTGTCTATCCTGAAGTGTTTTGACATGAATTGAGTCTATCTTGAGTCAGAAATTAAATTGCTGAATCTATCAGCACCACATAAAAAATTAAATTAAAATTAGAAATTAGGAAAAGAAATGTTAAATTACCCTGTAGTCATCCATTTTCATCGAAAAAACGGGGATTATGCAGCCTGTTCATTTAGTAGAAAACAGGCGGACAATGTTGAAAAATTGTATTATGAAAATAACTTTTTTGGAGCAAAGTTCTCCTTCACAGTTACAAGTCAAGAAAAGTTAGAAAACCTGAAGTTTTCTGTCGAGATTGATGGGACAGTTAAGGAATATTCCGTGCGTTATAACTACTATCCGCTTCTGACAGAAGTTTGGATTTTAGAGGGCGACGAGACTGTTTATTATTCTGAAAACCCAGCCATTGCTAGTCCTTACTACAAAGATCAAAATCCATTTGCTTTTGATAGAGCAATACATAGCGCTAGTTTTGATCACCACTGGGGCTACCAAGGAGAACTAGGTTACAGTCTTTCAGATTATCAGACTAGCTTTAAACTTTGGGCTCCTACGGCTACTGCTGTACAGGTGGTTGTCTACGAAAATACCAGCAACGACGCTCCGATTTGGAAAACCTTTAATCTAGAGCGTGGTAATAGCTATTCATACAGTCATAAGTACAATACCATTGGTGTTTGGAGTCTAGACTTAGATGAAAATCTTGCTGGCAAGGCTTATCAGTATCAGATTGACTTTCCTCACCACCAGACTGTGACGAGAGATCCTTACACGATTGCCACAAGTCCTGACGGCAAACGTTCCGTAATTCTTTCTCATCAAGACAGACAAGTAGAAGGATTTGTGGTCAAACATGGAACAGAAGCGCCTTGGCGTTTGGAAAATCCATGTAAAGCAGTTATCTGTGAAATGCATATCCGAGATTTAACCAAATCTCCGACCTCTGGAGTTGCAGAGCATCTCCGTGGAACCTTCCTTGGTGCTGCCCAGACTGGAACTGTAAACCAATTCGGACAAGCAACCGCCTTTGACTATATCAAAGAACTTGGCTGCAACTATGTTCAACTCCAGCCTATCTTTGATCGCCATAAGGAATACGATGAGGATGGAAATGTAACCTATAACTGGGGTTATGACCCTCAAAACTACAATGCACCAGAACCAAGTTTTTCTAGTAATCCAGATGATCCAGGGCAGGTCATTCGTGATTTGAAGACCATGGTTCAAGCCTATCACGATGCGGGGATTGGTGTCATTATGGACGTGGTTTATAATCACACCTTTTCAACGGTTGATGCACCTTTCCAAACAACTGTCCCTGATTACTACTATCGTATGAATCCAGACGGTACCTTCCAGAATGGAACAGGTGTTGGAAATGAAACAGCCAGTGAACACGAAATGTTCCGCAAGTACATGATTGATTCTCTTCTATACTGGGTACAGGAATACAATATTGACGGCTTCCGTTTTGACTTGATGGGTATTCATAATGTCAAAACCATGCAAGCGATTCGTTGGGCGCTAGATGAGGTTGATCCCCGTATTATCACTTATGGAGAAGGCTGGGATATGGGAACAGGTCTTGCACCTTATGATAAGGCCAAGAAGGATAATGCCTACCAAATGCCAAATATCGGATTCTTCAATGATAATCAGCGTGATGCGGTCAAAGGAGGAGAAGTTTATGGTGCAATCAAGTCAGGATTTGTAAGTGGTGCAGCCACTGAACCAATCATTGCCAAGGCCATTCTTGGTAGCCGAGAATTGGGTTCTTATCTCAGTCCAAACCAGGTTCTCAACTATGTTGAAGCCCATGACAATTACAATCTTCATGATTTGTTGGCGACTCTTCATCCTGATCAAAGTTCAGACCAGATTATGCGCAAGGTTGAGACGGCGACAGTAATGAACCTTCTCATGCAAGGAATGTCCTTTATGGAAATTGGCCAAGAATTTGGTCGAACCAAATTAATTCCGACGGGTGAACATGGACAACTCACTTCGGCAGACCGAGAACGTGCTATGAATAGTTACAAGGCTCCTGACAGTGTTAACCAAATAAACTGGGATTTAATCAATGAAAGACAAGAAAGCATTGACTTTGTCCGTCAAATTATTCGACTGAAAACACAGACTAGCGCCTTTTCTTATCCTACATACGAAGAAGTTTACCGTCATGTCTTTGTTCACACAGCTGCAGAAAATAGCGGATGGATTGTTTACGAGATTCACGGGGGGCCAGAACATCTATTGGTAGTATTCAATGCCAAGGGAACTTCCTTATACTTTGAAAATGCAGGAAATCTAGAAATGCTTGTGACCAATAGTCGTTCGAAACAAGAAAATGTCATTGATGATACTAGTGTCGCAGTGCTAAAAGTACTCTCTTAAATGCATAAACTAAAAAGGGTTAGATTGTCTAATCCTTTTTATCATTTATAAGTTTTCAATGAAGATTAGAATCAAGTTTCAAATAGTTTGAAAAACCAAGCTTGTGAAAATAATCTCAAAAAAATTGCAAAAAGGGTTGTAATTTTCTGAAAATTTGGTAAAATATATCTTAATCATTTTCAGGAGGACGAGAATTTGACAAGATATCAGAATTTAGTAAATGGAAAATGGAAATCAGCTGAAAAAGAAATTACGATTTATTCACCAATAAACCAAGAAGAATTAGGGACTGTTCCAGCTATGACTCAGGCAGAAGTAGATGAGGCTATGAAAGCTGCGCGTGCAGCCCTGCCAGCTTGGCGAGCTTTATCAGCAGTTGAACGTGCGGCTTATTTGCACAAAACAGCAGCTATTTTAGAACGTGATAAGGAAGAAATTGGTACTATACTTGCCAAAGAAGTGGCAAAGGGAATTAAAGTAGCTATTGGAGAAGTGGTGCGTACCGCAGACTTGATTCGCTATGCTGCTGAGGAAGGTCTCCGTATCACTGGACAAGCAATGGAAGGTGGCGGTTTTGAAGCAGCAAGTAAAAATAAATTGGCCGTTGTTCGTCGCGAGCCAGTTGGTGTCGTGCTGGCTATCGCTCCCTTTAATTATCCAGTTAATTTATCTGCTTCTAAAATTGCACCTGCCTTGATTGCAGGGAATGTAGTCATGTTTAAGCCACCAACACAAGGTTCTATTTCTGGGCTCTTGTTGGCTAAAGCGTTTGAAGAAGCAGGGATTCCGGCTGGTGTTTTCAATACCATTACGGGTCGTGGTTCAGAAATTGGGGATTATATCATTGAACACAAAGAAGTCAACTTCATCAACTTTACAGGTTCAACTCCTATCGGAGAACGTATTGGTCGTTTAGCTGGTATGCGTCCAATCATGTTGGAGCTTGGTGGGAAAGATGCAGCCTTAGTACTAGAAGATGCAGATTTGGAACATGCTGCCAAGCAAATTGTTGCGGGTGCCTTTAGCTATTCAGGTCAACGTTGCACAGCCATTAAACGTGTTATTGTTATCGAAAGTGTAGCAGATACACTAGCTGCTTTGCTTCAAGCAGAGGTTACTAAATTAACAGTTGGCGATCCATTCGACAATGCTGATATCACACCAGTTATCGACAATGCTTCAGCAGACTTTATTTGGGGCTTGATTGATGATGCACAAGAAAAAGGTGCTCAGGCTCTTACACCAATCAAACGCGAAGGCAATCTTCTATGGCCAGTGCTTTTTGACCAAGTTACAAAAGATATGAAAGTGGCATGGGAAGAGCCATTTGGTCCTGTTTTACCAATTATCCGTGTGGCTAGTGTAGAGGAAGCCATTGCCTTTGCCAACGAATCTGAATTCGGCCTTCAATCCTCAGTCTTTACAAATGATTTCAAAAAAGCATTTGAAATTGCTGAAAAACTTGAAGTGGGTACAGTTCATATAAATAATAAAACCCAGCGTGGTCCAGATAATTTCCCATTCCTTGGTGTCAAAGGTTCTGGCGCTGGAGTGCAAGGAATTAAATATAGTATTGAAGCGATGACAAATGTCAAATCCATTGTTTTTGATGTGAAATGAAATGTAAAATCAGGAGATTCGTTTCCTGATTTATTTTTTTACTTAAAATTATATTTTTTGTTAGCTAAATAACGAACTTTGTGATAGTATTATTAAAAAACAATTCGTTTTCAAAGCGTTTCTGAAAATTTCTTGATTTACAAGTGAACACATCAGTGAATTTGTTGAAGACTTTCAAAAGATTTTTTTGCAAATTCCGTAATTTACTTGAATCTTCCCTAAAAAGGTAGTATAATAAATCTATAGAAAACGCTTACAGAATTAGGAGGGTGTATGGATAAGAATAATGCTTTAAAAACCTTTATGACAGGTGAAAATTTTCACCTCCAGCACTATCTGGGAGCTCATAGGGAAGAAAAAAATGGAGAGTATGGCTATACTTTTCGTGTGTGGGCGCCTAATGCTCAGGCTGTTCACTTGGTAGGGGATTTCACCAATTGGGTTGAAAATCAAATTCCAATGGAACGAAATGAATTTGGGATCTGGGAAGTCTTTACCACTCTTGCTCAAGAAGGCCAAATTTATAAGTATCATATCACACGATCAAACGGTCATCAGTTGATGAAGATTGACCCTTTGGCTGTAAGGTATGAGGCACGACCTGGTACTGGGGCTATTTTAACAGAGATTCCAGAAAAGAAATGGAAGGATGGTCTCTGGCTAGCCCGTAGAAAACGCTTGAGCTTTGAAGAGCGTCCTGTCAATATTTACGAGGCTCATGCTGGCTCTTGGAAGAGAAATCCTGATGGCAGCCCCTATAGTTTTTCTCAATTGAAAGATGAACTTATTCCTTACTTGGTTGAGATGAACTATACTCACATTGAGTTTATGCCTTTGATGTCTCACCCACTAGGTTTGAGTTGGGGCTATCAGCTTATGGGTTACTTTGCTCTAGAGCATGCCTATGGTCGTCCTGAAGAATTTCAAGATTTTGTTGAGGAATGTCACTTAAACAATATTGGGGTTATTGTAGACTGGGTACCTGGTCATTTCACCATTAATGATGATGCCTTAGCTTATTATGACGGGACACCGACTTTTGAGTACCAAGACCATAATAAGGCTCATAACTATGGTTGGGGCGCTCTCAATTTTGACCTTGGAAAAAATGAAGTCCAGTCCTTCTTGATTTCTAGTATTAAGTTTTGGATTGACTTTTACCATCTAGATGGTATTCGTGTGGATGCTGTCAGCAATATACTCTATTTAGACTACGATGATGCTCCATGGACACCTAATAAAGATGGTGGCAATCTCAACTATGAGGGATATTATTTCCTTCAACGCTTGAATGATGTGATTAAACTAGTTCATCCAGATGTGATGATGATTGCAGAAGAAAGTTCATCAGCTACTCAGATTACTGACACTAAGGATTCAGATGGTCTAGGATTTGACTACAAGTGGAATATGGGCTGGATGAATGATATCCTCCGATTCTACGAAGAAGATCCGATTTACCGTAAATATGACTTTAATCTGGTGACTTTCAGCTTTATGTATGTCTTCAAGGAAAACTATCTCCTACCATTCTCGCACGATGAAGTGGTTCACGGTAAGAAGAGTATGATGCATAAGATGTGGGGAGATCGCTACAATCAATTCGCAGGCTTGCGCAATCTCTACACTTACCAAATTTGTCACCCAGGTAAAAAATTGCTTTTCATGGGTAGTGAATATGGGCAATTCCTAGAATGGAAATCTGAAGAACAGTTGGAATGGTCAAACCTAGAAGATCCAATGAATGCGAAGATGAAGTATTTCACTTCTCAGCTAAACCAGTTTTACAAAGATCATCGCTGTTTGTGGGAAATCGATACCAGCTATGATGGTATTGAAATCATTGATGCGGATAATCGAGACCAGAGTGTTCTTTCTTTCATCCGTAAGGGTAAGAAGGACGATATGCTAGTCTGCGTCTTTAACATGGCACCAGTTGAACGAAAAGATTTTACAATCGGACTTCCTGTTGCAGGGATTTACGAAGAAGTCTGGAATACTGAGTTAGAAGAGTGGGGAGGCGTTTGGAAAGAACATAATCAAACTGTGCAAACGCAAGAAGGACTATGGAAAGATTATGAGCAGACCTTGACCTTTACCCTACCGGCTATGGGAGCAAGTGTTTGGAAAATCAAACGTCGCTTGAAACCTACTAAAACCGTCACAAGTAAAAACCAAAAAGGAGTAGAAAATGAAGAATGAAATGTTAGCTTTGATTCTTGCTGGTGGGCAAGGAACTCGTCTCGGTAAACTCACTCAAAGCATCGCAAAACCAGCTGTGCAATTTGGTGGGCGCTACCGTATCATTGACTTTGCTCTTTCAAACTGTGCTAACTCAGGCATCAACAATGTTGGAGTCATTACCCAGTACCAACCACTTGCTCTCAACAACCATATCGGGAATGGTTCAAGCTGGGGATTAGACGGTATCAATTCTGGTGTCTCTATTCTTCAACCTTATTCTGCAAGTGAAGGAAATCGTTGGTTTGAGGGGACTAGCCACGCTATTTACCAAAATATTGATTATATCGACAGTGTCAATCCTGAGTATGTCTTGATTCTATCTGGGGACCACATCTACAAAATGGATTATGATGATATGCTCCAGTCTCACAAAGATAATAATGCCAGCTTGACAGTAGCGGTTTTAGACGTCCCTCTTAAAGAAGCGAGCCGTTTTGGTATCATGAATACCGATGCCAACAATCGTATTGTTGAATTTGAAGAAAAACCAGCTCAACCTAAATCTACAAAAGCTTCTATGGGAATCTACATTTTTGATTGGCAACGCCTTCGTAATATGTTAGTCGCTGCTGAAAAGAGCAATGTAGATATGTCAGACTTTGGTAAAAATGTCATTCCAAATTACCTTGAGTCAGGTGAAAGTGTCTATGCTTATGAATTTAATGGTTACTGGAAAGACGTCGGTACCACTGAGTCGCTTTGGGAAGCGAACATGGAGTACATTTCTCCAGAAAATGCTTTGGATAGCCGTAACCGTCAATGGAAGATTTACTCAAGAAACTTGATTTCACCACCAAACTTCCTTGGGGCAAATGCTCACGTGGAAGATTCCTTGGTTGTTGATGGCTGTTTCGTAGATGGAACTGTTAAACATTCTATCCTCTCAACAGGTGCGCAAGTTCGCGAAGGGGCAGAAGTAGTAGATTCAGTTATCATGAGTGGTGCAATTGTTGGTCAGGGAGCTAAAATTAAACGTGCCATTATTGGTGAAGGTGCAGTTATTTCTGATGGTGTCGAAATTGATGGAACAGAAGAAGTACAGGTTGTAGGATATGATGAAGTAGTGGGGGTAGCAACAGATGAAGATTGATAAATATTCTGCCATTTTAGGAAACACAGTTGGTTTTCATGATATGTCAACATTGACCGACCACCGTCCAGTAGCTAGTTTGCCATTTGGTGGGAAATATCGTTTGATCGACTTCCCGCTCTCAAGTCTTGCTAATGCAGGTGTCCGTAGTATCTTTGGTATTTTCCAACAAGATAATATTAGCTCAGTCTTTGACCATATCCGTTCAGGACGTGAGTGGGGCTTGTCAACTCTTCTTAGCCACTATTATCTAGGTATTTACAATACTCGTGTGGAAAGTAGTACAGTTGGAAAAGAATACTACCAACAACTTCTTACTTACTTGAAACGTTCTGGCTCAAACCAAACAGTTGCCCTCAACTGTGATGTTTTGATTAACATTGATTTGAACCAAGTTTTCCATCTACATAGTACAACAAAAGGGCCTATCACTGTAGTTTATAAAAAACTAGCTAAGAAAGACATTTCAGAAGTAAACGCAATCTTGGAAGTGGATGAAACAGACCATGTTCGTTCTCATAAACTCTTTGATAGCAAGTTACCAGATCAAATCTATAACATGTCTACAGATATCTTTGTCGTTGATACACCTTGGTTGATAGAACGCTTGGAAGAAGAAGCTAAAAAAGAACATCCAGAGAAGTTGCGCTATGTTTTACGGGATTTGGCTGCAAAAGAAGGGGCTTTTGCCTACGAGTACACAGGTTATCTAGCAAATATTCATTCTGTAGAGTCTTATTACAAAGCTAACAAAGATATGCTTGAATCACAAAAATTCTACTCTCTCTTCTCACCAAATCAAAAGATTTATACAAAGGTCAAAAACGAAGAGCCAACTTATTATGCTAATACATCTAAGGTAAGCACTTCTCAGTTTGCCTCTGGTAGTATTATTGAAGGTCAAGTGGCTAATTCTGTTTTATCACGTAATATTCATGTCCATAAGGATAGCTTGGTTAAAGATAGCATCTTATTCCCTCGTGTTGTTATTGGAGAAGGTGCTCAGGTAGAATATGCTATCTTGGACAAGGGTGTTGAAGTTGCGGATGGAGTTGTGATCCGTGGAACTGCAGAACATCCAGTCGTCGTTAAGAAAGGTGCTAAAGTAACAGAGGATATTCATTCATGAAAATTTTATTTGTAGCAGCTGAGGGTGCACCCTTTTCAAAAACAGGTGGTTTGGGAGACGTCATTGGTGCTCTTCCCAAATCACTGGTAAAAGCGG
Organism: Streptococcus mitis; assembly: GCF_000960005.1. Taxonomy (GTDB): domain Bacteria; phylum Bacillota; class Bacilli; order Lactobacillales; family Streptococcaceae; genus Streptococcus; species Streptococcus mitis_CK. Next base: position 659,159 of record NZ_JYGP01000002.1, on the reverse strand, counting down.
GACATGAAGTTGCAGTAATTCTCCCCTACTATGATATGGTAGAGGCTAAATTTGGAAATCAGATTGAAGATGTGCTTCATTTTGAGGTGAGTGTTGGTTGGCGCAGACAGTACTGTGGGATTAAGAAAACAGTCTTAAATGGTGTAACCTTCTACTTTATTGACAACCAATATTATTTTTTCCGTGGTCATGTTTACGGTGATTTTGATGACGGTGAACGCTTTGCTTTCTTCCAACTAGCTGCCATTGAGGCTATGGAAAGGATTGACTTTATTCCTGATCTTCTCCATGTTCATGACTACCATACAGCTATGATTCCTTTCTTGTTGAAGGAAAAATACCGTTGGATTCAAGCCTATCAAGGAATAAAAACTGTTTTAACCATTCATAATTTGGAATTCCAAGGACAATTTTCAGAAGGAATGTTATGGGATTTGTTTGGAGTTGGCTTTGAGCGTTATGCTGATGGCACCCTTCGATGGAACAACTGTCTGAACTGGATGAAGGCAGGTATTCTCTATGCGGATCGTGTTTCAACCGTTTCGCCTAGCTATGCTCATGAAATTATGACTAGTCAGTTTGGATGTAACTTGGATCAGATTCTTCGAATGGAGTCTGGTAAGGTATCTGGTATCGTAAATGGGATTGATGCTGACCTTTATAATCCTCAGACGGATGCCCTTTTAGACTATCATTTTAATCAGGAAGATTTGTCTGGGAAGGCCCAAAATAAGGCAAAATTGCAAGAGAGAGTTGGCTTGCCAGTTAGATCTGACGTTCCTCTGGTGGGAATTGTTTCTCGTTTGACACGTCAAAAAGGTTTTGATGTGGTGGTGGAAAGTCTGCACCATATCTTGCAAAATGATGTTCAGATTGTTCTTTTAGGAACTGGTGATCCAGCCTTTGAAGGAGCTTTCTCATGGTTTGCTCAAATCTATCCAGACAAGCTATCAGCAAATATCACTTTTGATGTCAAACTAGCTCAAGAAATCTACGCTGCTTGTGATCTCTTCCTCATGCCAAGTCGTTTTGAACCGTGTGGCTTGTCTCAAATGATGGCGATGCGTTACGGAACCTTGCCATTGGTTCATGAAGTTGGTGGCTTGCGAGATACCGTTCGTGCTTTCAATCCAATCGAAGGAAGCGGTACTGGCTTTAGCTTCGACAATCTATCTCCTTACTGGTTAAATTGGACTTTCCAAACAGCATTGGACTTGTATAGAAACCATCCTGATGTTTGGAGAAACCTACAAAAACAAGCTATGGAGTGTGATTTCTCATGGGATACAGCCTGCAGGTCATACCTTGACTTGTACCATAGTTTAGTTAATTAATAGATAAAATCGTATGATGACTTCATACGATTTTTAGGCTGTTTAGAGAGGAGAACTGATGTCCCAAGTAAAAGGCTTGTGTGTCATGGATGTTGACGGCACCTTAATCCTAGAAGAAGTGATTGATTTGTTGGGAAGAGAGGCAGGTCGTGAGGCGGAAATTGCGCAGCTTACAAGTCAGGCAATGCGAGGAGAGTTGAATTTTGAAACGAGTTTACGAGACAGAGTTTTCTTGTTGGAAGGCCTTCCTATTTCGGTCTTTGATACAGTCTTCAATTCTATTCATCTATCGCCAAATGCCCAGGAATTCATTTCTATTCTCCAAAGGAATGCTATCCTAGTTGGTATGGTGTCCGGTGGATTTTCTCCAATAGTTGAGAGATTAGCAAAATCTCTTGGAATTGCCTATTTTTCTGCCAACCAACTTGAAGTCAAAGGTGGCTTTCTAACAGGGGAATTAGTTGGACAAATTATCAGTCCCCAGGTCAAAAAAGATACTCTAGAACAATGGAGAAAGGAACTGCAACTTCCTAGAGAAAGAACTGTTGCAATCGGAGATGGGGCAAATGACCTATTAATGTTGAAGTCAGCAGGACTGGGAATTGCTTTTTGTGCCAAAGAAGTGCTCAAAAAAGAAATACCGAATCATGTTGACAAGAGGGATTTTTTAGAAGTTCTTCCTTTGATTGACTGTTTAGAATGAGGGAAAATATGAAGATTGTAATTGCACCAGATTCATTTAAAGAAAGCTTGACCGCTGATCAGGTAGCTGAAGCAATAAAAAGAGGCTTCCAACAATCGATAGCAGATGTAGAATGTCTCCTCTGCCCTGTTGGTGATGGTGGCGAAGGTACAGTAGATTCTATTCGACATTCTCTTGACATTGAAGAAAAATGGATCCAAGTGACAGGCCCTTTTGGACAAAAAGAAGCCATGAGCTATTTTCAAAAAGAACAACTGGCACTATTTGAAGTGGCTGACTTAGTTGGCCTTGGAAAAATTCCGATAGAGAAACGAAATCCACTTCAAATTCAGACTTGTGGTATTGGAGAGTTGATTCGTCATCTCATTGCTCAAGGGATTAAAGAAATCTATATCGGCGTTGGTGGCACGGCCAGTAATGACGGAGGAATTGGGATCGCTGCTGGTTTAGGTTATCGATTTTATGATAGGGATGGAAATGTCTTGCCCGCTTGCGGTCAGTCCTTACTAAATTTAGCTTCTGTTTCAACAGAAAATCGCTATGAAATTCCTGAAGATGTTCAAATTCGTATTTTAGCAGATGTCACGAGTCCCTTATGTGGTTATCAAGGTGCGACCTACACGTTTGGCAAGCAAAAAGGTCTAGATCCTACTATGTTTGATGCCGTAGATCAAGCGATCCAAGATTTTTATGAAAAAGTCTCCCCTGCAACATTGGAACTTAAAGGAGCAGGAGCTGGTGGAGGCATTGCTGGCGGTTTGTGTGCCTTTGCTCAGGCAAATATCGTGTCTGGAATTGATACCTGCTTGAACCTAATTAGCTTTGATAAGAAAGTTGCAGATGCTGACTTGGTTATTGTTGGAGAAGGAAGGCTAGATCGTCAAAGTTTAGCAGGTAAAGCGCCGATAGGTGTTGCAAAAAGAACCCCTATCGGAGTTCCTGTCATTGCTATTTGTGGTAGTATTGCTGAGGATTTACCTTCCCTACCATTTGAGAATATCCAAGCGGCTTTTTCAATTTTGGAGAAAAGTGAACCTCTAGAAGATAGTTTGAAAAATGCCAGTCTCTATTTGGAGCACACGGCTGCCAATATAGGGCATTTATTAAATATGCGCAAGATTTAGCCAAACCATTTCTTCCAGAAGGATGTTTTGGCTGGACCTTCCTTTTTATCTTCCCAAAGTTTTGCAAAAGCAAGTCGAAGGTCCTTTTCTTCTACTTGAACTGGTGCATTGCTATGGATAATCAGGCCAAAAGGAGAAGAAGTATGCTCTTCAGATACAATGGTAGCTTGACTATCAGTTTCTTTAGCTTCTTTTAAGTAGAAAACTTGCTTGTCAAATTCGATATTTGGTGAAATCTTCACAAATAGTGGTTCTGCTTTTTCCTGAAGGTTTTCTAAAATGGATAAAAAGCCTTTTTCTAACTGAGGGCTATTTGCTGTATCAATATCTGCATATCCAAGAACTCTTTCCTCAAAAGTACCAAGATAGCGTCTTTGCTCATCCGGATTTAATTTTGCTCCACCATGAGCTTTTTCAAGTAATTGTTTTGATAAATCTGTCATGAAAACAGTATATCATAAAAGTTAGAATAAAACAGACAAAAGAAAGCGATTACTTTATAAAGTTAAGGAAAATTTGCACAAAGATAACGTTTTTTCTTGAAAAAGGAGGGGTTTTAAGGTATTATAGAGGTGTAAAAAATTTAACTCATAAGGAGAGTAAAAAATGTCAATTATTACTGATGTTTACGCTCGCGAAGTCCTAGACTCACGCGGTAACCCAACACTTGAAGTAGAAGTTTACACTGAATCAGGTGCTTTCGGACGTGGTATGGTTCCATCAGGAGCTTCTACTGGTGAACACGAAGCAGTTGAACTTCGCGATGGTGACAAATCTCGTTACGGTGGTCTTGGTACACAAAAAGCTGTTGACAACGTAAACAACATCATTGCTGAAGCTATCATTGGCTACGATGTACGTGATCAACAAGCTATCGACCGTGCTATGATCGCTCTTGACGGTACTCCTAACAAAGGTAAATTGGGTGCAAACGCAATCCTTGGTGTGTCTATCGCTGTAGCTCGTGCTGCTGCTGACTACCTTGAAATCCCACTTTACAGCTACCTTGGTGGATTCAACACTAAAGTTCTTCCAACTCCAATGATGAACATCATCAACGGTGGTTCTCACTCTGACGCTCCAATCGCATTCCAAGAGTTCATGATCTTGCCAGTTGGTGCGCCAACATTTAAAGAAGCTCTTCGTTACGGTGCTGAAATCTTCCACGCTCTTAAGAAAATCCTTAAATCACGTGGTTTGGAAACTGCCGTAGGTGACGAAGGTGGATTCGCTCCTCGTTTCGAAGGAACTGAAGACGGTGTTGAAACTATCCTTGCTGCGATCGAAGCTGCTGGATATGTTCCAGGTAAAGACGTATTTATCGGATTTGACTGTGCTTCATCAGAATTCTACGATAAAGAACGTAAAGTTTACGACTATACTAAATTTGAAGGTGAAGGCGCTGCTGTTCGTACATCTGCAGAACAAATCGATTACCTTGAAGAATTGGTTAACAAATACCCAATCATCACTATCGAAGATGGTATGGATGAAAACGACTGGGATGGTTGGAAAGCTCTTACTGAACGTCTTGGTAAGAAAGTACAACTTGTTGGTGACGACTTCTTCGTAACAAACACTGACTACCTTGCACGTGGTATCCAAGAAGGTGCTGCTAACTCAATCCTTATCAAAGTTAACCAAATCGGTACTCTTACTGAAACTTTTGAAGCTATCGAAATGGCTAAAGAAGCTGGTTACACTGCCGTTGTATCACACCGTTCAGGTGAAACTGAAGATTCAACAATCGCTGACATCGCAGTTGCAACTAACGCAGGACAAATCAAGACTGGTTCACTTTCACGTACAGACCGTATCGCTAAATACAACCAATTGCTTCGCATCGAAGACCAACTTGGTGAAGTAGCAGAATATCGTGGATTGAAATCATTCTACAACCTTAAAAAATAAAATAGTTCAGTGAACTATTTTATCCCGAACCATGAAATTCAAAAGTTCGGCCGTTGATTTAACAACGTTTCTAGCCCCTCGGATTTTATCCGAAGGGCTATTTTTGTATTTAGGGGGCAAAAAAGGGGCAAAACATTTCAAGACAGCTCATTTACCAATAAATACGATTCTGCTAATATAATTGAAAATGATGGAAAAAAGGGTGGATTTATGATATACTTTAATGTAGGACCTTTTTAGAAATTTTGAAAGAGCATAAAAAATTTAGAATGAGAAAAATTGTTATCAATGGTGGATTACCCTTGCAAGGTGAAATCACTATTAGCGGTGCTAAAAATAGCGTTGTGGCCTTAATTCCAGCTATTATTTTGGCTGATGATGTGGTGACTTTGGATTGTGTTCCAGATATTTCCGATGTTGCTAGTCTTGTCGAAATCATGGAGTTAATGGGTGCTACCGTTAAGCGTTATGACGATGTGTTAGAGATTGATCCACGAGGTGTTCAAAATATTCCAATGCCTTATGGGAAAATCAACAGTCTTCGTGCATCTTATTATTTTTATGGAAGTCTTTTAGGTCGCTTTGGGGAAGCTACAGTTGGTTTGCCTGGTGGATGTGATTTGGGACCACGTCCTATTGACTTACACCTAAAGGCTTTTGAAGCAATGGGAGCTACTGTTAGCTACGAGGGAGATAACATGAAGTTATCTGCTAAAGATGTGGGACTTCATGGTGCAAGTATTTACATGGATACGGTTAGTGTCGGTGCGACGATTAATACGATGATTGCTGCGGTTAAAGCAAATGGGCGTACTATTATTGAAAATGCAGCCCGTGAGCCTGAGATTATTGATGTTGCCACTCTCTTGAATAATATGGGTGCCCATATCCGTGGGGCAGGAACTAATATTATCACTATTGATGGTGTTGAAAGATTACACGGAACTCGCCACCAGGTGATTCCAGACCGTATTGAAGCAGGAACATATATTTCCTTAGCTGCTGCAGTCGGTAAGGGAATTCGTATCAACAATGTATTATACGAACACTTAGAAGGATTCATCGCTAAGTTGGAAGAGATGGGTGTGAGAATGACTGTATCTGAAGACAGTATTTTTGTCGAAGAACAGTCTAATTTGAAAGCAATCAATATTAAGACAGCACCTTATCCTGGTTTTGCTACTGACTTGCAACAACCAATTACTCCACTCTTGTTAACAGCAGAGGGGCGTGGTACCATTATTGATACCATTTATGAAAAACGAGTAAACCATGTTTTTGAACTAGCAAAGATGGACGCAGATATTACGACTACAAACGACCATATTTTATATACTGGTGGACGTGGTTTGCGTGGTGCAAATGTAAAAGCTACTGACCTTAGAGCTGGGGCCGCACTTGTCATTGCTGGTTTAATGGCTGAAGGCAAAACTGAAATTACAAATATTGAGTTCATCTTACGTGGTTATTCAGATATTATTGAAAAATTACGTAATCTAGGAGCAGATATTACACTTGTTGAAGAATAAACCGTAGGGGTGTTTATGAATATTTGGACCAAATTAGCAATGTTTTCTTTTTTTGAAACGGATCGCTTGTATTTGCGTCCTTTCTTTTTTAGTGATAGTCAAGACTTCCATGAGATAGCTTCAAATCCAGAAAATTTACAATTCATTTTTCCAAGTCAAGCTAGTTTGGAAGAAAGTCAATATGCATTAGCGAATTACTTTATGAAGTCCCCTTTGGGAGTGTGGGCAATTTGTGACCAGAAAAATCAACAAATGATTGGTTCTATTAAATTTGAGAAGTTAGATGAAATCAAAAAAGAAGCTGAGCTTGGCTATTTTTTGAGAAAAGATGCTTGGTCGCAAGGATTTATGACAGAGGTTGTTAGAAAAATTTGTCAGCTTTCTTTTGAGGAATTTGGTTTAAAACAATTAGCCATCATTACTCATCTTGAAAATGAAGCTAGCCAAAAGGTTGCTCTAAAGTCTGGATTCCGTTTGACTCGTCAGTTTAAAGGAAGTGATCGCTACACAAGAAAAATGCGGGATTATCTTGAATTTCGGTATGTAAAAGGAGAATTCAATGAGTAAACATCAGGAAATTCTAAGCTATTTGGAAGAATTACCTGTCGGAAAGAGGGTCAGTGTTCGAAGCATTTCCAACCATCTAGGAGTCAGTGATGGAACGGCTTATCGGGCTATTAAAGAAGCTGAAAATCGTGGAATTGTAGAGACTCGTCCAAGAAGTGGTACTATCCGTGTCAAATCTCAGAAAGTTGCTATCGAAAGATTAACTTTTGCTGAAATTGCTGAAGTGACTTCTTCTGAGGTTCTGTCTGGTCAAGAAGGTTTAGATAGAGAATTTAGTAAGTTCTCTATCGGTGCCATGACTGAACAAAATATCCTGTCCTACCTTCATGATGGGGGACTCTTGATTGTCGGAGACCGTACTCGTATCCAACTGTTAGCACTTGAAAATGAAAATGCTGTTCTTGTGACAGGAGGATTTCATGTTCATGATGACGTGCTTAAACTGGCCAATCAAAAAGGAATTCCTGTTTTAAGAAGCAAACATGACACTTTCACTGTCGCGACCATGATCAATAAAGCCTTATCAAATGTCCAAATCAAGACTGATATTCTGACAGTTGAGAAACTTTACCGTCCGAGTCATGAATATGGTTTTCTGAGAGAGACAGACACTGTTAAAGATTATTTGGATTTGGTACGTAAGAATCGTAGCAGCCGTTTCCCTGTTATCAATCAACATCAGGTTGTTGTTGGGGTTGTTACTATGAGAGATGCGGGAGATAAGTCACCAAGTACCACAATTGATAAAGTCATGTCTCGTAGTCTATTTTTGGTTGGATTATCGACAAATATTGCCAATGTGAGTCAACGGATGATTGCTGAAGACTTTGAAATGGTACCGGTTGTTCGAAATAATCAAACCTTGCTTGGGGTTGTAACCAGACGAGATGTCATGGAGAAGATGAGTCGTTCCCAAGTTTCTGCTCTACCTACTTTTTCTGAGCAGATTGGTCAAAAACTTTCTTATCACCATGATGAAGTAGTGATTACAGTGGAACCCTTTATGCTAGAGAAGAACGGTGTTTTGGCTAATGGTGTATTGGCAGAAATTCTGACCCACATGACTCAAGATTTAGTTGTGAATAGTGGTCGCAATCTTATTATTGAGCAGATGCTAATCTACTTTTTGCAGGCTGTTCAGATAGATGATATATTGCGCATTCAAGCACGCATTATCCATCATACGAGACGGTCAGCTATTATTGATTACGATATTTATCATGGTCATCAGATTGTTTCAAAAGCAAATGTGACTGTTAAAATTAATTAGAAACTAGGAGAAAAAATGATAACATTAAAATCAGCTCGTGAAATCGAAGCTATGGATAAGGCCGGTGATTTTCTAGCAAGTATTCATATAGGCTTGCGTGATTTGGTTAAGCCAGGCGTAGATATGTGGGAAGTTGAAGAATACGTTCGCCGTCGTTGTAAAGAAGAAAATTTCCTTCCGCTTCAGATTGGAGTTGACGGTGCTATGATGGACTATCCTTATGCTACCTGCTGCTCTTTAAACGATGAAGTAGCTCACGCTTTCCCTCGTCACTATATTTTGAAAGATGGTGATTTGCTCAAGGTTGATATGGTTTTGGGAGGCCCAATTGCTAAATCTGACCTGAATGTCTCAAAATTAAACTTCAACAATGTGGATCAAATGAAGAAATACACTCAGAGCTATTCTGGTGGTCTAGCAGACTCTTGTTGGGCTTATGCTGTCGGTACACCGTCCGAAGAAGTGAAAAACTTGATGGATGTAACTAAAGAAGCCATGTACAAGGGGATTGAGCAGGCTGTTGTTGGAAACCGTATCGGTGATATTGGAGCAGCGATTCAAGAATACGCTGAAAGTCGTGGATACGGTGTAGTGCGTGATTTGGTTGGTCATGGTGTTGGCCCAACCATGCACGAAGAACCAATGGTTCCTAACTATGGTATTGCAGGTCGAGGACTCCGTCTTCGTGAAGGAATGGTCTTGACTATTGAACCAATGATCAATACAGGTGACTGGGAAATCGATACAGATATGAAGACCGGTTGGGCGCATAAAACCATTGACGGTGGACTGTCATGCCAATATGAACACCAATTTGTCATTACGAAAGATGGACCTGTTATCTTGACTAGCCAAGGTGAAGAAGGGACTTATTAATAAAAAGTGAAAAGGCTGCTGGAAGTTCATTTCTAAAGAATCCACTAGATCTTTTCATATTAAATAAACGCATTGTATCATGTTTTTAAGTGCCTGATATAATGCGTTTTTCTGGTTTTAAAATTCTTACCTCAATATCTTGTACATTATTATCATTTCAAAAAATGAATTTTCTACACTGTTACACTTCAGGTAAAAAATATGTTTCAGATTTTCTATAAAAACCACAAAGATATTGGCAAACTATCTGATAAATAATTATTTCGTGTTGCCAACAAGGCTGCGATGAAGCATTTATTGCCTATCGTAGTCATGACCTTTAATGAATCTTTAAAGATTGCTTTAGAGCCTTATCATTCGGAATTGTTTTTACATATTTTGAACTCTACTGAACGTGAAAGAAAGTAAAACCGAGAGGGTGTAGAGGAATTATATCTTCTTGATTTTAGTAGTCAATTCGATACTCTCACGACAGAAGATTTAAAGGATTACTTTGATGGAGAAATTATCATTGTTTCACGTTATTATTGTAGATTCTAAAAGAAATCAATTCAGTACATTACCTCTTTTTATTCTTTTTCAAAAGTAAAGCCTTCGCCAAGGATTTCGTGAGCTTCTGTAATAGTTATAAAGGCTTGAGGATCAATTCGATGAATCATTTCCTTCATTTTCACAATTTCATTTCTTCCGACAATACAGTAAATTATTTTTAAATCTTCTCGACTATAATAACCTTGACCTGAGATGAAAGTAACGCCTCTTCCTAGGTCATCATTAATCGCCTTAGCAAGTTGGTCAGGACGTTTTGTGATAATCATAAATCCTTTACCTGCATAGCCACCTTCGCCGATCAAATCAATAACACGAGAAACGATAAAATCAAATAAGAGCGTGTAGGTAACTAATCTCAGATCCTTAAAGATTAGGAGAATAAGCATGAGAATACAAAAATCTAAGATAAAAAGCAGTTTTCCCATAGATATATGAGTGTATTTATTGATAATACGAGCTACAATATCAGTTCCACCAGTTGTACCTCCAGCATTAAAGATAATTCCAAGACCAATTCCCAATAGAATTCCAGCTATAAGGGCAGTGATTAGTAAATCACCTTGAAGCTCAATATGAAGGGGAATACGTTCAAAAAAGGCCAACCAGGCGGACAAGGCTACGGTTCCTAGCAAACTAGAATAGAGGGACTTTGCTCCAAAAATCTTCCAAGCTAGTATGAAAAGGGGAATATTAATCAGCAGGTTCATGAGAGAAACAGGGATTTTAAAAAGATAAAAGGTGATAAGGGTAATACCTGTCGCCCCTCCTTCAAAGAGATGATGAGGAACTACAAAATAAGTTAGACCAAAAGCATAGATAGCAGCACCTAGTAAAATGGTTAAAATGGGATAAATTTTTTTAATCATAGGGACCTCTTTTCTTATAAGTAGATTATATCAAATTTTTAAGGAAAATTTGAATGACTCCATTAGGATTTTTAATCTTTTTTTGATATAATTAAAAGTAAGAAAACCAATCTGAATCCTAAAATAGAAAGATTGATACTATGACAAAAATTAAGATTGTAACCGATTCATCTGTTACTATTGAACCTGAACTAGTAAAACAATTAGATATCACTGTTGTTCCGTTATCTGTAATGATTGATAATGTTGTTTATTCTGATGCGGATTTGAAAGAAGAAGGTAAATTTCTTCAGTTGATGCAAGCAAGTAAGAATCTCCCGAAAACAAGCCAGCCCCCTGTAGGTGTCTTCGCTGAAGTTTTTGAAGACCTATGCAAGGATGGTAGCCAGATTCTTGCTATTCATATGTCCCATGCTCTTTCTGGTACTGTAGAAGCAGCGCGACAGGGTGCTAGTTTATCTACTGCCGACGTGACAGTTATTGATAGTTCCTTCACTGACCAAGCCCTGAAATTCCAGGTTGTTGAGGCTGCGAAGTTAGCACAAGAAGGAAAAGATATGGATGCAATTTTATCTCATATAGAAGAGGTAAAAAAACACACAGAACTCTATATTGGTGTTTCTACTTTGGAAAATCTTGTCAAAGGTGGACGAATTGGCCGTGTAACTGGATTGTTGAGCTCCCTTCTCAATATACGTGTTGTCATGCAGATGAAAGACCATGAATTGCAGCCAATCGTAAAAGGGCGTGGAGCTAAAACTTTTAAAAAATGGTTGGATGAGCTGACAAGTTCGCTAACTGAACGTTCTGTAGCAGAGATTGGAATTTCATATTCTGGTAGTGCTGATTGGGCAAAAGAGATGAAAGAAAGCTTACAAGCTTATGTTGAAAAGCCTATTTCAGTTTTGGAAACGGGCTCTATTATTCAAACTCACACGGGTGAGAACGCTTGGGCTATTTTAGTACGTTACTACTCTTAAAAAAATAAATAAAATGGGAAGAAATAGCGTTTTTAACTTGACCTAAAAGGGATTTTAGGATATGATTATAATTGTTAATTAGAAATTAAATTGGAGGAATCATTAACATGGCAAACAAACAAGATTTGATCGCTAAAGTAGCAGAAGCTACAGAATTGACTAAGAAAGACTCAGCAGCAGCAGTTGAAGCTGTATTCTCAGCAGTAGCTGACTACCTTGCAGCTGGTGAAAAAGTTCAATTGATCGGTTTTGGTAACTTTGAAGTTCGTGAGCGTGCTGCACGTAAAGGTCGCAACCCACAAACTGGTAAAGAAATCACAATTGCAGCTTCTAAAGTACCAGCATTCAAAGCTGGTAAAGCTCTTAAAGACGCTGTTAAATAATCAACCTTTAAAAAGCCTATTGTATCAAGTTTTCTAGCTTGAGCAGTAGGCTTTTTTGTGTATAGGGAGGCAAAAAAGGGCCAGAATCTGAATGAACTAGTACCGGAAAATCTTTCAAATACAGACTAATTCAAATTGCGTAGCAGAAATCATACAAATGAAATTGATTATAGTAAAATAGGATTAGAATTATTAAGAAAGTTGGTTCTTTATTGGAAACGATAGTATTTTCAATCTCCGTTTTTTTAGCAGGGATCTTGTCCTTCTTTTCCCCTTGCATTTTTCCTCTGTTACCTGTTTATACTGGAATTTTGCTGGATGATCAGGAAAGCGCAAAAAGCTTTTCTTTGTTTGGGAGAAAGGTTGCCTGGTCAGGTCTGATTCGAACTCTTTGCTTTATCGCAGGCATTTCACTCATTTTCTTTATTCTAGGATTCGGTGCTGGTTACTTTGGTAATATTCTCTACACCAATTGGTTTCGATATACCATGGGAACAATTATTATCATTTTAGGCCTTCACCAGATGGAAATTTTTCATTTTAAGAAATTAGAGGTTCAAAAAAGCTTTACTTTTAAGAAATCAGAAGCCAATCGTTATTGGTCAGCCTTTTTACTCGGTATTACTTTTAGCTTTGGTTGGACGCCTTGTATTGGTCCAGTTTTAAGTTCTGTTTTAGCGCTTGCGGCTTCTGGAGGCAATGGTGCTTGGCAAGGAGCTATCTATACTCTTATTTACACTCTAGGGATGGCTATTCCTTTCTTGGTTTTGGCTCTAGCTTCTGGTGTAGTGATGCCTTATTTTAGTAAAATCAAACGTCATATGATGTTACTGAAGAAAATTGGTGGTTTGCTCATTATTTTAATGGGAATTTTGTTACTATTAGGACAAGTAAATGTTCTAGCTGGAATTTTTGAATAAAGGAGAACAAATGAAAAAAGTAATGTTTGCTGGCTTAAGCCTCTTGTCATTGGTTGTATTGATGGCTTGTGGTGAGGAAGAGCCTAAAAAGACTCAAGCACCAGAACAAACCCCAAAACAACAGCAACAAACGACTGTACAACAAATTGCTGTTGGAAAAGAGGCTCCAGACTTTACCTTGCAATCAATGGATGGCAAAGAAGTCAAGTTATCTGATTATAAGGGTAAAAAAGTCTACTTGAAGTTTTGGGCTTCATGGTGTGGTCCATGTAAGAAAAGCATGCCTGAGTTGATGGAATTAGCTGCAAAACCAGATCGCGATTTCGAAATTCTTAGTGTTATTGCACCAGGAATTCAAGGTGAAAAAACTGTAGAGCAATTCCCACAATGGTTCCAAGATCAAGGTTATAAGGATATCCCAGTTCTTTATGACACAAAAGCAACAACCTTCCAAGCTTATCAAATCCGAAGCATTCCTACAGAATACTTGATTGATAGTCAAGGAAAGATTGGAAAGATTCAATTTGGTGTTATCAGCAACTCGGATGCAGAAGCAGCCTTTAAAGAAATGAAATAGAATCGATAAAAATCTGATTACAAGATGTAGTCAGATTTTTTTAGGAAAATGTTTTATAAATATTCACAAATATCCTATATTTATGGTAAAATAGAATCATCATTTTATTTTGGAGTCAAAGATGAATATATTTAGAACAAAAAATGTTAGTTTGGATAAAACGGAGATGCACAGGCATTTGAAGTTATGGGATTTGATTTTGCTGGGTATCGGAGCCATGGTAGGGACAGGTGTCTTTACAATAACAGGTACTGCAGCCGCAACTCTAGCGGGTCCAGCCCTAGTGATTTCAATCGTCATTTCTGCCTTGTGTGTAGGATTATCAGCCCTCTTTTTTGCAGAATTTGCTTCACGAGTACCCGCTACAGGTGGTGCCTACAGCTATCTCTATGCTATTTTAGGAGAATTCCCAGCTTGGTTGGCTGGTTGGTTAACCATGATGGAATTCATGACAGCCATATCTGGTGTGGCTTCGGGTTGGGCAGCTTATTTTAAAGGCTTGCTCTCTCAATATGGGATAGCCCTTCCTCAGGCTTTAAATGGTACCTTTAATCCTCAAGCAGGGACATTTGTTGATTTATTGCCTATTCTTGTCTTGGTATTGGTGACCTCACTTGTTTTACTCAATGCTAAAGCAGCATTACGTTTTAATTCTATTCTAGTGATTTTGAAATTTTCCGCTTTAGCTCTCTTTATTTTGGTGGGAATTTGGCATATCAAGCTTGATAATTGGAGCAATTTTGCTCCTTATGGTTTTGGACAAATCTATGGTGCTAGTACTGGTATTATGGCTGGTGCGTCCTTAATGTTCTTTGGATTTTTAGGCTTCGAATCCATCTCTATGGCTGTAGATGAGGTCAAGACTCCTCAAAAAAATATTCCTAGAGGGATTGTCTTATCGCTTTCTATCGTAACCATTCTTTATGCCTTGGTGACGCTTGTCTTAACTGGTGTGGTCCATTATAGCCATCTAAATGTCGACGATGCCGTTGCCTTTGCCCTTCGTAGCGTTGGGATCAGTTGGGCAGCCAACTATGTATCATTAGTTGCTATCTTAACCTTGATTACGGTTTGTATCTCAATGACTTATGCCCTATCTCGTATGATTTACAGTTTAGCGCGTGACGGATTGATGCCTGCCGCCTTTAAAGAATTAACAAAGACTAGCAAGGTACCAAAGAATGCTACTATCTTGACCGGTCTAGCTTCAGCAGTAGCAGCAGGAATGTTCCCTCTTGCTAGTATCGCAGCCTTCTTAAATATTTGTACCTTGGCCTACTTGATCATGCTGGCTTATGGTCTGATTCGCTTACGGAAAGAAAAAGGAATGCCCAAAGCTGGAGAATTTAAAACACCATTGGTACCTCTGTTACCGATTTTATCAATCATCATTTGTTTATCCTTTATGTTGCAGTATAATATGGAAACTTGGATTGCTTTCCTAGTTGCATTGTTAGTAGGAAGTATTATTTACTTTACTTATGGTTATAAGCATTCTACCATAGAAGAATAAAGTGAGAATCTGTTGAGTTATTGGAACTTAGCAGATTTTTATATGTGAAAGAAATTTCAAATTTTTTCTAAAAATAGCTTGACAGATTAAATTTTTAGGAGTAGAATGTTTACCAGTTAATTAAATAGTTAAGGGGTTGTTTATGAAAAAACAGAGTTTATTTTTAGTATTGTTAAGTATCTTTCTTTTGTGTTTAGGGGCTTGTGGCCAAAAGGAAAGTCAGACTGGGAAAGGGATGAAAATTGTGACCAGTTTTTATCCTATCTACGCTATGGTCAAGGAAGTATCTGGTGACTTGAATGATGTTCGGATGATTCAGTCAAGTAGTGGAATTCACTCCTTTGAACCTTCGGCAAATGATATCGCAGCTATCTATGATGCAGATGTCTTTGTTTACCATTCTCATACGCTCGAATCTTGGGCAGGAAGTCTAGATCCCAATCTTAAAAAATCCAAAGTGAAGGTTTTAGAGGCTTCAGAGGGAATGACTTTAGACCGCGTCCCAGGGCTAGAAGATGTGGAAGCAGGGGACGGAGTTGATGAAAAAACGCTCTATGATCCTCACACTTGGCTAGATCCTGAAAAAGCTGGTGAAGAAGCCCAGATTATCGCTGATAAACTTTCAGAGGTGGATAGTGAACATAAAGAAACTTATCAAAAAAATGCGGAAACCTTTATCAAAAACGCTCAGGAACTAACTAAGAAATTCCAACCTAAATTTGAAAAAGCGAGTCAGAAGACTTTTGTAACACAACATACAGCCTTTTCTTATCTAGCTAAGAGATTTGGACTTAATCAACTTGGAATCGCTGGTATCTCTCCAGAACAAGAACCAAGTCCAAGACAACTAACAGAAATTCAGGAATTTGTTAAGACCTATAAGGTTAAAACGATTTTTACAGAAAGTAATGCTTCTTCAAAAGTAGCTGAAACTCTTGTCAAATCAACAGGTGTGGGTCTTAAAACTCTGAATCCTTTAGAGGCAGACCCACAAAATGACAAGACCTATCTAGAAAATCTTGAAGAAAATATGAGTGTTTTAGCAGAAGAATTGAAATGAGGAGATTATGAAAATCAATAAAAAATATGTAGCGGGTTCGGTGGCAGTCCTTGCCATAAGCGTTTGTTCCTATGAACTTGGTCGTTACCAAGCTGGTCAAGTTAAGAAAGATTCTAATCGAGTAGCTTATATAGATGGTGATCAGGCTGGTCAAAAAGCAGAGAACTTGACACCAGATGAAGTTAGTAAGAGAGAGGGAATCAACGCCGAACAAATTGTTATCAAGATTACGGATCAAGGTTATGTGACCTCTCATGGAGATCATTATCATTACTATAATGGCAAGGTTCCTTATGACGCTATCATCAGTGAAGAACTGCTGATGAAAGATCCAAATTATCAGTTGAAGGATTCAGACATTGTCAATGAAATCAAGGGTGGTTATGTAATTAAGGTAGACGGTAAATACTATGTTTACCTCAAGGATGCCGCCCATGCGGACAATATTCGTACAAAAGAAGAGATTAAACGTCAGAAACAGGAACATAGTAGTAATCACGGGGGTGGTTCTAACGATCAGGCAGTTGTTGCAGCCAGAGCCCAAGGACGCTACACAACGGATGATGGGTATATCTTCAATGCATCTGATATCATTGAGGACACGGGTGATGCCTATATCGTTCCTCATGGCAATCACTTCCACTATATTCCGAAGAGTGATTTGTCTGCCAGTGAATTAGCTGCTGCCCAAGCCTTCTTATCTGGGAAAGGTGGCCAATTAAGTACGGTTGAATATCGTTCAAGTAGAGCTGAAACAAGATCTAGTGTGAGAATGAGTCAATCTGAGGCTCCTCAAGATTCTGCCAAAGCTCCTGAAAGTCAAAGTGAGGATTTAGCTAGTCTCCTTCAAGAATTATACGCTTTGCCACTTAGCCAACGTCATGTGGAGTCTGATGGATTAGTATTTGACCCAGCACAGATTACAAAACGTACTGCCAATGGTGTGGCAGTTCCTCACGGAGATCATTTCCATTTCATTCCTTATTCGCAAATGTCTGCCTTGGAAGAAAAATTGGCTCGAAATCTACCAATTGGAGGTCAGCCAGTTCAAAGTCATTCTGACAATACGAAACCAAGCAGTCTTGAGAAAACAAGTTCAACACCAAGTTCAACCATTAAACCAAACTTTAATCTCAATACGCCGGCACCGAATCGAGCAACTGGAGGTGCCTATACAACGGATGATGGGTATGTCTTTAGTCCGACAGATGTGATTGAAGATACAGGTGACGCTTTTGTTGTACCGCACGGCAATCATTTCCACTATATACCTAAGAGTGATTTGTCTGCAGGAGAATTGGCTGCTGCCCAAGCTTATTGGAATGGTAAACAGTCTCATTCTGCTACAAGTTCAAGTAAACCAAGTAGTGATAATGCTAAACCAGTCCAACCAAGTTTGACAGAGACTCCAAACCTGACTGTCACCCCAACATATCATCAAAATCAAGGGGAAGATATCCCAACACTTTTAAGTGAATTGTATGCCAAACCTTTATCAGAACGCCATGTGGAATCTGATGGATTAGTCTTTGATCCGGCACAAATCATCAAACGTACAGCTAACGGTGTTGCTGTGCCTCACGGAGACCATTATCACTTTATTCCTTATTCACAAATGTCACCTTTGGAAGAAAAATTGGCTCGTATGGTAGCTGTCAAGGGACAAAATGGCAGTGTCTTGCCAAGTGTTACTCCTCTGAAGCCAGCCCCTACTACCAAACCTTTAGCACCAGTGGAAAATAAACCGACAGAATTTGATGTCAACCAGGTTGTTAGAAAAGTTGGCGACGGATATATTGTCGAGAATAAGGACGTTAGTCGTTATGTTCTAGCTAAAGATTTGGCCAAGGATAAGATTGATGCTATTGAAAATCTCTTGTCTAAGAAAACTCAAGAAACACACGATTTAGTTGCGAAGAAAGAAAATGTCGCTCCTCGTGACCAAGAATTTTATGATAAAGCATATAATTTATTGGCCGAGGCTCATAAAGCCTTGTCTGAAAATAAGGGTCGTACTTCTGATTTCCAAGCCTTAGACAAATTAGCGGAACGCTTGAATGATGAATCTTCTAATAAAGGAAAATTAGTAGATGATTTATTAGCATTCCTAGCACCAATTACCCATCCAGAACGTCTTGGTAAGCCAAATTCTCAAATTGCTTATGCAGACGATGAAATTAAATTAGCGAAATTAGCAGGTAAGTATACAACAGAGGATGGCTATATCTTTGACACTCGTGATATTACCAGTGATGAGGGAGATGCTTATGTAACACCTCATATGACCCATAGCCATTGGATTAAGAAAGAGAGTTTGTCTGAAGCTGAAAGAGCAGCAGCTCAGGCTTATGCTAAAGAGAAAGGTTTGACGCCTCCTTCAACAGATAATCAGGGTTCAGGAAATACTGAGGTTAAAGGAGTAGAAGCAATCTATAATAAAGTGAAAGCAGCTAAAAAGGTTCCACTTGATCATATTCCTTACAATCTACAACATACTGTTGAAGTTAAAAATGGTAGCTTAATTATACCTCATTACGACCATTACCATAACATTAAATTTGGGTGGTTTGACGAAGGACTTTATGAGGCACCTAAAGGCTATAGTTTAGAGGATCTCTTTGCGACTGTAAAATACTATGTAGAACATCCAAACGAACGTCCGCATTCAGATAATGGATGGGGAAACGCAAGTGACCATGTTCGTAAAAATAAGGCAGACAAAGACAGTAAATCTGATGAAGATAAGGAAGATCATCATGAATCAGACGAGTCAACCCGTCCTGAATCCAATGGAAAAGAAAATCATACAGGTTCAACCCCTTCAGCAGATAATCTGTATAAACCAAGCACCGATACGGAAGAGACAGAGGAAGAAGCTGAAGATACTACAGATGAGGATAAAGTTCCTCAAGTAGAGACTGAAAAAGTAGAAGCCAAACTCAAAGAAGTAGAAGCTCTACTTGATACAGTAACCGATGCTAGTTTGAAAGACAATGTGGCAGAGAGTCTAGCTGGTTTACGAAATAACTTGAACCTGCAAACCATGGATAATAATGGCATTATGGCAGAAGCAGAAAAATTGCTTGCTTTGTTAAAAGGTAGTGAGTCAGTTACGACGAAATCAGAAGTATAAACTTTATACTATAAATCAAAATGATGTAAGAGTCAGTAGCAATACTGGCTTTTATTTTTTAAAATGATATAAAAATCTTGACAGATAAACTTAAAAAAGGTAAACTATTTACTGGTTAATTAATTGGTTAAATAACCAGTTTAGAAAAACTGTTTAACCGAGAAAAAGAAGTTAAGAAATAGCTTCATCATTTATTGAAATGAGGGATTTATGAAATTCAGTAAAAAATATATAGCAGCTGGATCAGCTGTTATCGTATCCTTGAGTCTTTGCGCCTATGCACTGAACCAGCATCGCTCGCAGGAAAATAAGGACAATAATCGTGTCTCTTATGTGGATGGTAGCCAGTCAAGTCAGAAAACTGAAAACCTGAAACCAGATCAGGTCAGTCAAAAAGAAGGAATTCAGGCTGAGCAAATTGTTATCAAAATTACAGATCAGGGCTATGTGACGTCACACGGTGATCACTATCATTACTATGATGGGAAAGTTCCTTATGATGCGATTTTCAGTGAAGAACTTTTGATGAAGGATGCTAATTATCAACTTAAAGATGCTGATATTGTCAATGAAGTCAAGGGTGGTTATATCATCAAGGTCGATGGAAAATATTATGTCTACCTGAAAGATACAGCTCATGCTGATAATGTTCGAACCAAGGATGAAATCAATCGTCAAAAACAAGAACATGTCAAAGATAATGAGAAGGTCGGCGCTGATGTTGCTGTAGCAAGGTCTCAGGGACGCTATACAACAGATGATGGTTATGTCTTTAATCCAGCTGATATTATTGAAGATACTGGTGATGCTTATATCGTTCCTCACGGAGGTCACTACCACTATATTCCAAAAAGTGATTTGTCTGCTAGTGAGTTAGCAGCAGCAAAAGCTCATTTAGCTGGCAAAAATACGCAACCAAGTCAGCTAAGCTATTCTTCAACAGCTAGTGAGAATAATACTCAATCTACAGTGCAAGGATTAACTAGCAAGCCAGAAAGCAAAGTTGAAAATCTCCAAAGTCTATTGAAAGAACTCTACGATTCACCTAGCGACAAACGTTACAGTGAATCAGATGGCTTAGTCTTTGACCCTGCTAAGATTATCAGTCGTACACCAAATGGAGTTGCGATTCCGCATGGTGACCATTATCACTTTATTCCTTACAGCAAACTCTCTGCTTTAGAAGAAAAGATTGCTAGAATGGTGCCTATCGGTGGAACTGGTTCTACAGTTTCTACAAATGAAAAACCTCATGAAGTAGCGTCTAGTCTAGGAAGTCTTCCAAGTAATCCATCTATATTGAATAATGCTTCTTCAACGTTAAATAAGGAAATTCCTTCAACATCTGATGGTTATATCTTTAATCCTAAAGATATCGTTGAAGAAACAGCCACAGCTTATATCGTCAGACATGGTGATCATTTCCATTACATTCCTAAGGCGAATCAAATTGGTCAACCGACTCTTCCAAATAATGGTCTAACAACACCTTCGCCATCTCTTCCAGTCAATCCTAGTGTTTCACATGAGGAACATGAAGAAGGTGGACACGGCTTTGATGCCAATCGTATTATTGCTGAAGATGAAGCAGGATTTATCATGAGTCACGGCGACCACAATCATTACTTCTTCAAGAAGGATTTGACTGCTGATCAAATCAAGGCAGCGCAAGACCACTTGAAAGGGGCAAATACAGCAACACCAAGCCCATCCAATGATGAGCACGATGGCGATGATCATGACCACCATCATGATGAAGACCATGATCATGGTTTTGATGCCGATCGTGTCATCAGTGAGGATGATCAAGGCTTTGTCATGTCACACGGTGATCATAATCATTACTTCTTCAAGAAAGATTTGACAGCAGAGCAAATTAAGGCTGCACAAGACCATTTGAAAACACATCATGATGCGGAGCCTGTAAAACCTCTTGCTAAAACGGTAGAGTCTTTCTCAAGAGATGCTAGCGATGAAGAAAAGATTGCTTATATTTCTAAAACATACGGAGTTCCACTTGAAGCGATTAGAATTTCAAACGGATTCTTTGTCTTTGGAAATCCAGACCAAGCTTATGATCCAACTCATATCCATCCCTATGCTGTTCGTAAGGAACACGTTCGACTTCCACTCCAGACTGGCAATCCAGAACTTGATTTCCTAAACGAACTCTACACGACTGCTTTGAGAGATGGCGTGTCTCCGTATAGCTTACAGGTAGAAAATGGTAGTTTTGTGATTCCTCATGGCGACCATAATCACTACATCAAGGTTCAAACTAAGGGATATGAAGTGGCTTTGAAAAACAAGATTCCAGCCCTGCAATCCAATTATCAACCTGGAGCTTTTGATGAGAAGGCAGTCTTGGCAAAAGTAGATCAACTTCTAGCTGATAGCAGAAGTATCTACAAAGACAAGCCTATCGAACAAAGACAAATTGAGTTAGCCTTAGGTCAGTTTACTGAAAACATGAAGAAACTGGCAACTAACTCTACAGCAGGTTATCTTGCGACACTTGATCTTTTTGATAAGCAATATATCCATATTGATGAAAGTGTCAAACCTGTTGTAACCAGTGCTCTAGATAAGAAATATCAGGCCTTGATTGATAAAATCAATACACTGGATACAGACTCTTATGGACTTCCTAAGAAAGATCTTCTTGTTCGACTTCAAGAAGCTAAATTGGCAAAAGATGAGGCTGGTTTAGCAGCGGTTGAATCACAACTTCAAGCTCTTCAAGACTTTAATGATCGAACAGGTGTTACAACTGTAGAATACATCAAGTATTTCTACGAACACGTAAATGACGGTCGTTTGAGTGATGAACTTCGAAACAAAGTAGCTCAGTTGACTTGGACCTTGTATCAATCTCAATCCTTCCTTAAGGCAGCAGAATTGAACAAATTATTCCCAAGCATCTATCAGGCAAAACAAGAAGTGGAAGAAGCTTTGAAAGCTCAGCCAACTACTTCGAAATCAAGTCAGACAGTTCTAGATACTGAAAAAGTTGATAATCAAAGTGCCAAGACAGCTATTTATGGCTTCTTGAAAGAATTGTACGGAGACTTTATGCCTGAAGAGCATGTCAATCATGTTAGAAAGGAAGAAGTAGAAAGCCTCTTGAGCAAGGCAAATCAACTCTTGGAGCAAATCCAAGAAGAAGGAATCAGACAATCCTTGGCAGAAGAAGTAGAAAATCTCAAAGTTGCCACAAACAAGGCTGATGCAGACTTGGATGAAGTAAACAGTCAGGTAAAAGATGTCTTGACTCGTATCGCTAGCGCCCTTCAACAAGAGAAGGAAAATGCTGAGCAAGATCCTCAGACACTTGTACTCTATCAAAAACTTTACGATATCCTCATGTCACTTCACGCATATTTAGAAAACAATAAGGGTTCTGATGCGGACTTTGATAAGGTGGATGCTCTACTAGATCAACTTTCTGCTAAGAGTAAAGATAAGGCTGCTTTACTTGAATTGACAAAAGCTATTCTGGTCTTGAATCAAGAAATCAAGTCAAAATCAAGCGCAAGTGAAGAAACAACTCCAGCGACAAATGCTGAGTCAAATGGTGACAAGACAAGTACCGAAACTGAAACATCAGCAACTGCAGAATCAAATAGTGAAACTGCAAGCGACGAAAACAAACCAAGCAACACAACAGATTCTAAACCTGCTGAACCAGCTTCAGAAAAGGAAACAACAGAATCTACAACAAGTACTGGAAATCAAGAAAAACCAGCAGAATAAAAAGAAAGGCGAAGTAGCTAAGCTACCTCGTCTTTTTAGTCTTTATAAGCTACGATACCAATGATGGTATCAACTGCACGTTCCATAGTCTGAAGGCTGACGTATTCAAAACGTCCATGCATATTTTCTCCACCCGCAAAGATATTAGGAGTTGGGATTCCCATAAAGGAAATCTTAGAGCCGTCTGTCCCTCCACGGATTGGTTCGATTATAGGAGTAATCCCCAAATCTTCCATAACTGCTTTGGCAATGGTAATTGGAGTCATATCTTTTTCAATGACTTCTTTCATATTGTAGTACTGGTCTGTCAAGTTTAGGGTGACACGGTCGCTACCAAGTATTTGATTCATCTTATCAGCGATAGATTGCATGGCTGCTTTACGCGCTTCAAAGGCATCTTTTTCAAAATCACGAATGATGTAGCTTGCACGCGCCTCCTCGACACTACCTGTCACATCCATTAGATGGTAGAAGCCTTGGTAACCTTCAGTTAACTCAGGTCTGTCATTCTCTGGAAGTTGATTGTGAAAATCAATTGCTAACTGAAGGGCGTTGACCATTTGCCCTTTGGCAGTACCAGGGTGGACATTGCGTCCTTGGAAATGCAATTCAGCACCCGCTGCTGAAAAGGTCTCGTACTGAAGTTCACCTAGTGGGCCACCATCAACTGTGTAGGCAAAATCAACATCAAAATCTTCTGCATCAAATTTATTAGCACCAACACCGATTTCTTCATCTGGACCAAAACCAACACGAATCTCACAGTGTTTGATTTCAGGGTGAGCAGTTAGATATTCAATAGCAGTCATAATTTCAGCAATCCCTGACTTGTCATCAGCTCCTAGCAAGGTTGTTCCATCTGTTGTGAT
The DNA here is from genome assembly GCF_000960005.1 of Streptococcus mitis. GTDB lineage: Bacteria > Bacillota > Bacilli > Lactobacillales > Streptococcaceae > Streptococcus > Streptococcus mitis_CK. The sequence goes on along the minus strand of NZ_JYGP01000002.1, from coordinate 635,239 downwards.
GAGCGTTTGTCCTGTATATTTCTCAAGACTCTTAAAGTCAGCTGGATCGAGTTTGAAACCAGAATTTCCAAGTTCAATCACACCACCATCGTAGTTTTCAATTACCTGGGGATTAACTCCTTCGGCATTAAAGTCAGCAGTATCCATGTGAGATATAAAGCCAATTTTTCGTGTTAAAGATGGATCATTGGCTGGCAAGGTCCCAATTGCAAAACCATTTGGTAGATAATAAACATTTTGTAATCCAACACGTTTCATTTCAGGAATAAGAACATTTGTAGCAAAATCTACCTGACTCTGCGTACTTGGAGTAGTAGTAGAGTGTTCATCAGAGCGCGTATTGACCTTAACGTAGGTTAAGAAGCGGTCCAAGAGATTGGGATAAGTCATAAAAAACTCCTTTTGAATTCATTTTTTCCATTGTATCATAGAAATGAGAGAAAAACAAAAGACAGAAGTTAGGGAAATTCGCTATGTTGGCGTTTACTTATTAATGGATAAATGATAAAATAAACTTGATAAAAATATCACAAGGAAGCGATTATGAAAAAAGCAATTTTAATGATGACTTTCGGTTCGCCAGAAGAGATTACCTTTGAAGGTGTGGCTGATTTTTTCACAAATATTCGTCGTGGAGTGAGACCTCAAGACCACGAAATTCAAACTCTCTATGATAATTATGTACGAATTGGCGGCACGCCTCTGCAAAAAATTACGCGTGAAGAGGTTGCCTTGGTAGAGGCTAGGCTGGGAAATGAGTATAGTGTTTATTTTGCTAATAAGTTTTCCAGTCCCTTTATTCCAAATGTGATTGGTCAGATGGAAGCAGACGGCATTGAACAGTGTATTTGCTTGATTTTGGAGCCCCATTATTCTTTCTACTCTGTCATGGGTTATGAGAAATTTTTAGAAAGCAAGCAAATTCAATTTTTAGTCATTAAGGACTGGTATCAAGAAGAAGCGCTATTAAACTATTGGGCAGATGAAATTGGTAAAATTTTAAAAGAAGAAGTAAAGCAGGATAGCTTTAAAGTCATCTTTTCAGCCCACAGTGTGCCCATTTTTGCCTTGGATTTTGGTGACCCATATATTGACCAAATTTTTGAAAATAGCAAGCTTGTCGCTGAAAAACTAGGTTTGAGTTCTGAGCAATATACTAACACTTGGCAAAGTGAAAGTGATATCGGGATTCCATGGATTAAGCCAGATGTCTTAGAGTATCTCAGAGAACGGAAAGAACATCCAGACCATTATATTTTTGTTCCTATCAGCTTCATTAGCGAGCATATTGAAGTCTTGTTTGACAATGATGTGGAATGTTATGACTTATGTCAGGAATTTGGTGTAAACTACCATCGTCCACCAATGCCAAATACAGATTCTCGTTTGATTGATGCCTTGGTTAATACAGTCAGAGCTAATGAGGACAAAGAGTTTAAGGAATTTCTCCCAGAAGAAGAAACCTTTGATGAGTTAGTTCCTTCAGATGAGACGAAAAATATCTTGGCCGAATCTCAAGATTTACAAATGCCAGAATTTGTGAAAAAATTGATTGAGAAAAAAGGTCGGGAAAATGTTAAGATGCCTTATCTTATTAAGAAAATGCTTGAGAAAGCAGGTAAGTTACCAAAAGAGTAAAGAAAAAAGGATTTAGCTTTGCGCTAGATCCTTTTAATCGATTATTTTTTCTCAAGAAGAGCTTTGATTTCTTGAAGTACTTCCAATTCAGTTGGTCCAGCTGGAGCTTCTTCAACAGTTTCTTCTTTCTTAGTAAGGCTTTGGGCTTTTTCCATAGCTTTAATAACGAAGAAGAGAACAGTACCTACAACAAGGAAGTTGATAATAGCACTCAAGAATTTACCATATGTAACACCATTCCATGCAAGCTCAGCGATATTTTGTACTTTCGCAGCTTCCAAGGCTGGGTTCAATAGTAGAGGAGTGATGATATCGTTAACGAATGAAGTTACGATAGCACCAAAAGCAGAGGCAATAATCACACCGACAGCAAGGTCAACAACATTACCACGAAGCAAAAATGCTTTAAGATCTTTTAACATTTTCATAATTCCTTTCCAAAATTTTTACTCTTGATTATATATTAATTAAGAAGTTCTTGCAAGCAATATGCTTAATTTTTTCTTATTTTTTAAAAATAAATACCTTACTAAAAATATAATTGAGGATAATTATCAAGAATTGTGAAATAACGGTTTCAATACTATTAACCTTGTCTATATTATTATTTACAAATTGTCCGATAATATTAGGAAACTGTGTCACAAAGAAAAATGTTAAAAACATGTCTAAAAGAAAAGTAGAAAGACGTGCTAGAGTAAATTTTACTAAACGGCTTGGCCAATTCTGCCTAACTTGCTTAAATACAAGTCTATCATTTGTAAAAAAGGCAAAGAGGATACCGATACTATTTGCTAGTCCAGTAGCAAGCAGTTCTTTATGGGTTAATTGATAAATGACTAATCGGGATAGAATGGAGACAAGAGTAGTTGCTACACCAAAAAAGAGATAGGCTAAGAGCTCATTCTCGAAGAGACTTTGAATGCGTTTTTTCATACTTTTAGTATAGCATAAAGCAAGTTATTGTGCTATACTAGTAAGGTTGATTGAATCAACCCTTGGTGCTTAGCTTCTTTCACCAAGCATATTACACGCGGGCAACCGCCAAAGGAGAAAAGATGAAAAAATTAACTATTCGTGATGTTGCAGATATTGCAATCGTTGCTGCTATCTATGTCGTTTTAACTGTCACACCACCCCTAAATGCCATTAGCTACGGTGCTTATCAGTTCCGTATTTCAGAAATGATGAACTTTATGGCTTTTTACAATCCAAAGTACATTATCGGAGTTACTATCGGTTGTATGATTGCTAATTTCTTTAGCTTCGGACTGCTAGATGTCTTTGTTGGTGGTGGATCAACTCTAGTATTCCTTAGTCTAGGTGTTTGGCTTTTTGCAAAATACAGCAAAGATTACCTCTTTAATGGATTAATTCGAAAAGATCATTTCTTCTTTTCAATCCTCTTTTCAATTTCCATGTTTACTATCGCTGCAGAGTTGAATATCGTAGCGCAATTACCATTTTTCCTTACTTGGTTCACAACAGGGATTGGTGAATTTGCCTCATTAATTATTGGTGCGATTATCATTGGTAAAATTGGTCGTCGAATTGATTTAAGCAAATAGACGAAGAGAAGCTAGGTGGCTCTTACCTGGCTTTTTCTTATGGAAAATTTCTAAGGAAACTTGACAAGTTTTTCTAACTATAGTATACTTCTTAAGTAAGCTGATTTAGCTCAGTTGGCAGAGCGCATCCATGGTAAGGATGAGGTCGCCGGTTCAATCCCGGCAATTAGCATGATATTTACAGAGAAACTCTTGAACACAAGAGTTTTTTTCTTATGCTCGCGAGAAAAAATTCTGACTTTTGTATAATAAAAGTCATCCTGCAAAAATTTTTTATTGACAAAATCACTTATTTCTAGTAATATAATAGGCGCGATGAGTCGATAGGTAGTCTTCGGGCTACTATTGAGCATAAGGAGGTCATAACGCAGGAGCGGACCTTGATGAGTTGTGTGAACCTGCTCATCACATGAAGATGCCTCTTAGTCCCTGGTCTAACGACTGGGGATTTTTATTTTCCAAAATTGATGAAAAAGCTTTGCAATTCATGGAAAAAGTAGTATAATACATCTATTATAGAAATTTTTAGAAAATTCCGAAAGAGGTTATTTATGGGATATACAGTTGCTGTAGTCGGCGCGACAGGTGCTGTCGGAGCTCAGATGATAAAAATGTTGGAAGAATCAACACTTCCAATTGATAAAATTCGTTTACTTGCTTCTGCACGTTCAGCAGGCAAGACTTTGAAATTTAAAGATCAAGATATTACGATTGAAGAAACGACTGAAACAGCTTTTGAAGGAGTTGATATTGCTCTCTTTTCAGCAGGTGGTTCTACATCAGCTAAATATGCACCATACGCAGTTAAAGCTGGAGCGGTAGTAGTAGATAATACATCTTACTTCCGTCAAAATCCAGATGTTCCTTTGGTTGTTCCAGAGGTCAATGCTCACGCACTTGATGCCCACAACGGGATTATTGCTTGCCCTAACTGTTCAACAATCCAAATGATGGTGGCTCTTGAGCCAGTTCGCCAAAAATGGGGCTTGGACCGTATCATTGTTTCAACTTACCAAGCAGTTTCAGGTGCTGGTATGGGAGCAATTCTTGAGACACAACGTGAACTTCGTGAAGTCTTGAATGATGGAGTGAAACCACGTGATTTACATGCCGAAATCTTGCCTTCAGGTGGAGACAAGAAACATTATCCTATCGCCTTCAATGCTCTTCCACAAATCGATGTCTTCACTGACAATGATTACACTTACGAAGAGATGAAGATGACTAAGGAAACTAAGAAAATTATGGAAGATGATAGCATTGCAGTATCTGCAACGTGTGTGCGTATTCCAGTCTTGTCAGCTCACTCTGAGTCTGTTTACATCGAAACAAAAGAAGTGGCTCCAATCGAAGAAGTAAAAGCAGCTATCGCAGCTTTCCCAGGTGCTGTCCTTGAAGATGATGTGGCTCATCAAATCTATCCTCAAGCCATTAATGCAGTGGGTTCACGTGATACCTTTGTTGGTCGTATCCGTAAAGACTTGGATGCAGAAAAAGGAATTCACATGTGGGTTGTTTCAGATAACCTGCTCAAAGGTGCTGCTTGGAACTCAGTTCAGATTGCAGAAACTCTTCATGAACGTGGCTTGGTTCGTCCAACGGCCGAATTGAAATTTGAATTAAAATAGTCATATCGTTTAGGAGTTCAGATGAACTCCTTCTTTGAAATAGAGAGGTGTTTCTCATGTCTTATAAAGATTTAAAAGAGTGTAAAATCATCACAGCCTTTATTACCCCCTTCCATGAGGATGGTTCCATCAATTTTGATGCCATTCCAGCCTTGATTGAGCATTTGTTGGCGCATCATACAGACGGAATTCTCCTTGCAGGGACCACTGCTGAGAGTCCAACCTTGACCCACGATGAAGAGTTGGAACTGTTTGCGGCTGTACAAAAGATTGTCAATGGACGTGTGCCTTTGATTGCGGGTGTGGGTACCAATGATACGCGTGACTCTATCGAGTTTGTCAAAGAAGTAGCAGAATTTGGTGGTTTCGCAGCTGGGCTTGCTATTGTTCCTTACTACAACAAACCTTCTCAAGAAGGAATGTATCAGCATTTTAAGGCGATTGCAGATGCTTCTGACCTACCAATTATTATCTATAACATTCCAGGTCGTGTGGTTGTCGAATTAACTCCAGAAACTATGCTTCGCTTGGCTGACCATCCAAATATTATCGGTGTCAAAGAATGTACTAGCTTGGCTAATATGGCTTACTTGATTGAGCACAAACCTGAAGAATTCTTGATTTATACAGGTGAGGATGGAGATGCTTTCCATGCCATGAACCTTGGTGCGGATGGGGTTATTTCTGTTGCCTCTCATACAAATGGGGATGAAATGCACGAGATGTTTACTGCCATTGCAGAAAGCGATATGAAGAAAGCCGCAGCAATTCAGCGTAAATTCATTCCTAAGGTTAATGCCCTCTTCTCTTATCCAAGTCCTGCTCCAGTTAAAGCTGTTCTTAACTATATGGGATTTGAAGCTGGCCCAACACGCTTACCTCTAGTTCCAGCACCAGAAGAAGATGCCAAACGCATTATCAAAGTCGTCGTTGATGGCGACTACGAAGCAACTAAGGCAACTGTAACAGGTGTCCTAAGACCAGATTACTAAGAAAGATTAGAAAATCCATGACCGAATGAACGATCATGGATTTCTTATTTTCCTAAACAGAATTGGCTAAAAAGTTGAGTGATGAGCTCATCAGGAGCAGCATCCCCAGTGATTTCTCCGAGGATTTCCCAAGTACGAGTCAAGTCAACTTGAAGCAAGTCAACTGGCATACCTAGTTCCAGCCCTTCATTAACAGCCTGTAGGCTTTCAACAGCCTTCTCAATCAAGGAAATATGACGGGCATTTGACAAGTAGGTTGCGTCTTGCTCAACCAAACCAGCATTTTCAAAGAAGAGGTTGTTAATACGTTCTTCAATCTTATCAATATTTTGGTTTTTAAGGACTGAAATACGAATAACGTCTTCAGGTAGTTCCGAAGTTTCAATCGCTTCAGGCAGGTCGGTTTTGTTAAGAAGAATAATGCGATTAGTCTCCCGACTGATTTCTAGGAGTTGGCGGTCTTGGGCGGTTAGTGGTTCACTGGCATTTAGCACCAGTAGAACCAAGTCAGCTTCCTTAAGAGCTTTTTTCGAACGCTCAACACCGATTTGTTCAACGATATCATCTGTTTCACGGATTCCAGCTGTATCAATCAATTTAAGTGGAACACCGTTAATGTTGACGTATTCTTCGATGACATCACGTGTCGTACCAGCGATATCAGTGACGATTGCCTTGTCCTCACGTAAGAGGTTGTTGAGGAGGCTGGATTTTCCAACGTTAGGACGGCCGATGATAGCTGTTGAAATTCCCTCACGGAGGATTTTGCCGCGACGGGCTGTCTTAAGGAGATTAGTTAGCAATTGCTCAAACTCCATAGTCTTCTCACGGACAACAGCAGTAGTGGCTTCCTCAACATCGTCGTACTCAGGATAATCAATATTGACCTCGACTTGGGCAAGTGTATTGAGGATTTCTTGACGGGTATTATTGATAAGATCAGAAAGGGAACCATCAAGTTGTTTGACCGCAATGTTCATGGCCTTGTCTGTCTTAGCGCGGATGATATCCATGACCGCCTCAGCCTGAGTCAAGTCCACACGTCCATTTAGAAAGGCACGTTTGGTAAATTCACCAGGTTCAGCCAATCGAGCTCCTTCACGGATAGCTAGCTGGAGAATCTCATTGGTAACCGCAATCCCACCGTGGGTGTTAATCTCGATAATATCCTCACGAGTGAAGGTTTTTGGAGACTTCATAGCCCCAACCATAACCTCGTCCATGACTTTACCAGTCAGAGGATCAATAATGTGACCGTAGTTGAGTGTATGGCTAGCAACCTGACTCAAGTCTTTTCCTTTAAAAATCTTTTGCACAATAGCAAAACTTTCTGTTCCGCTCAGGCGGACAATACCAATAGCCCCTTCACCTAGTGGAGTAGAGATAGCAGCGATGGTATCAAATTCACGTGTAATCATAATGTTTCCTTTAATAAATAGCTCTTTTCTTGGAAATTTTTCCAAGTCTCTTTTCAAATTGTAACAAATTTGAACTATTTCTTCAATGGATGCTACTTGGAGATTGAAAAAGCCTAAGCAATTCTGCTTAAGCTAGCTTATTTGGTGCGCATTTCCCCTTGTGGGAAGTAAGTTCCTTCTGGCATGTCGTTGATGATGACATGGACAGCAGATTGAGGGGCTCCAGTATTACGGACAACAGCTTCCATTACTTCCTTAGCAAGAGCCTTCTTTTGTTCGAGCGTGCGTCCTTCAAATAAATCGATGCGTACAAATGGCATAATAGCTTCCTCCACTAGTTTTGATTTCTTCTATTTTACCACATTTTGCCGTTTAAAGCTTAAGAAAATTATGATATACTATAATGTAGCAAAAATTTAGAAATGGACGTGAAGCAAGAAACATGGCACAGTTGTATTATCGTTATGGGACCATGAACTCTGGAAAGACAATCGAGATTCTCAAGGTGGCCTATAACTATGAGGAGCAGGGAAAAGGTGTTGTGATTATGACCTCGGCTCTGGATACGCGTGACGGTGTTGGTTATGTGTCGAGTCGGATTGGCATGAAACGCCCTGCCATTGCGATTGAGGAAACGACGGATATCTTTGGCTATATCCGAGACCTACCAGAAAAGCCTTACTGTGTGTTGGTTGATGAAGCCCAGTTTCTTAAGCGTCATCATGTTTATGATCTAGCTCGTGTTGTTGATGAGTTAGATATACCCGTCATGGCTTTTGGTTTGAAAAATGATTTTCGCAATGAACTGTTCGAAGGTTCCAAGTATCTCTTGCTTTTAGCAGATAAGATTGATGAGATCAAGACCATCTGTCAGTATTGCAAGAAAAAGGCGACCATGGTATTACGAACTCAGGATGGACTGCCCGTTTATGATGGTGAGCAGATTCAGATTGGTGGTAATGAAACCTATATCTCGGTTTGCCGTAAACATTATTTTTCGCCAATGATAACCTCTAACAAGGAGCAAAACTATGACAATTGAACTAAGAGATGTTACAATGGGAAATTATTTTGATGTTTTGAATTTGGATGTCAAGGAATATCAAAAACAATTCATTGCAACCAACGCAATTAGTTTAGCTGAAGCATACGTCTACACTAAAAATGGAGATTTTGTAGCTCCATTGGCAGTTTATGATAATGATGCAATTATAGGTTTTGTGATGATAGCTTATGATAAAAAGATCGGAATTAGTAGTGGAAATTATTTACTATTTCGTTTTATGATTGATAAGAATTTTCAAAATCAAGGATATTTTAAACCAATTATGGATAAAGTACTAGACTATGTTCGGACAGCGCCAGCAGGTTTAAGCAATAAACTTTGGTTGTCTTATGAACCAGAAAACGAACATGCAAGATCTTGTTACCTCAGTTATGGATTTAAAGAAACTGGGGAAATATCCGAGAACGAAGTAGTAGCAATCTATGATTTAACAATTGAGAAATAAGGAGAAAAAATGAACATCTATGATCAACTACAAGCTGTAGAAGACCGTTATGAAGAATTAGGAGAGTTGCTCAGTGACCCAGATGTGGTTTCGGACACCAAGCGTTTCATGGAGCTCTCAAAAGAAGAGGCTTCAAGCCGTGATACAGTGACGGCTTACCGAGAATACAAACAAGTCCTTCAAAATATCGTCGATGCTGAAGAGATGATTAAGGAATCAGGCGGAGATGCGGACTTGGAAGAAATGGCCAAGCAAGAGCTCAAAGATGCCAAGGCTGAAAAAGAAGAATACGAAGAAAAACTGAAAATCTTGCTCCTTCCAAAGGATCCAAACGATGACAAGAATATCATCCTTGAAATCCGTGGAGCAGCTGGTGGAGACGAAGCGGCACTTTTCGCTGGAGACCTTCTAATCATGTACCAAAAGTATGCGGAAGCACAAGGATGGCGCTTTGAAGTTATGGAAGCTTCTATGAACGGTGTCGGTGGTTTTAAAGAAGTGGTTGCTATGGTTTCAGGTCAGTCAGTTTACTCTAAACTCAAGTACGAATCAGGTGCCCACCGTGTGCAACGTGTCCCTGTGACAGAAAGCCAAGGCCGTGTTCATACTTCGACAGCGACAGTACTTGTCATGCCTGAAGTAGAAGAAGTTGAATACGATCTTGATCCAAAAGATCTTCGTGTCGACATCTATCACGCCTCTGGTGCTGGTGGACAGAACGTCAATAAGGTTGCGACTGCCGTTCGTATCGTTCACTTGCCAACCAATATCAAGGTTGAGATGCAGGAAGAACGTACCCAGCAGAAGAACCGTGAGAAAGCCATGAAAATCATCCGTGCGCGTGTTGCTGACCACTTTGCTCAGATTGCTCAGGATGAACAGGACGCTGAGCGTAAGTCAACGATTGGTACTGGTGACCGTTCAGAACGGATCCGAACTTATAACTTCCCACAAAACCGTGTCACGGACCACCGTATCGGCTTGACTCTCCAAAAACTAGATACCATTTTGTCTGGTAAATTGGATGAAGTTGTGGATGCCTTGGTGCTCTATGACCAAACGCAAAAATTAGAAGAATTAAATAAATAATGAAATTAGCTCAATTATTTTCAGATTTTGAAGAAGAATTGATAAGACAGGGAGAGGAAGCAGAAAGCCTCTCTTTTGTCTATCGTAGCCTGAAAAATCTTTCTTTTACAGATTTTGTCTTTGCCCTCCAGCAGGAAGTGACGGAAGAGGAAGAAGTATTTGTAGAAGAGATTTACCAGCAGTTAGCGGCTCATAAACCAGCACAGTATATCATTGGTCATGCAGAATTCTTCGGAATGCAGTTAAAAGTTGATGAGCGTGTTTTGATTCCTCGTCCAGAGACTGAGGAGTTGGTGGAGCTTATCCTAGCTGAAAATCCTGAGACGAATCTTTCAGTTCTGGATATTGGAACAGGTAGTGGAGCTATTGCTCTCGCTCTAGCAAAAAACAGATCAGATTGGTCAGTGACAGCAGCAGATATTTCCCAAGATGCTTTAGATTTAGCTAACGAAAATGCTAAAAATCAAAATCTTCAAATATTTTTAAAAAAATCTGACTGTTTTACAGAAATTTCTGAAAAATATGATATAATTGTTTCCAATCCACCCTATATCTCTCGTGAAGATGAGTCAGAGGTCGGCTTGAATGTTTTGCATTCGGAGCCTCATCTAGCTCTCTTTGCAGACGAGGATGGCCTAGCTATTTACCGTAGAATTGCGGAAGATGCAAAAGACTATCTCAAAGATGGTGGTAAGATTTATCTTGAAATTGGATACAAGCAAGGTCAAAGTGTTCCTGAACTTTTTAAGAAATATCTTCCTGAAAAGCGAGTTCGAACACTCAAGGACCAATTTGGTCAAGATAGGATGGTCGTGGTTGATGATGGACAGGATTAAACAAGAGTTGGAAAAGGGTGGAGCTGTCGTTCTACCTACAGAGACAGTTTACGGTCTTTTTGCCAAGGCTCTAGACGAAAAAGCAGTTAATCATGTATACCAGATTAAACGTCGTCCCAGAGACAAGGCGCTCAATCTTAATATCGCCTCTCTAGAGGACATTTTGTACTTTTCTAAGAATCAGCCAACTTATCTACAAAAACTTGTAGAGACCTTTTTACCAGGTCCCTTAACCATTATTCTCGAAGCTAATGACCGAGTTCCCTATTGGGTCAATTCTGGTCTTGCAACTGTTGGATTTCGGATGCCTAGTCATCCCACTACCCTTGATTTGATTCGAGAGACAGGACCCTTGATTGGGCCGTCTGCCAATATTTCAGGTCAGGAAAGTGGAGTGACCTTTAATCAAATTCTAGAGGATTTTGACCAAGAGGTTCTGGGTCTGGAAGACGATGCTTTTCTAACTGGACAGGATTCAACTATTTTGGATCTGTCTGGAGACAAGGTGAAAATCTTACGTCAAGGGGCCATTAAGCGAGAAGATATTCTTGCTCGGTTGCCAGAGATTTCTTTTGAGGAGGCATGAAATGCTAAGAAATTTAAGAGAAACAGATGTGAAATCTATATGTGACATTAACCAAGAAGCTTTGGGCTATTCTTTTAGTCCAGAGGACACGGCTAGTCAACTAGCTAGACTATCTCAGGATTCCCATCATTTCCTTCTTGGCTATGAGGATGAAGCTAGTCATGTCTTACTTGGATATGTCCACGCTGAGGTCTATGAATCACTTTATTCTAAAGCAGGATTTAATATTTTAGCCTTAGCAGTTTCACCTCAAGCGCAAGGTCAAGGTATTGGTAAAAGCTTACTGCAAGGGTTGGATCAAGAAGCAAAAAGACGTGGTTATGGGTTTATCCGCTTAAACTCTGCCGATCATCGTCTGGGTGCTCATGCATTTTATGAAAAAGTTGGTTATACTTGTGATAAAATGCAGAAACGGTTTATTCGCATCTTTTAGTTTAATTTTCTTATAAGAGAATTAAACTAATGGACTAGTCACACAATAAAGGAGAAGACCTATGATTTTTGACAAAGATGATTTTAAAGCATATGATGCTGATCTCTGGAATGCTATTGCCAAAGAAGAAGAACGCCAACAAAACAACATTGAGTTGATTGCTTCGGAAAACGTAGTTTCCAAGGCTGTTATGGCAGCTCAAGGGTCTATCTTGACGAATAAATACGCCGAAGGCTACCCAGGACGCCGTTACTATGGTGGGACTGATGTGGTAGACGTGGTAGAAAGTCTAGCTATTGAACGTGCAAAAGAAATTTTCGGTGCTAAATTTGCCAATGTGCAACCTCACTCAGGAAGCCAAGCCAACTGTGCGGCTTACATGGCCTTGATTGAACCGGGCGATACTGTTATGGGGATGGATTTGGCAGCAGGTGGACACTTGACCCACGGAGCTCCTGTCAGCTTCTCTGGTCAAACCTACAATTTTGTTTCTTATAGTGTGGATCCTGAAACGGAACTCTTGGACTTTGATGCTATCTTAAAACAAGCCCAAGAAGTAAAACCAAAACTGATTGTAGCTGGTGCGTCAGCCTATTCTCAAATTATCGACTTCTCAAAATTCCGTGAAATCGCAGATGCTGTTGGGGCTAAGCTTATGGTGGATATGGCCCATATCGCTGGTTTGGTTGCTGCTGGTCTACATCCAAGCCCAGTACCATACGCTCATATCACTACAACAACGACTCACAAAACCCTTCGTGGACCTCGTGGTGGTTTGATTTTGACCAATGACGAAGAACTTGCTAAGAAAATCAATTCAGCTATTTTCCCAGGTATTCAGGGCGGTCCTTTGGAGCATGTTGTTGCTGCTAAGGCAGTTTCCTTCAAAGAAGTTTTGGATCCAGCCTTCAAGGAATATGCTGCCAATGTTATCAAAAACAGCAAGGCTATGGTAGAAGTCTTCTTGCAAGATCCTGATTTCCGTATCATTTCTGGTGGGACTGAAAACCACCTCTTCCTAGTGGATGTGACTAAAGTTGTAGAAAACGGAAAAGTTGCTCAAAACTTGCTGGATGAAGTCAATATTACCCTAAATAAAAACTCAATCCCTTACGAAACCTTGTCACCATTCAAGACAAGTGGGATTCGTATCGGATCTGCAGCCATCACTGCGCGTGGATTTGGTGAAGAAGAGAGTCGCAAAGTTGCTGAACTGATAATTAAAACCCTTAAGAATGCAGAAAATGAGGCTGTATTAGAAGAAGTGAGAAGTGCAGTCAAAGAATTGACAGATGCCTTCCCATTATACGAGGACTAAAATTTTTATGGACATTTATATTAAGAAAGCTATTATCCATCAGTTTAGCCCGGATGATACCGAGCTGTTCCTAGCGGATAAGCTTCTCAATATTACTCCAAAAATCGAAGAATACTTGCGTAAAAAAATTGAGCGTGTGTATTCAGATGAAGCCAAGACTGGGATTTTCGAGGAAGAAAATCCCTTCTTCAATCATATCACAGACGATTTGTTGGAGACATCAGTCACACTGGCTAATCTCTGGAAAGAAGAGTTCAGTATTTCTGAAAATCTCAAGACCAATGACTTGATTTTTGTGCAATTTTCTAAAGAAGGCGTGGAACATTTCGCTTTCTTGCGAATTGCCCTGCGTGAGACCCTGACCCACCTCGGAGGAGAGGTCGATAATCCAATCAAGCTGACTCAGAATAACCTGCCTGGATTTGGAACGGGTGCTGATGAGGCCTTGGTGGTCAATCTTCAGAGTCGCAAGTACCATCTGATTGAAAAACGCATCAAGTACAATGGGACTTTCTTGAACTATTTTTCAGACAATCTTCTTGCCGTTTCCCCTAAGATTTCTCCAAAGAAATCTATCAAGGAACTGGAAAAAACGGCACAGCGAATTGCTGAGACTTTTAACACAGATGATTTTCAATTTCAATCTAAGGTCAAATCAGCGATTTTCAACAACCTAGAAGAAAGCAATGAATTATCACCTGAAAAATTGGCCAACGACCTTTTTGACAACAATCTGACGGCTCGTTTGAGCTTTATTGATCAAGTCAAAGAAGCCGTACCAGAACCAGTTCAATTTGATGAAATTGATGCCAGTCGTCAGCTTAAAAAATTTGAAAACCAAAAACTTTCTTTGTCAAATGGAATTGAGCTCATTGTTCCTAATAACGTCTATCAAGACGCCGAGTCTGTTGAGTTTATCCAAAACGACAATGGAACCTATTCTATCTTAATCAAAAATATCGAGGATATCCAAAGTAAATAATGTTTAAACGAATTCGAAGAGTGCTTGTGCTAGCAGTCTTCCTTTTTGCTGGCTATAAAGCTTACCGTGTTCATCAAGATGTCAAGCAAGTCATGACCTATCAACCCATGGTGCGAGAAATCTTGAGTGAAAAAGACACCCCAGCAAACGAAGAGCTTGTGCTCGCTATGATTTATACCGAAACAAAAGGAAAAGAAGGCGATGTTATGCAGTCCAGTGAGTCTGCAAGTGGTTCCACCAACACCATTAATGATAATGCGTCAAGCATTCGGCAAGGTGTTCAAACTCTGACAGACAATCTCTATCTGGCCCAAAAGAAGGGTGTTGATGTCTGGACGGCTGTTCAAGCCTATAATTTTGGACCTGCCTATATCGATTTTATCGCCCAAAATGGTAAGGAAAACACCTTGGCTCTGGCCAAACAGTACTCTCGTGAGACTGTTGCTCCCTTGCTTGGTAATTCCACTGGAAAGACTTATAGTTATATTCACCCTATTTCCATTTTTCACGGTGCCGAACTCTATGTAAATGGAGGAAACTATTACTATTCTAGACAGGTGCAACTCAACCTTTACATCATCAAATGTTTCACTCTCTTTTCGACATCTGGCTAGTCCAGGTGTTTTTATTATAAGTTTTCTTTAAGATAGATATATTACTCTAGAAAGGTAAAGGAGGAAATTCCCTATGAGAAAGAAACTCTTTCTGACCAGTGCTGCGGTCTTGTGGGCAGTAACAGCTATGAATAGTGTCCATGCAGCAACAGATGTTCAAAAAGTCATCGATGAAACCTATGTCCAACCTGAATATGTCCTAGGTTCTTCATTGTCTGAAGATCAAAAAAATCAAACTCTAAAAAAACTAGGCTACAATGCCTCAACAGACACCAAAGAACTCAAGACCATGACACCTGATGTCTATTCTAAGATTATGAATGTTGCCAATGACTCTAGCTTACAATTGTATTCATCAGCCAAGATTCAAAAGCTAGGTGACAAGTCGCCACTTGAGGTCAAGATTGAAACACCAGAAAACATTACTAAGGTGACGCAGGATATGTACCGCAATGCGGCCGTAACTTTGGGTGTGGAACACGCCAAAATTACTGTAGCAGCACCTATTCCAGTTACAGGTGAGAGTGCCTTAGCAGGGATTTACTATTCACTTGAAGCTAATGGAGCCAAGGTGCCACAAGCCAACAAAGATTTGGCTCAAGAAGAGTTGAAGGCTTTGTCCGATATCAATGCTGAAAACAAGGACAAGTCAGGCTATGATGCTAATAAATTAAACGTTGCCCTAGCTGATATCAAGTCAGGACTCGCCAAAGCTAAAGAAAGCAAGGGAAATCTGACGGAGGAAGATGTCCGTAAAATCGTTGAAGATACCTTAAAAAATTATAAACTGGATCAGGTTATAACAGGAAACCAAATCAATATCATCATCAATTTTGCTTTGAATCTATCGAAGAGTGATATCCTCAGCAATGCAGACTTCACTAAAACCCTGAATGACCTTAAACAAAGTATTGTTTCACAAGCTGGCGACAGTTTTAAAAATATCAATCTTAACTTTGATGCTGATAAGGCGCTAGAGGACGGCGGCAATTTCCTAAGCTCCCTCTGGCAAGCCATTGTCAACTTCTTCAAGAGTTTTGGTTCTTAAGAAAAATCATGGTATAATAGATGGTAACCGTAACGTTGCCGTCTTTTTTGTCGGTCAATAGAAAGAGAAGAAAATGTTAAAGAAAAATGATATTGTAGAAGTTGAAATTGTTGACTTGACCCATGAAGGTGCAGGAGTGGCCAAGGTGGATGGTTTGGTATTCTTTGTCGAGAATGCTTTACCGAGTGAAAAAATCCTCATGCGTGTCCTCAAGGTCAATAAAAAGATTGGTTTTGGTAAAGTTGAAGAATACCTTGTTCAATCACCACACCGTAATCAAGATTTAGATTTGGCTTACCTGCGTTCAGGAATCGCGGATTTAGGTCATCTTGCCTATCCAGAACAGCTCAAATTTAAAACCAAGCAAGTTAAGGATAGTCTATATAAGATTGCTGGAATTGATGATATAGAGGTTGCTGAAACTTTAGGTATGGAACATCCAGTCAAGTACCGCAATAAGGCGCAGGTCCCTGTTCGTCGTGTGAATGGTGTCTTGGAAACAGGATTTTTCCGTAAGAATTCGCATGACCTCATGCCTCTAGAAGATTTCTTTATCCAAGATCCTGTGATTGATGAGGTAGTAGTAGCTCTACGTGACTTGCTCCGTCGTTATGACCTGAAACCTTATGATGAAAAGGAACAAGCTGGCTTGATTCGAAACCTTGTGGTACGTCGTGGGCATTACTCAGGACAAATCATGGTTATTTTGGTAACAACCCGTCCAAAGATTTTCCGTGTGGAACAATTGATTGAACAATTAATCAAGCAGTTCCCAGAGATTGTGTCTGTTATGCAAAATATTAATGACCAGAACACTAATGCTATTTTTGGTAAGGAATGGCGTACGCTTTATGGTCAAGACTATATTACCGACCAAATGTTGGGAAATGACTACCAAATCGCTGGTCCCGCTTTTTACCAAGTCAATACTGAAATGGCGGAGAATCTCTATCAAACAGCTATTGACTTTGCAGCATTAAAATCAGATGATGTGGTTATTGATGCCTACTCTGGTATCGGGACGATTGGCCTCTCTGTTGCGAAACATGTCAAGGAAGTTTATGGTGTTGAAGTGATTGCAGAAGCGGTTGAGAATAGCAAAAAGAATGCTCAGCTGAACAATATTTCAAACGCCCACTATGTCTGTGACACAGCTGAAAATGCTATGAAGAATTGGCTCAAGGAAGGTATTCAACCAACCGTTATCTTGGTTGATCCTCCACGCAAGGGCTTAACCGAAAGTTTTATCAAGGCAAGTAGCCAAACAGGAGCTGATCGCATTGCCTATATCTCATGTAATGTCGCTACTATGGCGCGTGATATCAAACTCTACCGAGAATTGGGATATGAATTGAAGAAAGTCCAGCCGGTTGATCTTTTTCCTCAGACACATCACGTCGAATGTGTAAGCTTGTTGGAGAAACGTAGTTAATCCTCAAAAGGTTCAGTGAACCTTTTGAGTCTAGCAGACGCATCATGTTGAGGCGGTATCACTGCTTGTACGAGCTTAGAAAAAATGTTGACGAAAAATCCTTGGTGTCAAGGATTTTTTTGGTATCCTCAAAAAGGTAATTTTATAATTGACAATTTGTCAGTAGAGTAGTATAATTTATAACAGGAGGAATAAAATGCGAGATGTAAAAGATCCGGAAATTCGACGTGCTGAGATTATGGATGCTGCTATGCTCCTCTTTATGGAGAAAGGATATGCGAACACAACAACTCAGGATATAGTCGATAAGGTAAATATATCACGAGGTTTGTTATACTATCACTTTAAGAACAAAGAAGATATTCTGTATTGTCTTGTGGAACGTTATTCAGAGAAATTATTGAGAGATATTCATGTGATTGTCAATGATGACGACAAAACTGCTATTGAAAAAATAAGAGCCTTTATAGATGCCACAATAATCTCTACAGATAACGTTTCAGCGGAAGGAACTGAGTTACAAAAGACGGTTGATCTTGAAGAAAATCGTTATATGTTAGATAAGTTATCTCATAAGCTCATTGAAAAACTGACTATATATTTTGAGAGGATAATAAATCAAGGCATCTCAGAAAAAGTATTTTCTGTAAAATATCCATCAGAAACAGCAGAATTTCTGATGACAGCCTATGTTTTTGTTTCAAATAACATAGGTATCATAACTTCAAAGAAAGAACCTGTCAAAGATTACTTGAATGCATTTAAGATAATGCTGGAACAAAATCTAAATACAAAAGGACTCTTTAGCAATTAAAAAAAGATAGAATATTTGTAAAGAGAACTATGTACCGATAGCTAAATCAAAACAAGCTATCGGTATTATTTCAAAACAAGACTGACAAATTGTCAATGGAGACGAAAATATGTTAGAGATAAAGAATTTTAGTAAAAGTTATGGGGATAAGAAGGTTGTGGATAACCTATCTATTTCAGTACAGCCTGGAGATATTTATGGTTTTATTGGAGCAAATGGTGCGGGAAAAACGTCAACGATAAAGGCAGTTGTCGGTATCCATGATTTTGAAGACGGAAGTATAATTATCAACGGTCATTCTATTAAAGAAGAACCTGTTATTTGTAAAAAAATGATGGCGTATATCCCAGATAATCCAGATTTGTATGAACATATGACAGGACTTCAATATATTAATTTTATTGCTGACTTGTTTGAAATTCCTACAAAAATACGCAGGGAGAGAATCCAAAAATACGGTGATTTATTTGATATGACTGAGCATCTTTCGGGGATTATTTCTTCATATTCACATGGTATGAAGCAACGAACAGCCATTATTTCTGCACTTGTACATTCTCCCAAACTGTTGATTTTAGATGAACCTTTTGTTGGGCTAGATCCCAAAGCAACTTTCCTACTAAAGAAAATTATGCATGAGTGTGTTTCAGATGGAGGTGCTATTTTCTTTTCAACCCATGTATTGGATGTTGCGGAAAAATTATGTAATAAGATTGCCATTATCAAAAATGGAAAGTTAATTGCAAGTGGCAATACAGGAGACGTCAAAGGTGATGAATCATTGGAGGCATTTTTTATGGAGGTTCAGGACAATGAGTAACATTTGGATGTTGCTTAAAGCGCAATTGATTAATTTCTTTCCTATTAACGAGATTAGAGATTCAGGAAATAAAAAACAAAGTTCAATGGCTATTGCGAGTTTTGGTATAATAACTCTTTCCTTATTTTGCTTTGTTTATAATATACTAACAGCGAAAACATTGGTATACGTCGGACAGCAGGACTTGATACCGGCATATATGGTCTCTGTATCAAGTTTTTCAATATTATTTTTGACTGTCTTTTATTCGAATGGCATTTTATTTGGCAGTCGAGATATGGAAATTCTCCTATCCTTACCTGTTAAAAGTTCGTATATTATCACCAGCAAGTTCATGTTTATGTACTTATTGAATTTTTTAATAGGCTTGATGTTTATGCTTCCAGGTGGAATTGTATGGGGCTTGAACGGAAGTTTAAACCTCCTACAGATTATATTGTATTTTACTTCTATAATTTTTGCCCCTTTGATCCCCATGTGTATAGCGACATGCATGGGAATCGTTATTGTTGTCGCTTCATCTTTTTTTAAAAGAAAAAATGTTATCTCTCTTATTTTTTCATTTGCGATGTTAGGTATAATTGGATATTTTGCATTATCAGCTTTGCAATCAGGTGATGAAAGTAGTATTGGGGTTACTCTGGCTAAGCAAATTACTGGACTGTATCCAATTTCTAGACTATTTATGTCATACTACAATTTTCCAATGTACTATGGGATGGGATTTTATATAGTTCTTTCAATAGTCGTCTTTTATCTATTTGTCAAAATTGCTTCGTTGAAGTATGGAATACTTAATACACTTGCCAATACAAAATCAAGATATGCTAATGACAAAGTATCTTATGAAAGAAAATCGGTATTTTTTGCCTTGTATCAAAAAGAGCTTGGACGATTTTTAAGTTCTTATATGGCAGTCTTGAATGCTGGGCTTGGAGTGATTCTTTTATGTGTCTTTAGTATATCTTTCCTGTTTAATTCTGTAGGGCAAATAGGAAATTCTGCAGGAATTGAAAATATAAATGAGTATCTTTCAAACTTAGCTCCCGTCTTTATTTCATCTATGCTTTCACTCAGTTGTCCAGCAGCTTCATCTATGTCTTTAGAGGGTAAAAATATTTGGATTTTGAAAAGTTCTCCGGTTGAGGTAAGAATGATTTTAAATGCTAAGATAGCTGTCAATCTTACACTTCATTTGATTGGATATATGATTTCTGTATCTGTATTTGTGCTAAAACTAGATATGAATCTCATTCAAGTCACGAACCTAATTATTGTTCCTATATGTTACTCCTTTTTTATAACTGTAATCGGAATTGCATTAAATAAAAAATATCCTAACTATGATTGGGACAGTGAGATGATAGTTGTCAAACAAAGTCTTCCTGTTATTGTAACTGGAATTATTGGTATGATTGCGCTTATTACGCCACTTTTGCTTAATTGGCTGTTTAATCTTCCGATTATATTTGTTTTACAGGTAGTATCAGTAGTTTTATTGATTATTACAATCGGTGTTTATTTAACAATAAGCAAGTCAAATTTTATCTAGTTAAAGGAGAAAAATAAGATGAAAAACAGACTGATAAAAGATATTTTGGTGTTATTAGTAATGCTAGCTATAATAGTTGTTATTTGTAGATTTCTCCCAGAAAAAGTTCCGATTCATTTCAATGCAAAAGGAGAAGCAGATATGTTTGCAAATAAATACTATCTTCTACTAGCTACAGTTATCCTCTATTCTGCATATTGGAAGTTTGTTAGGGAAAGTGATAATAAAAAGATTAAATGAAACCCCATCTATATTTACAAATTTCATCAAAATTAAGAACGACTATTTTAAGAGGTGATTATGCACCTGAACAACAAATTCCTTCAATAAGGAGATTAGCAGAAAACGAGAAGTGTAATCCGGCAACTGTCCAAAAAGCAATGAAAGTTCTCGAAGAACAGAATTTGATTATTAGCTGTGGAACATTAGGATATTTTGTCATAGCAAGCGAGCAAGAAATAAAGGAGTTAAGATATCAAGAATCTAACAAGCTAGTGAAAATTTTGTTTGAAAAACTAGGTGAGCTAGGCTTTTCAGAAGATGAGATTGTCAATTTATTTTTTAGGAAAGATGCTTAGAAGAAGTTGAATGGAAATTTATTAGGATCATTTGTGAAAGTATAGAAAAGCCTTGATTGTAAGGCTTTTTTTGTGTTTTTATGATAGAATATAGGTAGTTATAATCGAGAGCAACTAAGAAGCGGAAAAAATATTATTCATTAAATAATCAAGATTAGGAAGATAAAATGACAGAAATTGACAAAATGAATTTAAAAAATTATCTTTATTTTACATTTGGAATTACTTATATAGCTTGGGGGCTTCTTGCCATATTTACTCAATCTCATATTTTGGGATTAGAAACATTTATAGGGAGAATGTTACATATAGTAGGTGCACTTGGTCCAGCTATTGCAAGTGGCTTTTATTTGAAAAGGAATAATATAAAATTTAAACATTTTGTATTTAATAAAAGAAAAAATAGTAGTATTTACTTCATTATTCATTTGTTAGCAATTTTGATACTATTCTCTGTATCTTCCTTAGAATTAAACGGAGTATCAATTTATCTGATGCCACTATTCTTTATACAATTAATTTTTTTTGGTGGTGGACATGAAGAATTAGGATGGAGAGGTATATTACAACCGTTACTTGATAAAAAATATACTTATTGGCAATCTAATTTGATTGTAGGATCAATTTGGGGGATTTGGCATCTGCCTTTATGGTTTATAGTTGGAGAAAGCCATCAAGGATTTCCTTTTATTTTATTTTTTATATATACATTATTTTTAAGTTTTGTTTTAGGGCTTCTTTATCGTCAAACGAAATCTGTGGGGTACTGTCTATTATTTCATGCGTTCGCAAATTTGTTAAATCTCTATTTTGTGTTAAAAATTAATGTTATTTTTATCATCATTTTTATTGGTTATTTGATTTATACGATATTAGCAAGTAATAGAATTAGTAAGGAAACAACATTTTAAAATTTAGATCAGGATATCCATTATTGAAAGTAACGATTTGCTAATTAGATGATCTATGTTAGAGAATTTTCTATTATAATTTAAAGTGGAGTGATGAATATCGTTTCTTTTGGAAGTGGCGAAAATCTTTCCGTTCCACAATATCATTCTAAAATGATTTTTACTGCCTTTTGTTTATTAGTAATAAAAGAAAAATATTATCACATGTGGAGGCGGTAGTGTTGATGTCAAAAGTTGCAACCAGTGAATAAATGAAGTGTAGAAAATAAAGGCTTGTTCAATTCAATATATGATGAATTACCGGCACCCAAACCAAAGAAAAAGAAATAATTAAATTAGAAGTAGTAGGTGAAATGATGAGAATCGGAGTTATTCAAGCAAGTTCGCAAGCGACTAAAAATCAAATAATCTATGATGCTGTATTAAGGTATGCTCCAAAGAAATCTGAGGTTATAAACTTTGGCTGTACGATGGAAGAAAATGAAAAATACTCGTATATAGAAATTTCTATTCTTATAGGTATCTTGTTGGCAAGTAGGACAGTTGATTTCGTTGTTACGGGCTGTTCTTCCGGACAAGGAATGATGCTTGCTTGTAATAGTATGCCTGATGTCATTTGCGGGTATGCACCTACACCGAATGATGCCTATTTATTTGCTCAGATTAATAATGGAAATGCGATATCATTACCATTAGGTGAAGATTATACATGGTCAGGGACTGAAAATCTTGAAAGAACAATAGAAGCTCTTTTCTCGGAGCCATTTGGGCAAGGATACCCCAAGAGTGAGGCAGAGAGAAAGGTAAGAGATGCCGAGAAACTTAAAGAAATAAGAAGAATCGGGCAGGTTCAGTTTGAAGAATTCGCAAATGTACTAGATATATCATTGTTTGAATCAATAAAGAGGAAACAGAATGTAATTCAGAATGTAAAGGCGTATGGGAAGAAAGAAATAGCTGATTTAATGAAATGAGTAAATCACAGTTTGTCGGGGTAATACCTTTTAACGATAACCTTATGCTATTGTCAAAAGGTTTATAGACATGTTCCCACATACATGTTCACTTGGCATACATAGTGTTCACTCGTTTTATGTCGAGTGTGTGGTACTGCTTTTAAGAGCTGATTGAACAAGGAAAATTAGCTAGTGAAAGTCCTACAGTAAGGAGTTTAAACATGAAATTCCATGAATTTGGTAATAAGAATTTGCCTCCTATTTTACTGATACATGGTGGTGGCAGTTCTTGGTGGAATTATCTTCGTCAAGCACGAATCTTGTCAAAAGAATATCGTATTATTCTACCCACTTTGAATGGCCACGGCGAGGAATATCAACTTGATTATGTTTCTACTGAAGATTCTGCTTTGGAGATTCTAGACTATATCAAAGCAAACTGTAGTGGGAAATTGTTTGCAATCGGTGGTGTTTCACTTGGTGGTCAAATTGCCATGGAGCTTTTGTCTTTAGACAGTGAAATTGCTGAGAAGGCCATTATAGACGGAAGCCTCTGTATTCCTCAACCAAGGTTATCTAAAATCAGCATCTTTCTAGTGTCTCTATTTGGTAAACTGATGTTCAATAAATTCTCTTGCAAACTTCAGTTAAGTATGATGAACAAACTCTATCCTAAACTGGCCTATCCAGAGGAAATAAAAGCTTATTATTTGGAGGATCTGCCAAGGACACCTGTCAAAACATTGGTAACCATTTACAAAAACTATATGGGGCGTTACAAGCTGAAAGATATGATTTCTGCTAGCAAGGCTCAGGTTCTGTATATCTATGGTGAAAAAGAATTGAACTGTGTCAAAGCATCGGCGAAATTATTTCAGCAGCTACATCCAAATACGATTTTGTATGAAGCAAAGGGCTATAATCACGGCTATTTGTCAGCTTACCTACCTCAAGAGTGGATTGATTTGGTGGCACCATTTTTAAAGAGTTAACCATTGGGAATGTGTAATAAATCTGATATGACACAAGGAGGAATCTGATGCTAGGAGCAATTATTGGAGATATTGTCGGTTCTGTTTACGAATGGAACAATATCAAAACAAAGGACTTTCCTTTATTTCGTAAAGACTGCTTTTTTACAGATGATACGGTTATGACCTGTGCTGTTGATGGTAAAAACGTATAAAACTGTGAACGAAAGTGATTAAGAAAAGCCTTGATTGTAAGGCTTTTTGTTATATAAAAAATTTAAAGTGAAAAGGAATCAATTTAAACAATAATGTGTCTCATACAGATTGTTAAATATTGAACTTATATAGCTGTTATGATATAATATAAACAGATAAAACAGAGATAACAGTTGGATAGTTAGGAGGATATGGAGGGTGAATATACAGATTGATAATTCAAGTGATAATCCGATTTATTTACAGATTAAAAATCAAATAAAGGCTCAGATCATTTTGGGAGAATTAAAGGTTGGCGAGCAATTACCATCAATCCGATTTTTAGCTAAAGAACTTCGAGTGAGTATGATAACTGCTAAAAGAGCTTTTGATGATCTAGAACTTGATGGTTTCATTAATTCAGTTCAAGGTAAAGGTAATTTTGTTGCAGCTCAAAATAAAGAGCTTATTCGAGAAGAATATTTGAAACGAATCGAATCAAAAATGCAAGATATTCTTGAGCTTTCAGCGATTGCAGGTGTTACCAATGATGAGTTGGTAGAGATGTTTAGTAGTTATATGGAGGGAAAATATGAGTGATTTTGCTATTGAAATCAAAAACTTGGTTAAAAAATTTGATGACTTTACATTAGGACCGATAGATTTTTCTATTCCTAAAGGCTCTATTGTCGGGTACATTGGCCAAAACGGGGCTGGTAAAAGTACAACCATAAAATTATTGTTAGGATTACTTAGGAAAGACTCAGGAGAAATTAAAATTTTAGGTTATGATAATCCTAATAGTCTTGAATTGAAAGATAAAATTGGAGTAGTGTTTGATGATTTATTAGTGCCGGAAGAAATGACACTCGTTGATTTGGAAAAATTTTGTTCAAGGGTATATTCAAAATGGGACAGAGAATTTTTCTATCAATTAAAAAAGAAATTTAAATTATCTGAAAAACAGGCTATTCAAAGTTATTCTCGTGGAATGAGAATGAAATTATCGATGGCAGTAGCTTTATCTCATAAAGCAGAAATTCTCATTTTGGATGAAGCTACAAGTGGATTGGATCCGATTGTACGGGACGAAATTTTAGATTTTCTTCTTGACTTTATTCAAGATGAAAATCATACAATTTTAATATCGTCACATATCCTATCAGATTTAGAGAAAGTGGCGGATTATATTGCTTTTATCAATGATGGTAAAGTACTTTTTGTTGAATCAAAGGATGAACTCAAAGAAAACTATGCTATCTGTACTTTATCTAATGAAGAAGTTAAAAATCTTGATGAGGAAGCTATAATTGGGAGAAGGATACACGCATTTGGACAAGAGATGCTTGTTAAAAGAAATTTTATTCCAGATGGAATCAGATTACAAAAACCTTCTATCGAAGATATTATGATATATTTTTTGAAAGGAGATAAAAGATAATGACTGCATTGATATTAAAAGATATAGCTACTTTAAAGAAAACACTACTATTAACGATTACTCTCTGTATTGCACTCATTGTTTATGGGGTATATGAAAATGAAATTTTTATGATACCGCTTATTTGTACTATGATACCGTTAATTTTAACTGCTATCGCTTTGGGCTATGATACGAGATCGAAGTTTGAACAATTTGCCTTTTCCATGCCTATTAAAAAGAGTAGCTTTGTACTAAGTAAATTGTTTTTTGCGTTTGTTTTTGGATTAGTAGGTTCAGTTTGTTTATTTGTTCAATTGGTAATAAAAAAAGAGATGTTAATAGACAGCATCATATTTATCTCACTAATTACATTAGTTGTAAGTATTTTGATATCAGCTATTCAACTTCCGTTTATCCTTAAGTATGGGGCTGAAAAAGGTAGGCTGATCATGGTTATAACATACTTTACAGTATTTGCTCTATCTAGTTTTTTTAAAGCAAAATCAGATTTACTGACTAATGTTGTGGAGTTTTTCTTAAAGAATTCGAGTTTAATGATTTTTATTGGAATGGTTTTTGTCAGTATTGTTATCATAGGAATTGCTATAAAAATATCTATTTTAATTATGGAGAAAAAAGAATACTAGAGAAGTTGAGAGTAGATTATAAAAACTTAGAAGGAGGAATCTCATGCTAGGAGCAATTATTGGAGATATTGTCGGTTCTGTTTACGAGTGGAACAATATCAAAATGAAGGGCTTTACTTTATTTCGGAAGGACTGCTTTTTTACAGATGATACGGTTATGACCTGTGCTGTTGCAGAAGCGATTATGAACGGGGGACAAAAAGACGACTTCATTGACGCGATGAAGAAATATGGCAGACTGTATCCGAATGCTGATTACGGTGCTCGGTTTAATGCATGGCTAAATAGCGATAACCGTGAGCCTTATAATAGCTTTGGGAATGGATCAGCTATGCGTGTTTCTCCATGTGCTTGGGTCATGGACTGTGGTTTTTATGCGAGAACTGGTATGTGGCCATCATCTAGAGGACTTGCGTGTCTTTCTGCAGAGGTAACCCATAATCATCTAGAAGGTATTAAAGGTGCAATGGCTACAGCTGATGCTATTTTTCTATGTCGTTTTTACTTTGGTAGTTATTGTAGAGAATACGAGCAATCAATTAACGACAATCCTAGGGAGTGTAAAAGACGGATTAAGGATTATATAGAGAAGGAATACGGCTACAATCTATCTCAAACTTTAGATGAAATCCGTCCTAACTATCGTTTTAACGAAACATGTCAGGAAACTGTCCCTCAAGCCATTATCGCCTTTCTTGAGAGTACAGATTTCGAAGATGCGATAAGAAATGCCATCTCACTTGGTGGCGACAGTGATACACTCGCAGCAATCACTGGCAGCATTGCCGAGGCAGCTTATGGTATTCCTGACTGGATAAAGGATAAGGCCTTTTCTTACTTGGATGCCCCCTTAAAAGCTGTAGTTATGCGATGGGAAAATAGAATAAAATTATATTAATCTCCAGTACGTCATATTTCTCTTTTCTGTATTTTCATTGTATAATGAGAGTACATTTAGTTGCATACGACGAAATGTAAACATTTCTATTTAAAATTAAGGAGAACATTAATGAAAAAGGCAATGTTAATTATCAACCCTACCTCTGGTGGGGAGAAGGCTTTAGATTACAAAGAAAAGCTGGAGAATAAAGCAAAAGAATATTTTGAGCACGTAGAAACCAAAATTACCGAAAAAGCTTTGGATGCAACACATTTTGCTAAAGAAGCTTCTCGTGAGCAGTACGATGCAGTGGTTGTGTTTGGTGGAGATGGGACTGTCAACGAAGTCATTTCGGGTATTGCTGAGAGAGACTACATTCCTAAGTTAGGGATTATCCCAGGCGGTACGGGTAACCTCATTACAAAACTTTTGGAAATCAATCAAGACATCGATGGCGCAATTGATGAACTCGATTTTAACTTAACCAATAAGATTGATATCGGAAAAGCGAATGACAATTATTTTGGTTATATCTTTAGTATCGGTTCTCTACCTGAAGCGATTCACAATGTTGAAATTGAAGATAAGACAAAATTTGGTATTCTTGCCTATGCTGTAAATACCATGAAGTCTGTCATGACGGATCAGGTCTTTAACATTAAGGTTGAGACAGAAAATGGAAATTATGTTGGTGAAGCGAGCCATGTTTTGGTTCTCTTGACAAATTACTTCGCTGACAAAAAAATTTTTGAAGAAAACAAGGACGGCTATGCCAACATTTTGATTCTGAAAGATGCCTCTATATTCTCCAAATTATCCGTCATTCCTGATTTACTAAAAGGGGATGTTGTCGCAAATGATAATATCGAGTATATCAAAGCGCGTAATATTAAGATCTCTTCAGATAGTGAATTGGAGTCAGATGTTGACGGCGATAAATCGGATAACCTACCTGTAGAAATCAAGGTTCTAGCTCAGCGAGTTGAAGTGTTTTCAAAACCGAAAGAGTAAAAGATAAAAATTAGTTTATTATTCACAACGAAATTAAGTTCTATATCAACGATTGGAGGAGGAATGAATTCTCTATTTGATGAATTTCGAACAATTTGTTCTCATTTAAACCAAATCGGAATCACTCCGACGCTCATGGGGTCTTTGGGGTTTGAATACCGATCAAATGAAGAATGGGGGCCGTCTGACATTGACATTCATGTGCCTGGTGACCCTAGAGGTTGGGAAGCACCTGATCATCTCAGAATTTATGAGTGGGACAAGATAATGAAAGTGATGAAACACTTAGGCTATTCCTTAATAGATATTCATGAGCATGAATTCCAAAAAGATGGCCTGAGTGTTGAGTTTGGAAGTATCGATTCTTTACCTGATTTTGCAGGAGTTTCGGAATCGGATATAGAGCTGATTCATCTTGAGAACATCACTTTTCGCGTTCCAAGTTTGGAACAGTTTTTAAGTATTTACAAGGCTTCTTCCCAAGATTCCTATCGAAATGATCACAATAACAATAAGGATTTTAAAAAAATTGAGTGGCTGGAAAGACATTTGTAAATCATCATTTGAAAAGTAGCAAGTTGTAAAACTGGCTGCTTTTTTATTTATAGAACCAAACCACTAGAATCTACGGACAAGCCTTGAAAATAAAATACGAAAGTAGTATACTAGAATCACAATTATGAAAACGTTTGCGTCGCAAATGCAACCAAGTAAATCAGGAGACAAATACAGTGGAATTAACAGCCATTTACCATAGACCTGAGTCGGAGTATGCCTATCTTTATAAGGATAAGAAACTCCATATTCGGATTCGAACTAAGAAAGGGGACATTGAAATCATCAACTTGCACTATGGGGACCCTTTTATCTTTATGGAGGAGTTTTATCAAGATACAAAAGAAATGGTCAAGATAACTTCTGATACCTTATTTGATTATTGGCAGGTTGAAGTGTCCGTTGACTTTGCACGTATCCAGTATCTCTTTGAACTCAAGGATACAGAAGGTCAAAGTATTTTGTATGGCGATAAAGGGTGTGTGGAAAATTCTCTAGAAAATCTTCATGCTATTGGAAATGGATTTAAGTTGCCTTATATACATGAGATTGATGCATGTCAGGTTCCTGACTGGGTTTCAAATACAGTATGGTATCAGATATTTCCTGAGAGATTTGCCAATGGAAATGCTTTATTAAACCCAGAAGGGGCTTTAGACTGGGATTCATCTATCACACCTCAAAGTGATGATTTCTTTGGTGGTGATTTACAGGGGATTATTGACCATCTGGATTATTTGCAAGACTTGGGCATTACTGGACTTTATCTTTGTCCTATCTTTGAATCTACGAGCAATCATAAGTACAATACGACGGATTACTTTGAAATTGACCGTTATTTTGGAGACAAGGAGACCTTTCGGGAACTGGTCGAGCAAGCTCATCAGCGTGGCATGAAAATCATGCTGGATGCTGTATTTAATCATATTGGTTCGCAATCGCCTCAATGGCAAGATGTTGTCGAAAACGGTGAGGAGTCTGCTTATAAAGATTGGTTCCATATTCAACAATTTCCAGTGATGACTGAAAAACTAGCCAACAAGAGAGAGTTGCCTTATCATGCTTTTGGTTTCGAGGACTATATGCCTAAGCTAAATACAGCCAATCCAGAGGTCAAGGAGTATCTTTTAAAGGTTGCGACTTATTGGATTGAAGAGTTTGATATTGATGCTTGGCGTTTGGATGTGGCTAATGAGATTGACCATCATTTCTGGAAGGATTTTCGCAAGGCAGTTTTAGCTAAAAAGTCTGATCTTTATATCCTTGGAGAAGTCTGGCATACGTCTCAGCCTTGGCTAAACGGAGATGAGTTTCACGCGGTCATGAATTATCCTTTATCTGATAGCATCAAGGACTATTTCTTACGAGGTGTTAAGAAGACAGACCAATTCATTGATGAAATCAATTGCCAGTCTATGTATTACAAGCAGCAGATTTCAGAAGTGATGTTTAATCTCTTGGATTCGCATGATACAGAACGTATTTTGTGGACGGCCAATGAAGACGTTCAACTGGTTAAATCAGCCCTAGCCTTTCTCTTTTTACAAAAAGGAACACCTTGCATCTATTCCGGAACCGAGTTAGCTTTAACCGGAGGACCAGACCCAGATTGTCGACGTTGTATGCCTTGGGAACGTGTCTCAAGTGACGATGATATGCTGAACTTTATGAAGAGGCTGATTAAGATTCGCAAACATGCGTCAGCAATCATTCAGCACGGCAAGTATAGCCTCCAAGAAATCAAAGCTGATGTACTAACCTTGAAATGGAATTACGATAACCAAGTCATCAAAGCCATTTTTAACCAGTCCAAAGAAGATTATCTTTTAGAAAAGGAAGCAGTAGCACTAGCAAGCAATTGCCAAGAACTAGAGAATCAGCTTGTGATCTCTCCAAATGGATTTGTGATTTTCTAAAAAGTAGTGGATGAAGATTATGATTTTAAGTTCAATTTATATAGTATAATAAGGCTAATTACTAAACCTGTAAAAAGGAGAAGAAGATGAAGAAATCAAGAAAATTAGCCACATTAGGAATCAGTTCCGTCTTGTTTTTAGGCTTGACTGCTTGTCAACAACAAAATACTACTTTTGAAGGGACGAATCAAAGGCAAACCAGTTCAGCGAAAGTTCCATGGAAAGCTTCATACACCAACCTAAACAATCAGGTAAGTACAGAAGAGGTCAAATCTCTCTTATCAGCTCACTTGGATCCAAATAGTGTTGATGCCTTTTTTAATCTTGTAAATGATTATAATACTATTGTCGGCTCGACAGGCCTATCAGGAGATTTCACTTCCTTTACTCACACCGAATACGATGTTGAGAAAATTAGCAACCTTTGGAATCAAAAGAAAGGCGATTTCGTTGGTACAAACTGTCGTATCAATAGTTATTGTCTTTTGAAAAATTCAGTCACAATTCCAAAACTTGAAAAGAATGACCAATTGCTTTTCCTAGATAACGATGCGATTGATAAGGGGAAAGTCTTTGATTCACAAGATAAGGAAGAGTTTGATATTCTATTTTCGAGAGTTCCAACTGAAGCAACGACGGATGTCAAGGTTCACGTTGAAAAGATGGAAACATTCTTCTCCCAGTTTCAATTTAACGATAAAGCTCGAATGCTATCTGTAGTCTTGCACGATAATCTGGATGGTGAGTATCTGTTTGTAGGCCACGTTGGAGTCTTAGTGCCTGCTGATGATAGTTTCTTATTTGTAGAGAAATTGACTTTCGAAGAGCCCTACCAAGCGATTAAATTTGCCAGCAAGGAAGATTGCTACAAGTATTTAGGCACTAAGTATGCGGATTACACAGGTGACGGACTGGCAAAGCCTTTCATCATGGATAATGATAAGTGGGTTAAGTTTTAATGATACTATAATATATCAGTAATTTAGGACTTTTATTTATATTTTTGATGAGTTGGTGGGTTATTTCAATCGTTAATAGCCAGAAACCACTCTTTAAAGTATTGCTCGTATTTCCAAACAGTCCATTTGTAGTTTTATTTGGATTGGTATATAATTTAACTTAGT